>JAPOVR010000127.1 GCA_026708005.1 Actinomycetes bacterium
TTCCCCGACCCACACCCCCACACTCAGAGCGGACCAGCCCCAGGAGAGCACGTCAAACAGGACTGGGCCGGAGGACCGGTCTGACGCAGACCAGCCTCCGCACGGCAGACAGGGCACCGCCAAGACCGCAAAACCAACCCGGCCACCGAATAACGCCAAGCCCTCCTAGTGGGCGATGCCGATCAGCGCGCCGCCCCCGACCACGCAAACCGCCGCCGCGACGATGCGGCCGGTGATCGCCTCGGTTTGTCGCACGAGGAGGCTGGAGAACACGACACCCCACAGCGCCTGAGTCGCAACCAGGGGGGCGACAACGGTGACCGGGCCTCGATCGAGCGCCTCGAGCACTGCAAGCGAGGCGAACCCGGCAAGCACCCCCATCGGCAGGAACGGAATGAAAACCTGCCTCGTGCGAGCAAGCACACCCCTGCCCCGACTGCCGATCACGAGGAAGACGAACGCGGTTACGGACGCCGTCGCGAGCACGGCGGCAATCTCGATGACCGGCGCGACGTCAACGCCGCTGGTCACCGAGCGAGCAACGTTGTCGCGAATCGCCACGAGAATCGCCACGAGAACCGCCAGCAGCAGCCCAACCACCTTGAACTCAGCTGGGCGAACGCGCTCCCGGACGAGCGCGATCCCGCCGCCCACGATGAGCAGCGTCCCCGCAGCAAGAGCAGGCCCGATCGGCTCGCGAAGCACAGAGACTGCGATCAGAACCGACAGGAGCGGCGCGGTCCCAACGAGGATCGCGGCCCGCGACGGGCCCGCGTCGTGCACAGCCTGAACGTAGAGGAGACGGGCCGCTCCAGGCACGAACACGCCGATCGCCAGGAACGGCCAGAGCTCGCCGATTCTCACCTCGTCCGGCGCGACGCCCAGCGCGAGCGCCAGCGCAACCGTGACAAGAAGAGCGATGAAGCTGATCACGAAGGCGCTGGCATTCACGTCCGGCACCGCGCGCAGACCCATGCGGACCAGGACGGCCGACACCCCAAGGAGCCCGCCCGCAAGCAGCGCAAAACCGACCGCATCCACGCCGACAAAGCTACCTGGCGCCCGTGCAGCCCCGGCAGGCGAGCGGACCGGCAGAACGCCAGCTCAGGCTCAGGGCAAGAAGGCGCGCTCCTCCAGCTCGACAAGCACGCTCGTCTTCACGCCCCGGACATCCAGAGGCGCCGCCGCTGCCCCGCCGGCCACCAAAGACGAACCAGTCGCTAGCGCCGCAAAAGGACCCTAGGCGTGGGTCCGGACGGACAGACGCCAACCAAGCCGGGCAGCGCTTGCTCAGCGGGCCCCGCTGTGCCGAGCAGCCTTCCGCTCCGCCCTAAATCACCGGGGCCAAACGGACAACGGCCGCGTCAGCCAGCCTGCCCCTGTCCCGTTCGCGACGGTGTTTGCAATAGCGCACCATGACTACGAGGACTGGGCCGCCTACGACACGGCTGTGCTGTTCAGGATGCTTGGCGAGCATCGCGGTAGCACTGCGGCGGCTGACTACCGGGATGAGCATGAGCAGTGTGACACAAACATCCTTTGCTGGCTGCACGGGTGGGACCCGTTCGCGTTCTCGTTCGTTCCTTCCCACCACCCGGTGTCCGTTGGCCGGCCTGCCGGCCCGAGCGGTGCAGGCACGAGTACCAGCAGATCAAGGAGTCATGGGAGGAGCTGCTGGCCTCACGCCAATCGACAGGGTGTCTGGGGCCTGTTAGCTTCGTCCGGCTTGGGGCTCTGCACCAACCACAGGGGCTGGCCCACCCCATACAAAAAACTATCCTCACCAGCGTCCCCGGCCCCGGCCAGCGCTGCCGTGCCCGTTTGCCGGACGGTAGGAGCGGCGCCCTGGGGGGGGCCGCTATCGTGGAGCTGGCTCATGGGCTTCGGTCTGGGCGGCTACCGGCGGGTCACTGCCCTACCGCCGAGCCTGGGGCCTGGACGGCCTGGCCGCAGGCGGGCGGGGGCGCATCTGGCGGCAGGAGGGGCACCGGGGTGGCGCGCCGGCAGCCCAAGACGGGGCGTCTGTGGCCGGCCGGCGGGTCCCGGATCCGGCTGCGCTCTGCCTGCCGTAATTCACGTCTGGGCCCACCCGGCCCCGTTGGCGGCCCGAACCCACGACGGGCGGCCCTTGCGGCTGCCGGCCGCGGTAGGGGAAGATACTCCCGACAATACCCTGGCTACCGGGGTGGCCCGGCGCATCCGGGCCGGCAAGTGTGCTCCCACAGCCTCACCGAGGCTATTCGACTGCCCACAGGCCGTTTCCCGCGCACCTGGGCGCGGACAACGCACCCAGGGTTCACCAACCGGGCCGTGCCGGCCTGGCCGCGGCCGGTTACCCGTCCGCTCTTCACCTGGCCCGGCAGCCCCCGGGAGGGGACGGCCACATCCGAGAGGGCTTCAACGGC
>JAPOVR010000008.1 GCA_026708005.1 Actinomycetes bacterium
CGACGCGCGCCTCACACAGACAACCACCACCCCATGACGGCCAACACCCCGCCCGACTGCGACCGGCCAACCCCGCATCCCTGCCCCGCGCTCGATCATCCTCCAGGCCAAGAAAACGCATTTCCACCGGTCCCGCCCATGACCGAGCTGCCCGGCATCCCGGCTTTTCCCGGGAGACCGGGTTGGGCAACGCGCCGGGGGATTGACGGCGAGGAGCGCTAGCTGGGGGAAGCGCCCTCGATCCGGCCTGCGAGCACGCTCTGGTGCCAGGAGACGATCTGCCACGTCTCTCCCGTGTGGTGCCAGCCGATGGTGAAACCCATGAACCGCTGCCGAAAGCCCGCATCCCGCGGCTTGCCGCGGAAGGTCGAGAACCCACTGACGTTGCCGGTCGAGCCCCAGGTCTTGGCCTCGACATCGCGGGGCAGCCACTGGAAGAACTCCCACAACCCCTGTCCGCCGCCGGCGGCGTGGAAGTTGATGTGGTCGATGAACTCGGCCTTGCTGAGGCGCCACGGGTAGTCCTCGTCGAGAACCTCCGATTCCTCGTCGAAGAACGCATAGAACGCGTCGAGGTCACCGGCGTTGAGGGCGTCCGCCCACGCCTGGAAGGCGGCTTGCAGCCCGCTCGCTGTCGCGTCGTAGGTCATGATCGCGGCTCCTCTCCTGCAGGATCAGGCGCGCGAAGCCGAGCGCCCAAGCGAACGCGGACGTCGACAGCGCACGCTGCATCTGACAGCGCACGCTGCATCTGTCACGTCATCCTCGCAGACAAACCCCCAGGGCGGCGAGCGGCCGCGACCACGAGAGCGCTTGGCGGCTCAGCCGCCCGAACGTTCGGCTGTCAGCTACGACGTCGTGACGACGTTCGTTGCCTGAGGCCCCTTCTCGCCTTGGGTGGTCTCGAACTCCACGGTTGCGCCCTCGGCCAACGTCTTGAAGCCTTCGCCGACGATGCCGGTGTGATGGACGAAGACATCGGCGCCCCCGTCAGAGGGCGTGATGAAACCGTAGCCCTTCGTATCGCTGAACCACTTGACTGTTCCGGTTGCCATTGCAACTCTCCCTTGCGGGTCATGAACGTGTAGGGAGACGCGGTGATGCGTAGCCGTTACTCGTTCGACGTACGGGGGACATGGTAGCGGGCAAGGCGTCTCGGCGCCGCGTCTCAGTCCTGTCTCTTGTCGGGCTGACGTCTCGTCTGGAGGCCCGGTCCGCTCCTGCACCTGGCCGAGTCGTTGCCCGGCCCCTCGTCCTTGTCGGGCTCGACGAGAGGAAGCGGCTGTGTCGCACGCTACGGGGGTGCGATCGCGTCGAGCACGAACGCGACGACATCCTCGATTTCGGTCTCGGTGAGCTGGCCCCGGTAGGCGGGCATGCCGAATCCGCCTTCGGTCACCTGGGCCAGGAAGCGTTCGTAGCTGGGTGTTCTGCCATCGAGAGCCGGCGCGATCGTCCCTGTGGCGCCGGCGGCGAGCAGCGTGTGGCAGTTTCCGAAGCCGGCGGCAACGAACACCTCTGCCCCGGCCCGGGTATCTCCCGTCGGAACCGAAGGCGGGGCCAGGATCCCGGCCGGCGCAGGGGCGGGGCTGCGCCGCAGCGGTTCGGAAGGCATCGCGCTCTCCTCAGGCGCCGCTGCGACGAAGACCACGGCGACGACGCCGATGAGCGCGGCCGCGGCGGCCCCGGCCAGCAGCAGACGCGCACGCACGCCGTCCAGGAGTATCACAAGACTCGTCGTCTTCAGCGCGGCAGCGCTCGCCGCCTGCAGGCGGCTTCTGGCCAGAAACCTTCTAGGTAGTTCCCCCAGGAAAAACCTCTTGCCCGACCTCTCGCAGGCCCCCCACACCCCTGAAAGGAGCCCAGAGGGCGATTCCCCGGCTGCACGGCCGCCGGGGGCCTGCAGACGAAGCGGGCAACAAGAGAGAGGGGCCGACCGCCCGACCCCTCCCCGTTTTCAAAAATACCCCGCTCAGAGGTCGCTACGCTCAGAGGTCGCTACATAGGGTTCTCGACCCCCCGCGCCCGGTCGCCCTCACCGACTTTCGCGGTGTCACAGCCCGGGCTGCCACGGATCATGTCGGATCCCTTGTCACCATCGATGGTGTCGTCGCCGCCACCGCCGTACAGGGTGTCGTCGCCCTTGTCGCCACGGATCATGTCGACACCGGCGTCGCCGTTGACGCGGTCGTTGCCATAGCCGCCGTTGATGGCTGATCCGGTAGCTCGCGCTCGCTGGTCGCTGCCCGCGGCAGCCGGGGTCGCTGGCGCTTGGGGGGTCGGTGGCGCCGGCGTCCGCGAAGGACGTGGCCGGGGTCGGCAACCCTGGCGGCCGGTTCGCCCTTGTTGTTCCCGGCGGCAG
>JAPOVR010000173.1 GCA_026708005.1 Actinomycetes bacterium
ACGCACCACCTCTGCTGCCAGCCTTCGGGCTTGGCGATGCGAGCACTGCGATCCATGCGGCCTTTGCGATCACGATGGCGCTCTACCACCGGGATACCGGCGGAGGCGAGGGGCAGTTCATCGATTTGGGCCTCTACGAAGGGCTCTTCACGCTGCTCGGGCCCCACGTCGTGGACTACGACCAGATGGGGGCCGTGCAGGAGCGAAGCGGTAGTCGGATCCCGCACGTCGCCCCCCGCAACACCTACCAGACCTCCGACGGGCGATGGGTGGCGATTGCCGGCGCAACCACGAGCACGTTCGAGCGAATCTGCCAGGTGCTTTCAATCGAAGACATGCTTGAGGACCCGCGGTTTGCGGACAATCAGAAGCGCGTCGCGAACGTCGACGCGCTCGACGAGCGCATCCAGGCGGGAATCGGCAGGCTCACCCTCGACGAGGTGCTCGAGCGGTTCGCCGAGGCCGAGGCACCGGTCGGTCCCGCCCATGACATCAGCGGCATCTTCGAGGATCCTCACTACGAGGCTCGCGGGAACATCACGACGGTCGCCGACGATGAGCTCGGTCAGCTGCGGATGCAGAGCCCCGTACCGAAGCTCTCCGCCACGCCGGGCCGGATCAGCCACGCCGGGCCGGCGAAGGGCACGCACAACGCTGAAGTCTACGGCGAGCTGCTCGGTCTGACTGAGGCCGACCTGCACGCGCTCGCCGAGGCCGGCGTCGTCTAGCCGCGGCCGACGGAAGGGCACGCCGGCTGCGACCACGAGAGCTTCGAGGCGCTCGCTCGGCCCGCGGCTGGACTTCAGCCAGGACCCGCGGAGCGGCTCGGACAGAGGACGAGGCCGAGCGAACAGCGCAGCTATCGCTTCAGGTCTCGAGCGGCCGGCTTTCGCCGTCGCGCGTCTGGAGCGAGCCGATCTGGGCGGCCAAGCGCCGCATCGAGATCTGGCGGGAAGCGCTCGAGTACCCAAGCATCATCGAGCAACGGTTTGCGGTAGGGCTCCCCTCTGATCAGAACGAAGTCTCGGCGCTTGACATCCATTGGCAGGCGAGCCTCGGTCGGAAAGAAACGGTTGTGGCACTCGATCATGTCGTTGACTTCGCCGAAGTCGCACGCCTCGACCCGTTCCCGCCACCGGCCCGCAAACGCCGTCGCGTCCCCGCGACACTGCTGTGCAACCTTGCGCCAGGCTTCATCGAGCGCACGCAGCCACTCCTCGGTCTTCTCATCGATCGCTCGCAGCCGCTGCATGTAGGGAAGCGGGCCCCCGAGCGAGGTGACGTAGCGATCGAGAGCCGGGCGGAAGTTTCGAAGCCGTGCCCGGAGGCGGCGTCCCTTCATCGGACTGCCCTCCAGATCGCGATCGATCAGCTCCGCGCGTTCCTGCTCGCGAACCGAGCTGCCTCGCACGCCCCACTGACCCAGGATGTCCTTGCGCTCGCGCTTGTCCATACAGTCTCCGGCAGAGATCCTAGGGCGTTGCTCTGTGCGGGCCTCCTGCTCGGGGCGCGACGTGCCGAGACGGCCCGCGAGGGGATGCGTGGGTCGGCTCGAACGGCTCCGGGCACGTGCGGCGATCAGCAGCGGCGTGCCAAGACGCCGCTTCGCCATGTTCCTGCCCGCGGACATGCACCACCGGGGCCGTCGGTCGACGCTTTCCCGTCTGCAGGAGACCTCGCCAAGAGATGAACACGGCAGGTGTCCTTACCTCTCCCGGCCGACCCAGCATGGGCAAGCGGAGTTGCGGCGGTGTGCAAGCAGAGCTGGCGCGGCTCCATGACGTGGCGCGGTTTGAGAGACTGAATCTGTATTCATGTTTCGCAGGGATTTTGTTGTTGGTACGCCAGTCTCTGCGCCAGTGGTTGGGGTGGGGCTGCAGGGGCGGGGGTCATGGTTTGTGGTGGTTTAGTCGTGTGTCTCTGGCGTTTTGGACCGGTGTCTTGGGTGGGTGGTTGGGTTGTGGGTGTTGTGTACGGGGGTGGCTAGGAGGGGTTGGGCCGGGATGCTGTTGTGGTGTGTGGGTGGCTGCGGGTCATGCTTGGCTGGCGCGTTGGAGGAGGGTGTTGAGGAGGTTGGCGGCGTGGTGTTCGTTGCCGGGCATGAGGTGTCCGTAGCGGTCGTAGGTGATCGTGATGGATGCGTGGCCCATGTAGGTGGTGAGGGCTTTGGCGTTGGCGCCTGCTTCGATCATCAGGCTGGAGTAGGTGTGGCGTGCGTCTTGGAGGGTGAGCGTTTCGAGTCCTGCGTGTTTCCTTGACGTGCTCTCCTGGGGCTGGTCCGCTCTGAGTGTGGGGGTGTGGGTCGGGGAA
>JAPOVR010000169.1 GCA_026708005.1 Actinomycetes bacterium
TGGGGGGTGGAGAGGATCTGGCGGTCTGTGTGGCCGGTCGTCGGGGCTTGCCGTTAGAGCACTCCGCGGTGTGGCCGCTCCCTCCATGGGGCTGCTGGGCTTGACGGGGGCAGGCGTTTGCTGCCGGGTTTCCGGCCCGTTCGGAGGGGGTGCGTGTTACAGTCGGCGTGCCGTAGCAGCCGGCCGCGGGTGTGTGTGGCTAGGAGGGTCTAGCGAAACGCGGGATGCCTGTATCATCCATGCGGGTCTGCTGGTAGGGGCTTCGAGCGGTTACCCACGAGTCCGGCAGTTTTTGCCCACTGCTGGAGCGAAGCGGCATCTGCTTCTTTGGGGTTGGAAGCGCTGAGCCTTGGTGTCTAGGGTCAGCGGTGGGGCATCTCTAGCAGGCTCCAGCGTTTCGCTAGACTCTCCTAGCGGGGGTGCTCCCGGCTCACTGGGAGCTGGGGTTGGTTGGCGCGGTCTCTCGGTTGCGTTGCGGCCGAGCTAGGTGGCGGAACCGGCCTGACCGAGGGTGTAGGGGCCGAGCATGCTCGGCCCGTCGGTCCTCACACCCGACGAGGCTAGGCTCGCCTGCTGACCTACCAGGACGCGGTGCCAGGATTCATCCTGCCATCCTGGCACCACCAAGGTGATCTCACCCCGCCACGCGCGGGGGACCGTTGGTCGTTGCGTCATGTCGCTCGACCAGTGGTGACGCGGCGAGCCGCGCCCGGCCTGACCAAACCGGTCTCACTCCGCCCACCGGCGCGCGGGGCCTTGCCGGCTACGCTACTGCGGTGCCTCCGAGGGCTGATCCCGCCGGCGACATGAGCCACCTCGTTGGCGTCGACGTCGGCGGCACGTTCACCGACGCCTTGCTAATGCCGCTCGACGGCTCACGTACCGTCCTCGCCAAGGTTCCGACAGCCACGGATCCCGCCCAGAGCGTCGTCGCGGCCGTGATCGAGGCGGTCGAGCGCGCAGACGTCGACGCCGACAGCGTCGAACTTATCCTGAACGGAACCACAATCGCCACGAACACCGTCCTCGAGGGTCCGGCGCACGCGTCGGCGCCCTCGTGACACGCGGATTCCGGTACGTTCTCGAGATCGCCCGATCCTGGACGCCTGGCCCGATCTCAGGCTGGATGGTCTGGGACAGACCGGCCGCGCTGGCTGACGTCAGGGACATCGCCGAGATCAGTGGACGGATCAGCGCTCGCGGTGAGCTCCTCGAGGCGATCGACGAGCGCGAGGTTCGTGCCGCCGTCGAGGCGCTCGTCGCCAGCGGAATCGAGGCACTGACCGTGTCCCTGTTCAACGGCTACGCGCGACCCGACATCGAGGTCCACATCAGAGAGCTAGCGCACGAGGTGGCGCCCGACCTGCCCGTGTCCCTCGCCTCCGAGGTCCTGCCGGAGTTCCACGAGTACGAGCGAACGCTGGCCGGGGTCGCGAACGCCTACGTCCAACCCGCCATGCGCAGCTACGTCACGGCGCTACAAGCCTCGCTTGCTCCCGCCGCACCGCGCGCAACCGTCAACATCGTCCGCTCCGACGAAGGGGTCATGAGCGCGGACCAGGCGGCATCGCAGCCAGTGGAGACGGTCTTCTCGGGCCCGCCGGAGGTGTCCGCGCCGCCGTCCATCTCGGCGAGCTCGTCGGTGTCCGGCGCGTTCTCAGCTTCGACATGGGCGGCACCAGCACGGACGTCGCCCTGAGCCGGGACGGCCACGCGGCCATCTCGCGCACGAGCTCCCTGACCGACTACTTCCGCGTCCGTGTCCCGTCGCTCGACGTGATCTCGATCGGCGCCGGCGGAGGCTCGATCGCCCACGTTCCGGTCACCGGCGCGCTCCGCGTGGGGCCCCAGAGCGCCGGAGCTCTGCCCGGCCCCGCCTGCTACGGCCGCGGCGGCGTCGAGCCCACCGTCACCGACGCGAACGTCGCACTCGGATACCTGACGAGCCTGCTCGGAGGTGGCATGGACCTCCATCGCGAGCGAGCCAGCCGGGCGATTCAGAGCCTGGCCGAGCGCCTCGAGATGACGGTCGAGCAGGCGGTAGGCGCGATCGTCACGATCGCCAACGAGAAGATGCTCAGCGGTCTTCGGCTGGTGTCGGTGCAGCGCGGCCACGATCCGCGTGATTTCGCGCTCGTTGCATTCGGTGGGGCCGGCCCACTGCACGCGAACGCGCTCATGGAGCTGCTCGGAAGCCCACTTTGCGTGGCCCGGCAGCCCCCGGGAGGGAACGGCCACATCCGAGAGGGCTTCAACGGCA
>JAPOVR010000174.1 GCA_026708005.1 Actinomycetes bacterium
GATCATGTTCGCGACCGCGCTCGCCTTCGTCTCCGTCGCCAGGCGCCCTCCCGGCCCGTAACGTTGTGTTGACGAGATAGGGGGAGGCCTCCGTGTGACCCGCCGGTAGGTGAGCCGCTTGCCGTCTATCCCCCGCGCCAGCCAGCCCGTCCACCCCGAAGAAGGGCGCGTCTGTCGGGGTGAGCGCGACCGGTGAACACCGTGCGCGCGCTGGGTGAGCAGTGTGCACAGGCGGTGGGTGAGCGGCATGTAGCGAGCAGGGGTGCGGGGTGGGTGCGCGGGGTGCTGGGTGAGCAGGGGTGCGTAGGCGGGGGTGAGCGGGGTGTGCAGAAGCCCGGTGGGCTGTAAGGCTTGAGCTGGGTGGGCGAGCCGACGCCAGGCGGCTGGTGGGTGCCGAGTTGGGACTCTCGGCTGTAAAGGAGGGTCTGGCGGAGCTTGACCTGCCTTCGGTGCTTATGTGGGGGGTTTGTGCTGGTGTGGTGGTGTGGTCTGCTCTTGTGGGTTGTGGCTGGGCGGGGGTCACTGGTCAGGTGGGTGTGGGTGTGGTGGGTTCGGTTGGTGGTAGGTGGTATTCGAGGGGGTTGTGGTGTGGGGCTGGGTTGTTCGGGTGGTGCCGGCCCTTGGCCGCGGGCCCGGGCATTGGGGTGGTAGCGGGGATTCTCGCGGCTTGTGTGGCTCGTTCCACGGTTTGCCGTTGAAGCTCTCCTTGGGTGTGGCCGTTCCCTCCATGGGCTGCTGGGCTAGGTGAGCGGCGGGGGCTTTGCCTGTCTTTCGGCCACGGGCACTAGCCGGGCGACCGTCCAAGGCGGCCGTTTCACTGCTCTAGGGGCTGCGGCCGGTGTGGTTGCTCGTGTCGCTCGTTGGAGGTCTGAACAGCCGGGATGGGGCGACCGCGGCCAGTCGTTGTCGCTGTTGCGGAGCGGGGCTCTGTTCCGGTGGGGTCACGGGCCCGGCGCCTGGCTCTGCGGCAGTTGCTAGCGGCTCTAGGGGTGGGTGGGGCCTGCCGTTCCTTTCGGTGTGCCTGTGGAGGAACACGGTGGCCAGCACCGCCATGACCCCGGCAGCCATGAACGAGTTCAATACCTTCCAGACCGGATACTCGGAGGCCCTGTCCTGGTGCAGGGGTGTTGCTGCTAGGTTGAACGCCACCGCGACCCCGGTCGCCGCCAGAAGCCCAGCCACCCTCCGGCCCGTTCCACACCTCACAGACACAATGCCCTCCCTTGGCCGGCTCTCCAGGCCAGCCAGCGTTTGCTGAAACCCAGATGCCGGGTTCGCCGTCCTGCCTGCGCCTCCTCCCACCTTGGATCCCCAAGGCCACTTCGGCCTCCCGCACCATGCCCCATGGCCCGCACCGGCGTGTGCCGCCGACGCGCCATAACATCCCCCTTCCCCGACCCACACCCTCACATTGACGGTGGACCAGACCCAGGGGGGCAGGTCACGCCCCTTCACCCAGCCCGGGCAGCCCCAGAGAGGGAACGGCCACACCCAAAGAGGGCTTCAACAGCAAACCGCGGGACCGGCTATGCAGATCGCGAGATCCTCTCCACCCTCCGGGAAACCCAGGCCCCCGGTCGAGGGTTGGCGCCACACCCACAACCCAGCCCCCACCCCACAGCCCCGCTCGGGTACCAGCCACCCACAGCTGAAACCACCACACCCACATGGCCCCCAACCCCCAACCCCAAAGAAGGAGCACACCACATCACTAGCATATGCCCCAGCACGAACACCGGGGGCAGGCCAGTAGAGACCCGGGAGGGACAGTGAGCACTTACGGCTGGCGATGACTAGGATCCTCTGTAGTGACAATCCTCAGCCGAGGCTTGGTGTGGTGCCTGGGGTGGGCTCTCCTGGGACGCGGGAGCTGGGCAGCTTGTCGGCACTGGGAAACTCCCTCTTGCCGACGATGGCTGGGAAGGCAATTCCCCGTACGGTCGGCGCGCCGTCTCCGGCTTCTCGGGGTACAGTCGGGTGCGTTTCATGAGGCTGGAGTAGAGGGTGATGATTGAAGGATTCCCAGGCGCAAGCCTATTCAGGGTGTGACTGTCGGCGTGACGCGCGAGAACAAAAACGTCCGCTACGAGCCGGATGAACGGCCTCCCCGCTTGGTTGCTCTTGGCGCGGGCTTTCAGGCCGCCGTGATCATCGTGGCGCCGGTGGTTCTGACTGTGGTCATAGTAGCCCGGATCGCTGAGCAGCCTGAGAGCTATATTTCCTGGGGTGTCTTTGCCGCGCTTTTGATCAGCGGTATTACGACGGTTCTCCAGGCTGTTCGGGTGGGTCGGTTCGGGTCGGGTCACGTGCTGATTATGGGCACGTCGGGGGCTTTTATCGCCGTGTGTGTTGCCGCCTTAACGGAGGCCGGCCCTTCCACGATGGCGGGTCTTATCGTGGTTTCGTCTCTCTTCCAGTTCCTGCTAGCAGCTCGACTCTCGCTGCTCCGGCGGATATTCACGCCTGTCGTGTCGGGGACGGTGATCATGCTCATCGCTGCGACGGTAATGCCCGTGATATTCGACACTTTGACCGAGGTTCCTGACGACGTATCCACGGCAGCAGCTCCGATAGCCGCTCTGATCACGCTAATGACGGTGGGCGCGCTGGTGCTGCGCGGTCCGCCGGCATGGCGGCTTTGGTCGCCGGTCATAGGAATAGCAGTGGGTTGCGCGGTATCCGCGTCATTCGGTCTGTACAGTATGGAACAGGTATTGGAAGCGCCGTGGGTAGGCGCTCCGGTGGGTCACTGGCCGGGGATCGACGTGACGCCGGGCATCGAGTTCTGGGCGCTTCTTCCGGCATTCGCAGTGGTCACTCTTGTCGGGGCTGTAGAGACCATCGGCGACGGGGTAGCGATTCAACGGGTGTCGCAGCGCAGGAGTCGGGCGACGGACTTTCGGGTGGTACAGGGTGCTCTAAACGCGGACGGAATGGGCAACCTGCTGTCGGGGATCGCGGGAACGTTGCCTAATACGACCTATTCGTCCAGCGTCTCTCTTGCCGAGGTTACGGGGGTAGGGGCCCGTCGGGTGGGGGTAGTAATCGGGGTCATCTTCGTGGCGGTGGCGTTTCTGCCCAAATTCACGGCCTTGTTGATCGCTATCCCGACCGCTGTGGCCGCAGCCTATATCACCATTCTTGTAGGAATGCTCTTTGTGCAGGGGATGAAAATTATCATCCAGGACGGAGTCGATCACCGGAAAGCGGCCGTTGTCGGGCTGTCATTCTGGATCGGCACAGGCTTTCAGAACCAATGGATCTTCCCCGACCTTCTGGGAGAAGGATTCCTGGGCGTATTGCTGGGCAACGGAATGACTTCAGGAGCCCTGGTGGCGATGGTAATGATGGTATTCCTAGAGCTGACAAGCCCCCGGCGCAAACGGCTGCAGGCGGCTTTAGACATGGAGGCCCTGCCTAAGTTGAAAGAATTCCTCAGCGGGTTTGCCTCGAAAGCACGCTGGGACGGTGCATCGACGGAGCGGCTGATGCTGGTCGGGGAAGAGACTCTGACCAGCCTGCTCTCGGAAGAAAACGACAGTGCGGACACAAATACAGGACGCCGCCTGATCGTCAGCGCCCGAGCAGGGGGAGATGGTGCAGAGCTGGAGTTCGTGTCGGGGGCCGAGGGAGAGAACCTGGAAGACCGGCTGGCGTACATGGGGGAAACGCCGGACATACCGGACAGGCAGGAGATATCCTTCCGTATCTTGCGACACTATGCATCGTCGGTGCGCCATCAGAAATATCACGGGGTAGACATAGTCACAGTCCAGGTAGAAGGGTCACGGTAGATGCACCTCGAGGCAGAGAGGAGAGCGAGATAGGGGTGACCTGCTTTCCCTGAGTTTGGCCCGCCCTCGGTGTGGGGATGTGGGTCGTAACAGGGGGGTGGCGGGTTGGCGGTAGGTGCCGGGGCGGGTCATCGGCAAACTGCGGGAGGCCCAGGGTGGCCCTGGCGCAGGGGCGGTCGGCGGCGGGGTTTGTAGGGGCTGGGGGTGATGGGGGCAGACGTGCTGGACGCTGGCGTAAGGGGTGTCGGTGGCGTGCGGGTCGCTCAGGCCAAACGGTTGGGGCAGTTGGAGGGCGAAAGACGCGCGGACGGGGTGGGCAGTGGCCGACGCGGTGGTCGCCGACCAGGCCTCTGGGGGAAGAGGCCGAGGGGGACCTTGTGAGCCCGACGCGTCGGCGGAGGGCCGTCACGCAGGCGGCGCGGCGGGGTGTTGGCGGTCTCGGTGGTGTTGGGGCCTGCCGGGTGTTGGGACAACCTCGGTTCCACCCAGCGCTACCGTGCCCGTTTGCCGGACAGTCGGGGCGCCGACCGGGGCCGCGAGCTGTGGGGCTGGCTCGTGGGCTTGGGCAGGTCACGGCTACCGGCCGTGTCACTGCTCTGCCGCCGCGCCTGGGGACTGGACGGCCCGGCCCCAACGGGCAGCGGGGGCATCCGGGGCCCAGAAGGTGTGCTCCGGGGTGCCGCGACAGCCCAAGACGGGGCCGCCTGCGGCCGGCTGTTCCCGGGTCCGGCCGTGCCCCAGCTGCCGCAACTCACGTCCGGGCCACCGGATCCGGTGGCGGCCCGAACCCACCAGCGGACGGCCCCCTGTAGCTGTGGCGGGGCGAGACACTACCCGGCAACCCCCCGGCGGCCGGGACGGCCCCGCGCGTTCCCCGGGCCGACAACTCGCGTCCCCGCAGTCTCAGCGAGGCTGTTCGACTGCCCATAGATCGTTCCCCATCCACCCGGGCGCCGGCAACGAACCCCAGGGCTCACCCACCCGGGCCGCCCAGCCAGCAGCCCCACCCACGTAGCTGGGCGGGGAAGCCAGCCCATACACCGTGGCCGCCCCGCCCGCTCAAGCAGACCGGCCCGTTCCAGCTCACTCAGCACAACCGGCACCTCAGGGGCCCACTCCGGTCGACGATCCCCGCCGCCGTCTCCCACAGGAGACCCCGGCTGGCCCGGTAGAAGCACTCGCCTGACAGCCCCACCTCACAGGCCTGCCGGACAACCCCGGCCGCTCGGGCAGGCCCGCCCACAGCGGCGAACAGCAGCACCGCAACCAGGTTGTCCTCCGCCAACACGTCCGTCGGAACAGTCGCCACCACCCGCGGAGCCGCTACCGTCATCACACACCCACCCCGACACCATGACCCGGCACGCAACCCAGAACCGCCACAGCCACTGAGACACCCACACCGAAGCCCCCGAACCGCGGCCCAGCCCGATTATCCGAGGTGTTGCCGTGATGGAAACAACACCCGGTTTGTGTCCGCACCGAGTCCGCACATCCCGGCGAAACAGGGGCACCCCTGAAACAAGATTCCCCCTCTGTCCATACGGGATCCCGCACCCCAAACACCCCCACGAATAATCCGTGCGCTTTTCTGGGCTACCCTCCCCCGGGTGGTGGGCGGTCCGGGCAGCAGCTAGGCAGCGGCTTGGCAGTGCCGCGGCCCGGCGCTCACACCGGATCGCGGACAGGACGCCGCCGAGCGCTTGCCGCTTGGCGTGAACCCCACAGCCTCTCCGTCCACGACCGTAAGCCCCGCAGCCACCCGTACCTCGATGACGGCAACTCGTCGCTGGCGGCAGCCCCGCTCGCGCCCGTCGCCGCCAACTTCCCGGCGCCTCCGTGGCTGCAGAAAGCACCGAGAAGGGGCAGTCCGCGGGTCCCGGCGAGCGCCGCCGCTCTCGTCACCGGTCGGCTCTGTCCTATGCTCAGGCCGCAAGGGTTGGGCTTGCGCCTCGCCGAGGAGGCGCGCATCACAAGACAGGAGGCTGCCGATGTCGGATGAGCAATACGAACTGGGGCTGGCAATTCGTCGCCAGGTGCTTGGCGATGAATACGTGGATCGCGCGCTTGCGAGTGCAGATGATTTCGGTCGCGACTTTCAGCGAATCGTGAACGAGTACTGCTGGAGCTCGTGGGGTCGCGAAGGGCTGACGCGAAGGCAGCGCAGCCTGAACAACCTGTCGATCCTCGCGTCGCTCAATCGCCCCGACGAGCTCGAGGTCCACCTCCGCGGCGCTCTCAACAACGGGTGCACGCTCGACGAGATCCGGGAGACGTTGATTCAGGTCTCGATCTATGCGGGAATCCCCGCCGGCGTTGGTGCGTTCCGCACGGCCCGTAAGGTCTTCGCCGAGGAAGGTATCGACACGGGCTCCAGCAGTTAGGGCCTCGCTCCACGGGCGGAGAGAGCGCAGCTGCCCTTGACTGCCACGCGGCAGCCGCCGCCGTTCCGTGGAAAGATCACGTTGTGGGCAGCGGGGAGCGTGTATGGACGGGCTGATGCAAGAGCGCCCGCTGGGGCTCACGCACCTCTTAGAACGTGCCGAGCAGCTCGCGCCGGGCAAGGAGATCGTGACCGGTCTGGCCGGCGGTGCCCGCCGTCGCACCTACCGCCAGTGGGCAACCCGGTGCTGCCAGGTCGGTGGGGCGCTCGATGCGCTCCGTATTGCCCCTGACGCGCGGATCGGAAGCTTCGGCTGGAACACCGACAACCACCTGGAGCTCTACTTCGGTTTCCCTGCAGCGGCAGGGTCCTCCATACGTTCAACGTGAGGCTGTTCGCAGACCAGCTCACCTACATCATCAACCATGCCGGCGACGAGGCGATCTTCTGCGACCGGACGGTCGTTCATACCCTTGCCGAGATCCTGCCGTCGCTGCCAGACATCCGCTATGTCGTCCTCCTGGACGACGGCGGGATCGACGACCCGAGGGTCGGCGACTACGAGGAGCTGATTCGGCCGCCGACCCGATCGAGTTCCCCGCGGTCGAGGAGCAGCGGGCGGCGCTCATGTGCTACACGAGCGGGACGACCGGGAACCCCAAGGGCGTCGTCTACTCACACCGCTCAACGTGCCTCCACACGTTCGGAGTGATACTGCCCGATACGCTCTGCGTCTCGGAGCGCGACGTCGTCATGCCGGTCGTGCCGATGTTCCATGCGCTTTCCTGGGGTCTCGTGCACGCGGGTTTCGCGAGCGACGCGACCCTGGTGCTGGCCGGCTGCGATCTCTCGCCTGGCGCGCTCGCCGAGCTGATCGAGCGCGTGACGCTCGCCGCGGGAGTCCCCACCGTCTGGCTGGGCGTTCTCGACGAGCTCGAGGGCCGCGACGTCAGCTTGCTGCGCGACATCGTGTGCGGAGGATCGGCAGTGCCGCAAGCGCTCTCGGAGGCCTATCGTGAGGCGATCGGCCGGCCGCTCGTGGAGGCGTGGGGCATGACCGAGCTGCACCCGGTCGGGACAGTCGACCGCACACGGAGCCAGCTCGTCGACCTCTCCAAGCCCGAGCTCGTCGAGCTGCGCACGGCACAGGGGGGCCGCTCCTCGGTATCGACATGCGCATTGCCGATCTGGAGTCGGGCGAGGCGCTGCCGATCGACGGTGCGTCGCGCGGCGAGCTCCAGTGCCGCGGGCCGTGGGTTGCGAGGGAATACTTCGACGACCCGCGCTCGTCGGAGTCCTTCACCGACGACGGATGGCTGCGTACCGGCGACATCGCCACGATGGACGCAAACGGCTACTTGCGAATCGTCGACCGGACGAAGGACCTTGTGAAATTGGGTGGCGAGTGGATCTCTTCTGTCGAGCTCGAGAACGAGCTGATGGCGCATCCCGATGTCGCGGCGGCGGCTGTTGTCGGCGTTCCCGACCCCAAGTGGCAGGAGCGCCCGCTGGCGTGCGTCGTGCCGCGCGAGGGCGCTCGGCTCGAGCCGGAGGAGCTGCGTGCGCTCCTCCAAGGCCATGTACCGAAGTGGTGGCTCCCCGATGATGTCGTCTTCCTCGACGCGATTCCGCTGACCGCCACCGGCAAGTTCTCGAAGAAGGAGCTGCGGGATCGCTTCGCCCCCGAGCACGACACGTGACGCCACTCGGGGCAACCAGAGGGTGACGGGGGGGTTGTCTTACGCTTCAGTGCGGTAGAAGGTCGGCTCTCGATGCTGGGTGCGCTCTGAGGGCCTGTTACATCCCAGGTTGTTGTCTGCGGGTCTTGTGGAGACTTGGGGCCCTGAGAACTCCGGTGCGGGGTGCGAATCGGGTTGGACCGGGCGGTGATACGGGGCGTGGCCGCGCGTTTGCTTGTTGGTAGTGGGGCACATCGGGGAGGGGCGCTGGAGGATCGCGGGGCATCGCCACTGGCCCGTTAGCGGCGATCGGGTTGCCTCCTGGCGTAGGGAGGGCCCGTCTCGGCGCCGTGCATTTCCCGGAAGCAGCCATGAGGGTTGTCCCTTTCCAGGGGCTGTCCCTATCCCGTGCTGCTTCGTGCCTTTGCGGGCGGAGGTCATCGCAGGAATGCGCCACGCGGGATGCCCTTGCGTCTGCGTCGGACTGGGCGGAGCGGCTGAGTGCCGGTGCGGCGGCGAGCAGAGTCGGCAGGGTTGTAGCTGGGTGGAGCGCGCCGGGTGGGAGTTGGCAGAGTTGAGGCAGTTTCGTGACGCTTCCGTGACGGTCCGTGCGCAAGCTGCACGATTTTCTGGGCTACCCTCCCCCGGGTGGTGGGTGGGGGCGGGTTGCCCTTATGGAGGGCTCGGGCGGCTCGGCCGCGACCGGGGCCTCACCTGGCGGCCCCGGCTGGCAGCCCAGCCTTGCCGTGAGACCGGTCCCGCTTGGTGGCGAACAGCCCCGCCAGGTAGCAGACGGCCTTGCCCAGTGGCACGCCCGTTGCCTCATTGCAGCGGCTCGATGTACCTGGCCCACGAACCGTTGCGACCCCGGCCAATTCAAGACATCCGGGTTAGCGTCGATCGCGGCCGGATCTATCTGGCCAACCAACCGTTGCGACAGCGGGGGTGAGAAGCATTCAGGAGGAACAGCGCAGGGCACGCGCCGGCTCCCGGGTGCTACCAAGTGGTCGCGAGAAGCACGCAGGCGGAACAGCCCGGCTGAACAGCCTGCCTGGCTTTCCCAGCTAGTCGCCCTCGACGAGACGACGGGCCTCGGCGGTCACGCTCTCGTCGAAGCGCTCCCACTGCGTGAAGCCGACCGTCTCCTGGCGCTCCTCCCAGCTGAACATCTCATCCAAGAGCGGCGCAGAGGTGCCCTGCTCCCGAAGCACGGTCAACCCGCGCTCGACAGCCCGCGCGGCGACGCGGAGAGCGAAGTTCGCGTACAGCGCGAGCCGATACCCCATTCGCTCAAGTTCCTCCGCAGGCAGAAGCGGCGTGAACCCACCCTCGACCATGTCGATGAGGCACGGCTTCTCCATCGCGGCCGGGACCGCCGCCATCTCCTCGGCGGTGCGCGGCGCCTCGACGTAGATCACGTCCGCCCCGGCAGCCTCGTAGGCGCGCGCTCGCTCGATCGCGGTCTCGAACCCTTCCGAGGCGATCGCGTCGGTGCGCGCGACGAGCACAAGGTCATCGTCCCGCCGCGCCCGCGTTGCAGCGACGAGCTTTCCGACCATCTCCTCGGTGGGGATGATCGTCTTGCCCTCGAAGTGACCACATCGCTTGGGGGCGATCTGGTCCTCGAGCACGAGCCCCGCGACGCCCGCGTCCTCGAGCTCCCGAACGGTTCGCAGGACGTTGAGGTGGTTGCCGTAGCCCGTATCCGCGTCGGCGATCACCGGGACGGTGACCCCCGTGGTGACGTAGCGGGTCAACATCACCGTCTCGGTGAGGCTCGTCAGGCCAACGTCCGGCGTGCCAAGCAGCGTGTTCGCAAACCCGCCGCCGGTCGTGAACACGATCTCGAACCCGACAGCCTGCGCCTGCTTCGCGACGAACGCGTTCGTCACGCCGGGGACGACGTGGAGCCGCGGTTCTGCCAGAAGCGCCCGTAGGGTGCGGCGAGGCGTCTCGCTCATCTCGTTGCAAGCGTACCCCGCGCCGACGGGCGGCGCACGGCTTCCCTCCGTCGCTCCGGGGGAGCTCAGCTCCCTCAACCAGTGCACACGTTGGCGCCCGCACCCGGCCACGGCGGCGCTGGACCGGGTCGGGTGCACGCGTTGTGCTGTCAACAGCTCTCTCGCAATACCCGGGCTGCCCTACCCGAGATGCGACGGCGCACCACTGTGCACGAGGACGCATAATCGGCAAGAGTACCGACATGAAGATCGCCGTCGTCGGTGTTGGAGCTATGGGGTCAGTGTACGCGGCCCTGCTTGGGGATGCGGGCAACGAGGTGTGGGCGATCGACGTGTGGGAAGAGCACGTCAAGGCGATCCAAGAGCATGGGCTGCGGCTCGAGGGCGCAAGCGGCGATCGAGCCGTTCGAATCAACGCGACGACGGACGCTGCGCAGGCGGGGGTCTGCGACCTCGTCATCATTGCGACGAAGGGCATGCACGTGGAGTCGGCTGCCGAGGCCGCTCGGCAGCTGATCGGGCCTGACACCCTCGTCCTGCCCATCCAGAACGGCCTCGGAGGTCCTGATGCGGTCGCGCGGGTTCTCGGAGAGGAGCAGGTTGCGATCGGCGTCGTGGGCGGCTTTGGAGCGTCGGTCGTGGGGCCGGGTCACGCTCGCCACGAGGGCTGGGAGCTCGTTCGCCTCGGCGAGCGCAGCGGACCCGTCACAGCGCGCGTCGAGCGGATCGCCGACGTCTGGCGCGACGCGGGCTTCCGCGTGCAGACCTACGACGACGTCGGCAGGCTCGTCTGGGAGAAGCTCGTCTGCAACGTCAGCTTCAGCGGTCCTTGCACGCTGCTGGAGTGCACGCTCGGCGATGTCCTTGCGAGCGAGTCAGCCTGGGAGATCTCATCCCGCTGTGCTTCCGAGGCCTATGAGGCCGGACGAGCATCGGGGATCGCCTTCAGCTTCGACGAGCCGGTGGCCTACGTGCATGCGTTCGCCTCGCGTATACCAGCCGCGCGCCCCTCGATGCTCCTCGATTACCTGGCAGGACGGCGCGGCGAGATCGACTTCATCAACGGGGCGATCCCACCTGCTGCTCGCGCGGTCGGTCTCGAGGCGCCCGCCAACGAGACCGTCTCGGCACTGGTCCGGGCGAAGGAAGCGGCGATGCTGGCCGCGCGCGGCGCAGAGCGAAGCGGCGGCTAGTCGCCGCCGGAAGCCGGCCGAAGCCACTGCTGCGCCCACACGTCGATGTGGGCGATCAGCCCGCAGAGGTTCTGGCCGGCGTCGGTCAGGGCGTACGTGGCCTCGGCCTCGCAGGCGGGATCCGTCGCAAGCTGCACGAGCCCGCTCGTCTCGAGCTCGTCGAGGCGGCGGCGAAGGAGCTGGGCGGGGAGCTCGGGAAGGCTTTGCTGGAGCTGGCTGAAACCGCACGGTGCCTTGTTCAGCTCCTCGAGCACCGGCCCGCACCAGCGGCGTGCGAACAGCTCGACGGTCTGCTCGAAGTACGGATCCTGCGTGCGCCGGCCGCTCACGGCCCTTCGGCTGTGCCAAGCGCGGGGTCGGCTCGTCCCGGGCACTTCGCGTGCCGGCGAGGTGGCACCCGCCCGCTTCTCAGCTCGTCGCAGATGGCATGCGCCAGCTCGGCGTCTTGGTGCGAGTAACTGAGGAAGACTTTGTGGGCAGAAGTGGAGTGTGGCACCCCTTGAGGATAGGCGCCCGCTCACCCGGGCAGCGCCGATAGGCGGATCCCGGTAGCAGCACAGACTGTCAGGCTCACATACGTGTGCAAGCGGCTCTCGGTGGTCAAGGTGCGTGCGAGTGATGCCAGCTCTTGCCTGCACAGAGGCCGCGTGGTGGTCGTGGATCGTGAGGTCGGGTCGACTGGCGGCCGTGCGCGATCCTGGATGGGCGCTTGGCCGATGCCACGGACGCGCTGTCGTGGTGCACCGGCGTGACGAAGAGCAGGCCACCCCCCACCGGGGGTAGCCGAGAAGGGGCGCACGTTTTGTCACAAAAGCGTCACAGGAGCGTCACGAAACCGCGCCTGCTGCACACTGCACCCGCTGCCGCACGCGGCGGATGCGCGCTGCCATGCGGAAGGAGCGGAGACCAGCCGCTGATGGCCAACCGACACCGGTCGAGCGCCATGCGGCTGCGACGCTGCGCGCAGAGCTCTTCACTGAAGGACGAACATTCACGCGGGATGAGATGAATGAGCGTTGACAACTTTCTTGACACCAACGTCTTCATCTACCTGCTCGATGAAACAGATCTTCACAAGCACCGCAGCGCGGACCGTCTGGTTCAGCAGAATCTGGGAGAGGGAAGCGGGTGCATCAGCTACCAAGTTGTTCAAGAAACGATCAATGTCGTCACCCGCAGGCTCAACGCGACACCGGGGCAGGCACGCCAGTTGCCCGACGACGTGCTGATACCGCTCTGGCTTGCAACCCCACTCGAAGGCTCTACCGCCGCGGTCTCGACCTGCGGGGGGCGCTACGGATTCTCCTACTACGACAGCCTCATCGCTGCGGCGGCGCTCGACGCCGGCTGCAAGACCCTCTACAGCGAAGACCTGCAACATGGGTAGCAGGTTGAAGGACTGACGATCGTCGACCCGTTCAGCGCACCCGCGAACGCATGAAGAAGACAACCGCCATAAGACCGTCGAGGCGCTGACTCACGAGGAGGCCTAAAGGACGGACATCCCCACAGCCGAGTACCAGGCCGCTTTAGGGGAGAATGCCCGCAACCCCATCCAGGTTGCCTACGAGCGCCGCAACCGCGACCTCGATCCTCAGCTCGTCTGGCGCGGCAAGGACGAGCAGGACTGGTCTGGCCTCGTCGCGCCAACCCTGCTGCCCTTCATCCAGGAGAACGTGCACCAAGGTGCTGGTGGATGAGCTCATGCGCTCCTCCCCAGACCGACGAGGGCGGCCGAGAGGACCAGCTCGACCACCTGCATGTCGCATCAGATCCGGATGCCCAGAGACAGGCTTTTGCCGCTTGAACTGTCGCACGTTGATGGGAATGCCGAGAGCCGCCGAGGCACGGTCTCCGTCTTCAACGGGCCGATGCCAGCGATCGAAGTCTTCGACACCCAAGAAGACGAGGTCGAGGCTGTGGCCGAGTGGATCGCCAAGCGGCTGGCCGGGGCACCGAGCCCCACGAAGTTGCTGTCCTGGTGCGCTCGGCAGACGAGCTGGCTCGAGCGGAGGAAGCTGCCAAGCTCGCCAGCGGCCAACACCGTGTGGTCGACGAGTTGCCGGAGACCAAGCGCGGCGTGGTTTCGCTCATGACCATGCACCTCGCCAAGGGTCTGGAGTTCCGTGCCGTGCCTGTGATGGCCTGCGATGAGGAGGTCACTCCCCTGCAGGGGCGCATCGCATCGATCGCGGGCGAGTCGGATTTCGAGGAGGTGTATTCGACAGAGCGGCGCCTCCTCTACGTCACGTGCACGCGAGCCCGCGATGAGCTTCTGGTGACCGGGGTAGCGCCTGGCTCCGAGTTTCTCGACGACCTAGGGGAGCGCGGTCTGTCAGAGACGGGATGGGGAAGCGGCGGGGCTGAGGTTCGAACTCAGGACGCACCTCACGGCGCGTAGCGGTTTTCAAGACCGCCGCGTTAGGCCACTCCGCCACCCCGCCTAACCTCCAGTCTACGCGTGCCCGCGACAGCGCAAACGGTGTTGGGTGCGGCGGCCGGATCGGCCTCAGTCGACGCGGGGCCGCGGCTGCACGCGTCGGCGCCGCTGGTCGGTCAGCTCCCCGGCGCCCACAGCTGGCGCGCCGTTCGAGCGCCGCTCTACGAGCCGCTGGCAGCGCGCAGTCGCGCGGGCGAGCCGTACTCGACGAGTACGGCTGGCACGGTCACCGAGCCGTCTTCCTCCTGGAAGTTCTCGACGATCGCGATCAGCACACGGGCGGTTGCTGCGGTGCCGTTCAGCGTGTGCATCGGAGCGACCTTGCCATCTCGGCGAAAGCGGGCCTCGAGGCGGCGCGCTTGGAAGTCGGTCGTGTTCGAGGTCGACGTGATCTCGCGGTAGCGGTCCTGGCCCGGGAACCACGCTTCGATGTCGTACTTCTTCGATGCCGACGCGCCGAGGTCACCTGCCGCGACGTTCACGACGCGGTAGGGGACACCGAGCGCCTGCGTGATCTCCTCCTCGTAGGCAAGCAGCCGCTCGTGTTCGCTGTTCGACTCCTCAGGGCGACAGAACACGAACATCTCGACCTTGTCGAACTGGTGCACGCGGAAGATGCCGCGCGTGTCTTTGCCGGCAGCGCCCGCCTCGCGCCTGAAGCACGTCGAGAACCCGGCGTAGCGCAGCGGAAGCCTCTCGTCGTTGAGGATCTCCCCCATGTGCAGGGCGGCGAGCGAGACCTCAGAGGTGCCGACGAGGTAGAGGCCGTCCCGCTCGACGCCGTAGATGTTTACCTCGTCGGTGGGGAAGAAGCCGCTTCCGTACATGGCCTCCTCGCGAACGAGCACGGGCGTCAGCATCGGGACGAACTCCTTCGCCTCGAGCGTTGTGAGCGCGAAGCGGTAGAGCGCAAGCTCGCAGAGCGCCAGATCGCCCATGCGGTACGCAAACCGGGTGCCGGACACGCGCGACGCGCGCTCGAGATCGAGCCAGCCGGCGGCCACGCCAAGGTCGACGTGATCTTTGATCTGGAAGTCGAAGGTGGGTGGCTCTCCAATGCGGCGTACCTCGACGGCGTGCTCCTCCGCGTCCCCCTCCGGCGCATCCGCATCGGGCGGGTTGGGGATCAGGTCGAGCGAGGCTCGGCGCCGCTCCTCGGCTGCTGCAAGCTCGGCCTCCAACCGCTGGAGACGGGCCTTGAGGACTTTGAGCTCGCTCAGCTGCTCGGGCTTTGGCTTGTCCTTGATCTTCGTGGCCGAGCGCAGCTCGTCGACCTGCGGGACGAGCTCGAGCCACTCGCTGTCGGCAGCGAGGAAGGCGTCGAACGCCTCTGCCGCCCCCTTTCGCGCGAGCGCTGCGCGCCAGGTCTTGGGATCGTTCCGTGCGGCCTTCCCGTCGATCACGGTCCAAGGTTAGCGCCAGCTCGGGCAATGCCACGTTGCCTGAGCTCGTCTCGGCGGCGAGCGATGCGCGCGGCCGGCGGGGTCATCACCAGGTCACCCTCACGGAGGGGAGGCAGGCCTCGGGTAGCGAGTGACGTGCACGGGTGTCCAGGAGAGGACCGCTCGGCTCAGGCGATCGAGCTCGTTGGTCCTGGCGCGCGCGGGTATATGGGGGAAGACCTGCCTGAGTTGGAGGAAAACCTCGCCGAGCTCGGTCATCGACCCAGTGCGAGCCGTTGATCGGCAGCGCGGTGTTCGATGGGGATCTCTGAGCTCGCCTCGGCGGCGAGCAATGCGCCCGGGCGGCGGGTCCTCGCCACTGGCGACCTCCATGGCAGAGAGGCAGGCCTCGGGTAGCAAGCGACTCGCACGGGTGTATGGGGGAAGACCTGCCCGAGTTGGAGGAAACCTCGCCGAGCTCGGTCATCGACCGAGCTCGAGCCGTTGATCTCCAGCTCGGTGTTCGATGGGATCTCCTTGAGGACTGGAGAGCGGGTGCACGACCTGGCGCGGGGCAGGCGTTGGTGGCGGCTTGGGGTGGCGGCTCAGTGCCGTGGGGCGGGAGACCGAGCGCAGGATCAGGGCGCGAGCAGCGGTTGCGGCTTCTGCAGTCGGTGGCCAGGTGCCGGCAGCCTAGCGTGGGGGTAGAGCTCGGCTGGGGTGGGCGGTGGCGAGGGCCGATCGGGGTGGAGAAGCCGGTCTGGTGAGCCGGCCTGGCGGCGATGGAGCTACGCCTGCGGGCGGCGCTTGTTGGATCCGATCTCGATGCTCTTGCCAAAGGTGGCGATGGAGCTGCTCGTGGAAGGCGGCGCTTGCCGGTGAGCAGCGACAAGGGTTGCTTCTTCGTCGGCCTTTTCCCCGGGTGGTGTGGCTGAGCGCAGCAGCTGCGCAGAGTGGGGCAAGCTGCACAAAGTCGGCGCAGTTTCGTGACGCTTTCGTGTACTTCAACCCGCCGGCCTTGCGTGTCAGAGCCAAGAGCAAGGCCCACTCAGGCGGTGCCGTTCTCCATGTCAGCGGATCGTCTCCGAGCCGGCTCTGCGGTTCGTACTGGACTGACCGGGACAGCAAGGGCGAGCTTGACTTCGACGAGCGAAAACGCCAGCGGTGCACTGATTATGAACAGGCTAAGAGGCTCTTCTGAACGTAGGCCGATAAACGACGTGGTGCTTGACGCGGCGACAGCCACTCATTCTCTGATAGCGGCGACGCTCGAGTGGTTCGACTAGATCATCAGGGTGAGGGTAGACGTATCTTGCGTCTGTGCGGTCGTCGATTCCAACCAGTTGCCGCCCCTTATCGGTGTCCTCGACTACCCATCCAGTCGATTCGTTGGGATCCTCGGGGGGTATCGGATCTGGCCGCTTCAAGCGGGTTGTTTGCGTCTTCTTTTGACCTGTCCCTCTGGGGCTGGTTCGCTTTTGTTGTGGGGGTGTGGGTTGTGGGTGGGGGGACGTCTTGGCGTGTCGCCGGGAGGCGCCGGAGCAGGTCATCGGCGAGCTGCGGGAGGGCGGGGCGGCCTTGGCACGGGGGTTAGTCGGTGGCGCGGGTTTGTAGGGTCAGGCTGAGCGGCTGGGGCGGTTGGAGGGCGAGAGACGCGCGGAGGGGGCGGGCGGTGGCCGACGTGGCGGTCGCCAACCAGGTCTCTGGGGGAAGCGGTCGAGGGGACCTTGTGGGCTCGACGGTCGGCTTGGGGGGCCGTCATGCAGACGGCGGCGGTGTTGGCGGTCCCGGTGGTGTGGGTCTGCCGGGTGTTGGGCCATGCCCGGCCCCCGGCCGGCGCTCTTGAGGCCGCGAATTGTGGGGCCGACTCATGGGCTTGGGCAGGTCACGGCTACCGGCGGATCAGCTGCCCTGCCGCCGAGCCTGGGGGTTGGACGGCCGGCCGCAAGCGGGCGGGGACGCATCCGGCTCCAGGAGGTGGGGCACCAGGGTGCTGTACATCCAGCCCAGAGCGAGTCCGCCTGTGGATGACCGGCTGCTCCTTGCACCCGGCTGTGCCCCCCTAACCGTTTTTCACGTCTTGGCCCATCCGGTCTGGTTGACGGGGCGGACCCACCAGCGGCCGGCCCCCTGTAGCCGTGGCGGGGCGAGGCACACCCGGCAACCCCCTTGCGGCCGGGGTGGCCCGACGCGTTCCCGGGCTGACAACTGTGCTCTCCACCCTCACCGGGGCTGTTCGATTGCCCACAGATCGTTCCCGCCCGCCCGGGTGCCGGCAACGCGCCCCAGGGCTTACCAACCAGGCCGCGCCGGTTACCCGTCCGCCCCTTCACCCGGCCCGGCAGCCCCCAGGAGGGACGGCCACACCCAAAGAGGGCTCAACGGCAAGCTGCGGGACCAGCTCCACAGGCTGCGAGAACCCCTAAACCCCGGGAAGCCGAGGCCCGCGGTCGAAGGCTGGCGCCACACCCACAACCCAGCCGCCACCCCACCAACCCGAAACAACACCCACACCACCCACCCCCGGGGGCAGGTCAGCAAAGACCGGGTCAGGTCACCGGCGGGGTCGGGTTAGTGTGGCTGGGTGAGCGCGGCCGGGGTTTTTGCTGGTTTGAATGGTTGCCAGCGGCGGGTGGTTGAGGCTGTGCGGGGCCCGGTTTGTGTCCTGGCTGGTGCGGGTACGGGGAAGACGACGACGATTACTCGGCGGATCGCGAATCAGGTCGGGGCGGGGGCGTTCGAGCCTGGCGAGGTTTTGGCTGTGACGTTCACGGAGAAGGCGGCCGGCGAGCTTCGTGCGCGGCTGGGGGAGTTGGGGGTGAGCGGGGTCTGGGCGCGGACTTTTCACGCGGCGGCGCTTGCGCAGCTTCGCGCGCTTGCGCCGGAGCCGCCTGGGGAGCTTTTGCCGTCGAAGGCGGTGATGTTGCGGCAGATCGCGAACGGGCTTCCGGGCGCCTACCGGTTCCGGCCGGCTGGTGACCTCGCGGCTGAGGTCGAGTGGGCGAAGAACCGTCGCATCACCCCCCGGCGTTATGTCGCCGAGCTCGCCGGCCACGAGCCGCCGATTCCTGCCGACCTGATGCAACGCGTCTATCGCGAGTACGAGGCCCGAAAGGCCGAGCGGGGCCTGCTGGACTTCGAGGATCTCCTTGAGCGCGCGGTTTGCCTCTACGACCGGGACGAGCGGGCGGCCGGGCGTTTTCGCGCCCGGTATGCGGCGTTCACCGTCGATGAGTTTCAGGATGTCAACCTGCTCCAGCAGGCGCTGCTCGACCGCTGGCTTGGCGGCCGCGACGATGTGTGCGTGGTCGGTGACGACTACCAGTCGATCTACGGGTTCACGGGTGCGACCCCGGCGTATCTGCTCGAGATCGGCGACCGGTTCCCGCACGCGCTCACGGTGACCCTTGAGCGGAACTACCGCTCGAGCAGGCAGGTGCTGGCGCTCGCGAACCGGCTGGCCCCAACCCTCGGAGGGAGTGGGGCCGCGAAGAGGCTGATCGCGACCTGCCCTGACGGTCCCGACCCGGTCATCAGGTCCTGGCTCGACCGTGACGAGGAAGCCCGCGGCCTGGTCGCCTGGCTCGAATCGCTCGCGGCCGAAGGCGTCCCGCTCGAGGAGATCGCGGTGCTCTACCGGACTAACGCCCGCTCTGAGGAGTACGAGGAAATTCTCGGCAGGGCAGCGATCCCCTACCAGGTACGCGGCGGCGCGTTCCTGGAACGCCCGGCCGCGCGCCGGCTGCTGCGGGCGCTCGAGGGGGAGCCCGGCACGGAGGCGGCGGCCACTGTCGAGCGGCTCGCGCGCGCCGACGGTTGGGCCGAGACGGCACCGGACGGGCTCGGGGAGCAGGAGGCCACACGCCAGGCCGACCTCGGTCGTCTGGTGAGACTCGCCGCCACGTTCCCGGAAGGCGGCACCTGCGAGGCGTTCGTCGCGGATCTCCGCGCCCGCTTCGCGGAAGACGGCACCGGCGGTGGCGTCCAGCTCTTGACGCTGCACCGCGCGAAAGGGCTCGAGTTCGACGCTGTCGCGATCGTCCGTCTCGAACAGCACGAGCTTCCGATCCGGCAGGCCAAGACCCGGGATCGCGTCCAAGAGGAGCGCCGGCTCCTCTACGTCGGTCTCACACGGGCCAGACGCTACCTCCACCTCAGCTGGCACGCCGAGCGAAAACCCAGCCGCTTCCTAGCAGAACTCGGCGTCAACCTCAGCAGCCCCCCAGCACGGCGGAAGAGGAAGAGCCGGCCGAAGCGCGAGCCGCCCGCACACGTGCCCGCCCCGGCACTGAAAGCACTCAAAACATGGCGGCTCAACCGCGCCCGGGCAGACGGAGTCCCCCCCTACGTGATCTTCCACGACCAAACCCTCAAAGAAATCGCCGCCCGCAACCCACAAACAGCGACGGAACTCGCGACAATCACCGGCGTCGGCCCCACCAAACTCAAACGATACGCAGACGGCGTACTCGCCACCCTCACCTCCACACCCACCTAACACAACCCGCCCACCAGCGCCAGCCCCCTGAACAACCCAGGCGCCCACGGCGCACACCCGGCGCCCCACAGAACCGACCAGCCAGCCACTAGCACAACCCACCACCCGAAGCACAACAAGACCACAACCACCGATATCGCCGAACACGTACCGCACTCCCGTGACCCGCCCCGGCTCCCGTGCCCGAGTTCGTGGCAGTGGGGGGTACGGCTTCCTTGCGGGTTACGGCAGCGCCGAGACCGCAGGATCGACGGGTGCGGGATGGCGGTTCCAGGTGGGTGCCGGCAGGTAGCCCGTCACAGCCAAGCCGTGGCGGCGCGACCCGGTCGGGTTTCAAGGCAATTGCTGGCGTGCAGATGTGCGGGCAATACTCGTGGACAGCCAAACAGCCCGGTGAGGCTGCGAGGGCACAACTCCCGGCCCGGGAAACGTGACAGGCCACCCCGATCGCCAAGGCGTTGCCGTGTAGGGTCTTCCCCCGCCGCGGCTAGATCCGGAAGCGGCTGGACGTGGGCGGCCTCTCCTTGGGTCGGGGAGCGGAGCCCCGGCCCTGCTGCCGCCGGATGCGCACCCGCCTGTTCGTGGCCGGCCGTGCAGTCCCCAGGACAGTGACACGGCGGTAACCGCACCGCCCGAAGCCCATGGCCAGCTTCACAGCTCGCGGCCCAAGGCACCGCCCCTGTTGCCTCGCGCACGAGCACGGTAGCGCTGGACTGGAGCCGGGGCTGGCCCAACACCCGGCAGGCCCCACACCCCCAGGACTGCACACACCCGCAGCCTGTGTGGCGGCCCCTCCCGACGGGTCGAGCCCGGAAGGCCCCCTTCAGCCGCCGGCCGCCCCCGCGCGCGCCAAGGCCACCCCGGATCTCCCCCAGCCCCATGTCCAACTCGCCAGCCCAGTCTCCACCCAAATCACATCGAGGACAACCTAGCCCCAAAGCGGCAAGCCACTATGCAAGCCGCTATTGGTGCCCAGCGGCAGTGTAGTATTCCGACCTCTCCAATACGGGCCACTGTGCAGTCAAGCACCAAGCAGGCACCATGCGGGGCGAAGATGGCATCATGACCGAGTTGCTGACGCCGGACCAACGAGTCCAAATAGAAGCTCACCGGACGCAGCTGCACAAAACCCGGCGCACGACCGTTCCAGCGCTTGAGGATCTCCTATATCAACCTATTCAAGTTCTTGTAGATGCGGAGTGTTGTACTGGACAGGAGGGTTGGGGCGCAGTGGTGATGTCTCGCCAATGTGGGCCGGCGTGACTGGCAATTTGCTTGCTCTGGTCGGGGTATGGATGCAATGTTAAAACGTGCGTGGGAAAGGAGGGCTGGGCTATGGCCGTTGTTGCAAAGAGCTCCCGGCTGACCGAGCTCGTCGCCCCGGGGGTCGAGGTTGAGCAGATCGCGACGGGGTTCACGTTCACGGAGGGGCCGGTCTGGCACCCGGACGGGTATCTGCTGTTCAGCGATATGCCCGCGGATATCCGCCGCAAGTGGAGCGAGGACGGCGGCATCGTCGAGGTCATGAAGCCATCGAACAAGTGCAACGGCCTGACCCTCGACGCCGACCTCAACCTCATCGTGTGCGAGCACTGGACGAGCGAGCTCGTGCGCGCCTCGCTGAACGCCGATGGCACGGAGGCCAGCCGCGAGGTGATCGCGTCTCGCTACGAGGGCACCGCCCTGAACTCACCGAACGACGTCGTCGTCAAGAGCGACGGCTCGATCTACTTCTCCGACCCCACGTACGGTCGGATGGACGTCTTCGGGAATCCGCGCGACCAGGATCTCAGCTTCCAGGGCGTCTACCGGATTCCACCGGGCGGGGGCGACCTCGAGCTCCTCGCGGACGACTACGCGCAGCCGAACGGTCTGTGCTTCTCTCCCGACGAGTCCACTCTCTACGTCAACGACTCGGAGCGCATCCACATACGCGCCTACGACGTCCAGGCGGACGGGTCGCTCACGGGCGAGCGCATGGTGATCGAGAACGTCGGCACCGGCGCCCTCGAGGACGGCATCCCGGATGGGATGAAGTGCGACGAGCAAGGGAACGTCTGGGTGACGGGCCCGCGGGGCGTCTGGGTCGTTGATCCGAACGGCGAGCACCTCGGCACGGTCGAGATTCCCGAGCACGTCGGCAACCTGAACTGGGGTGGGCCGGAGTGGAACGTGCTCTACCTCCCGAGCTCGACCTCCGTCTACCGCTTCAGCACGACGACGCGGGGAGCGCCCGCGAGCTACATGCGCTGAGCCTCTCGAGCGCAAGCCCTGGTTGGGTGACTTTCTTTCCTCCCTGGGGCTGGACGGCCTAGCCGCAAGCGGGCAGGGGCCGGCGTCTTGCCCCAGCAGGTGGGGCACCGGGGTGCCGGTTGTCGATGCCGGCCGCGGCAGGGCGAGCACACCCGGCAACCCTCCTGACGGCCCGGCGTTCCCGGGCCGGCAACTGT
>JAPOVR010000092.1 GCA_026708005.1 Actinomycetes bacterium
CGCCACCAACCACCCCCCCACCAAGGCCCAACCAGACCCAAAAGGACAGGCCACCTACACATGTGGATCATGGAGAGAGCGTCGTCGAGCAACTACTTGCGTTGAAGACGTGTCTCGAGCATGTTCAGCTTGCTGCTGCTCCGCATCGAGTAGAGCCGGGAATAGGCGAACTCGTGCGTAGACCAGTGCTTCACGCGCCTGTTGATGTCTTTGACGTGGAGTCAATCGCAGTAGAATCCGTTCCGGTCGGAGACATCGTCGCAAGCCGTCAGTGGCTTTGCGCTCGAAGAGCGCAAAGCCACCTCAGCATCAGCAGGCCGAGCAAGGGCGCCTAGGCAATGGGTCTGGAACACAGTGAGCGGGCCGCCTATCAGACCAGGAGCCTAACGCGAGCGCTCTCGATTCTTGATGCGTTCGGAACAGAGCGCCGCTCGCTGACCGTGAAGGAGATCCGCCTCCTCCTTGATCTCCCTAAGCCAACAGTGTCTAGGCTGGCGCGGGAACTTCGCAGGGCGGGCCTCCTGCGCAGCGTGGCTGGCAAATACGAGCTTGGTCCAAAGACATACGAGCTTGGGTCGCTGTTTGTACGTCAGCACCGCTTTGACGAGGTCGGCCGACCGCATCTCGAAGCGCTGGCGGCTAACACTCTCCAGACGGCGTGTTGGCGCTCCTCGCAGGCCGAGACATCGTCCACTTGCTGGTTGCGCGCCCTCCGCCTCCGGTTCACCATGTCACAGAGATCGGGAGCCGAGCACCTGCCCACGCCACTGGCCTTGGCAAGGCGCTCTTGTCAAAAGTGTCGGGTCGCGATGTGGCAGAGTTTTCAATAGTGGCTCCCCGCCCGTTTTCACTTCTCAGACTTTGCCCTACATGAATTCTCTGCTCGGAGAGCTTGAGCGTTGCCGACGGCGCGGCTATGCGATTGATAGTGGAGAGACAGACGATGTCCTCAAGTGCATTGCTCGCGTCGCGATCCTGAAGGGATCGGTTAGACGGCGGTCAGTGTTTCCGGCTCAACTGCTGACTATACGCCTGCTTCGATCCGAACCTTCGCTGGTAAGGTCGAACAGGCCGTCCAGAAACGAGAGCAGTCCTTCTCGGCAAACAGCACACGCTCCGAGGTCCTATTGAGTGAGTCTGGCGACGTCGAGAGAATGACGGTGTCTACCCGTGAGAATCAAGAAAACTATTGTTGCTTCAATATGAATCATCTCGGCGCAGTGTTGCCTCACCGATGGGCAGAGATTCATATCTATTCTCTAGGCATATCGGCGAATGAGTTCGACTCAGGATGCCGAGTGTAAGGCGAGTCTGGATATCACAGTGGTTCACCGACGTCGTTCTTGCAATGAGCCTGCTCTGTGAACTCCACATGCGGTCGCGGACTGCTGAGGACTCTCTCACGAGTTCTCGAACTCATCGCAGCCTGATGCCCTTGCGGTCTGGGTCGCCCAGACTCCGAGCGCACTTGCGGCTGTGACTGAGCGGACCACGAGCGAGTTGGCTTGGGAGCCTACCAGCCAGAAGTAGGACTGAGGACGAAATAATGATCGAGCTGCAGAGCACTCGCCGGTTGCAAGGGAATAACGTATCTGGACTTCTGCAGCGATCGGTGATCCGTTCTGAAGGGTATTCCCGTGCTGCCGGGGAAGGACGGCCGCTCAAAGGAATCTGCAACTCATGGTCAGAAGTCGTCAATTGCGACCTTCATTTCCAAGCGCTCTCAGCCGCAGTTAAGCGAGGAGTTCTAGAGGCTGGTGGGGTTCCGCTTCAGTTTCCTGCAATCGCACTCGACGAATAGCTAATGAAGCCGACAGTAATGCTGTACCGTAATTTGATGGCAATGAATGTCGAAGAATTAATTCGAGCGTATCCATTTGACGCTGTTGTACTTATTGGTGGATGTGACAAGAGCGTCCCAGCCCAGCTGATGGGATCTGACCGCGTTGATGTGCCTGTAATCATGATCAGCGGAGGTCCTGCTGAACCAGCGCTTTTTCGTGGCAAGGAACTAGGCGTCGGCACAGACCTTTGGCGATTCATCGACGGCTTTCGTGCAGGTCGGATGTTTGAGAGCGATCTCGCGGAACTCGAAGCAGCTCTTATGCCTTCCGTTGGGCACTGCAGCGAGATGGGGACTGCCTCGACCATGACCGGGCTCGCCGAAGGGCTCGGAATGTCGCTACCTGGCTCAGCCACTGTGCCAGCAGTGGCCTCTGCTCGCAGCACCTATGCGGAGGAGAGTGCCCTTCGAGCAGTTGGCTTGGCACAGGAAGGGCTGCGCCCTTCGACGATTCTTACTCAAGCAGCTTTTGACAACGTGATCACATTGCTGATGGCGCTCGGAGGGTCTACGGACGCCGTCAGTCATCTTCTCGCAATCACTGGCAGAGTCGGCGTGGACATCCGACTTGACCGTCTCGACGGGATCGTACATCGAACTCCAGTCATCTCGATGCGCGCCAGCTGAAGCCAAGCTCGTTGAGGATCTCCACCACGAGGGTGGGATTCCAGCGGTGCTGGCCGAGCTCGCTCTACTGCTTGAAGGTGGCACTCTTACCGTGACAGGCAAGGCATTAGAGGTTGATGTTTCGTCGCGCCGCGGAACGGAGAATGGAGTCATCCGACCTCTGTCCGAACCGCTGCAGCCGTCAGGTTCGATTGCCGTATTGCGGGATAACTTGGCACCGAGGGGCGCAGTGATCAAAATTAATGCCACATCGCCTGAGCTGTTCTCGCACACGGGGCTGGCAGTCGTGTTCGAAGACATGGAGGATCTTCGTCGGCGCATCGACGATCCAGAATTGGACGTCACATCCGACTCGGTTCTCGTGCTGAAGAATGCCGGACCACGTGGTGGCCCGGGAATGCCTGAACGGGGTGCACTCCCTATCCCGGCCAAGCTGGTACGTGGGGGTGTGCGTGACATCGTCCGAATATCCGATGCCTGGATGAATGGAACAGCATTTGGCACCAGTGTTCTCCATGTTGCACCTAAGGCGGCAGCGGGCGGGCCGCTTACATCGGTGCGTAGTGGTGACCCCATCGCACTTGACGTCGAAGGATGACGCTTAGACCTCAAGGTACCGGAGTCGGAGATAGCTAGACGCCTCCAGAGCTTGCCGAAGCCGGTGCCGAAGTACCGACGGGGGTATGGCTCCCTCTATCTGAAGCATGTCCTGCAAGCCGACGAGGGATGCGACTTCGACTTCTTGCGGAATCGGCCTGACGATGCAGCAGATGACATCCCGTTCGGCCTACTCGAAGGGTGGATCGGCGGCTGGTGAGGAGAGAGTAGATTGCCATCGGCACTTAAACATCGCTGATGGCGTGCCGGGTTCCTGCATGCCGACCATGCTGAGGCCGACGATCCTCCAACTCGGGACGCAAACGCTCTCGTCCTCGAGACCAGGAGGCTTGTAGGAGATCATCGCGAAGCGCCATCTGACCATTCGCACCTCGTACTGATCGTTCACGCCCTTTGCACCCTTGGCCAGCCCGAGCTCGGCGATGGGAGGCGACGTCACCGTTCCACGCTCTCAGCCGAACCGAAACGCTGGAGACCCTCTCGACGAAGGCTTGCCCAGCGGCTGAGAACTCCGCCTCGTCGCGTCGCACGCTTCGCAGATCCTCCTGGAAACCAGCTCGCACAGCAGCGTGTCTAAGGACGACGAGCCTGATTGTTACGAGCCTGTCTACACGACCTCTCGCCGAGACCACGGCAAGCTGCACTTGGTACTTTCGATAGCCGTCCAGCCTTTCGATAGCCGTCCAGCGTCAGTGCGTGGGTTCTGCCGCTCACGCGGCGTCGTGCAGGCTGCAAAGTCCCATTACCTCAGCAGTCGCCGTCTGGACTGACCTCTCGGCCAGTCGCGCGTGGACATCTCTCGGTGACATCCGCGACCAGGTGGCGCCCATCTCATGGCTGGCTGGCCTGCCAGGTCGAGCTGGGAGGAAAGTCGAGCTGGGAGGAGGAGGCCTCGGAGCATCGCGGGATCCTCAAGGCCGCCGAGACAGGAGACGCCGAGCGAGCCGCGGATCGCCTGCGAGCCCAGATTGAACGGTCGCAGCGACAGCTTCGGTCCTTCTCCGGGGGGTTCACGAGCGAGCCTGGGATCGTGCTCGCGACGGGCAGCGCTCCCGTGATCGATGGCGGGCGACTCGCTGGCTTGGGCCTGCGGTACAGGCTTGTTATCTGGTAAATACGGCATGACCGCCATGCGTCACCGTCGAGGACGGTGAGGAGGGAGCCACCCGTGAGCCGTATCGACTGGGAGCGCGTGCAGGCAGGGCTCGAGCGAGCCCGGCACCGCATTCTCTGGCGACCGTACGGGGCGCCCGATGTGCTCAGCCTCGACTCATCGAGCTTCTTCGACGGGCCAATCGAGCCTCCGTGGTCGATCCCAGATCGGCTGATCGTCTCCGTCGCAATCACCGGCGCCTTCTTCAGGAAGGATGCGAACCCAGCGCAGCCGATCACCCCGGAGGAGATCCTCTCCGAGGCGCGAGCGTGCGCCGCGGCGGGCGCGAGCACGCTGCACATCCACGTCCGGGACGACCGAGGCTACAACACCCTCTCGCTGGAGCGGTTTCAGCAGGTCGTCCAGCCTCTGCGAGAGGAGTTTCCGGAGATCGCGATCGACGGTTGCCTCGTGCCCGTGCTCGAGGGCGAGTGGGAAGAGATGTGCCGCGTTCTCGACGCCGATGTGTTCGATGCAGCACCGATCAACACCACGACCGTGTACCTCGGGGACACGCTGTTCTCGAAGCCGCTTCCGCTCATCCTCGAGAAAACGAGGCTCGTCCGGGAATCTGGAGCGAAACCGATCATCGCGTGCTACACGGATGCCGATGTCTCGATCGCCGCGCGCTACCTGCTCAGGAGCGGCCTCGTCGAGACACCGGCATATTGGCTCATCCTGCCGGCGCTGCCGGGTTGTAGCCCGATGGAGAGTCCGCGCCAGATGGTCGAGGGGCTCCTACGGACAACGACGGTGATCTACGAGACGGATCCCGATGCCACGGTCATGGTCTGCGCTGCCGGACGACCGTCGATGCACCTCGTGACGGTCGCTGCCGCGCTCGGACTTCACATTCGCGTCGGCATGGAAGACACCATTTGGCCCTGGCCGCATCGTGACGAGAAGCTCACGTCGAACCTCCAGACGCTCGAGCTTGCCCAAACCCTCGCCTCAGCGCTGGGCCGCGAGATTGCGACGCCAGCCGAATATCGAACGCTGGTCGATCTGCCAAAGCGATCCCAAGCTGTCGCGTCTTGAGGAAAGCGCCAAGAATCACGTGCGCTCCGCTCGAGCTCGATTGGCCTCGGACCGATCCTCTGAGGGGCAGATGATGGCTGGCGAGCGAACGTACGGCGCCTACCTGGGCAGCTGCCGCACCGCCCTGAGGCGCACCGTCCCAAGGGTCGCCGGCGATCTCGACGAGGTCTACGAGGACCTCGCCAGCAAGGATGCCGAGTTCCTGAGGCCGCCCGTCGAGGCGGTGCTCTCAGGACAGGCCGTTCGCCGGTGCTGTTTCGACGATCGTGATGGGACCGTGCTCGAGCTCTTCGCCGACCGGGTTCATTAGGACGCTGCGGACTCCATCGCCTTGAGCCACGCGTTTGACATCCGTCCGGGTGCCGCTGCTGCCTACAGCGACGTACTCGGTGGTGATGTGCTCGATGTGCTCGACGCACTGGTTCCTCTCAACGGCGAGCGCCGCGAGGTGATGGCGGCCCGTACACGCCGCAGAGCTGATCGGCACGCTGGGCCCAAGCCCATCGAGTTCCTGAACCCCGGCTCGCTCATACCTCGCACCGGCGTGACGGTGAGAGACGCGCGAGCAGGGGCCTTCGAAGGGAGCGAGATCCCACGCGACCTCGAGCGGCAGTGGGTGCAGGGAACTGGGCCTGCCACGAAGCCGCGATCCAGCGTCGAGAACGGCATCCGCAGCGCCGCCTACGCGCTGCTCTCCGGCGCCGACGGCTGGATGTTCGACGGCGAGGACGCGCTCGGCCAGGTGTCGACCATGTCGCTCGACAACCAGCGCAATCTCAAGCTGGCGATTGAACGCGACCCCACGTTCCTTACCGTCGCCGAGCAGGTCGCCAACGAGATGAACGCGTGGTCGGCCGGGTTCTTCTCACGACCGATCGTCGAGGACTGGCGTGAGCAGCTCGATTTCACGACGACGATCTTCCGGCCACGTGGTCTGCATCTCGACGATCGGCACGTCCGCGGGTCCGACGGCACCGGGCTCGGAGCGTCGCTCGTCGACGCCGCTGCGTACGTGACCAACAGCCACCGAACGCTGCTCGATGCGGGCCGGTCGATCGTCCTGTACCTGCCGAAGATCCAGACCGCGGAGGAGGCCGCTCTCTGGAACGACCTTCTGTCGACAGTGGAGGCTCGCTTGGGGCTCGAGCCGTCCGTGATCAAGACGTATGTGCTTGTCGAGCAGATCGAGGCGTGCTTCCAGCTGATGGAGATCCGCGCAGCGCTCGGACGTCGTTTCGTCGGCTTCAACACCGGCCGCTGGGACTACATCAACAGCGTCGCCGACGCGTTCGCCTGGGACAAGACCTTCATCAACCCCAACATCGACGCGATCACCATGACCTATGGCTACATGCGGAGCTACGAGGATCGGGTGCGCCGCGCGGTGAACACGCCAGATCGCAACGGCCGCTGCGCCCTTTGGCAGGGCGGTATGGAGCCAAACATCCCCGTCGGGTCTGACGATGGGGTCGTGGCGGGTATGGAACGTGCCGTCGCCGGCGCAGAGCGCGAGCAGCGCGAGGGCGCGAGCGGCAAATGGGTGGCGCACTGGAAGATGGTGCACATCGTGCGTCCCGTGTGGGAGCGCGTCGGGGAGGCGAACCAGCTCGGGCGCGAGTTCCCGCCATTGGGATACGCCGCTGAGGATGCCGCGGCGTTGAGTCGGCTAGAGCCCGCGCCTCGTACGATCCACGGTGCCCGCGACCTCCTGAGCGTCGCGCTGCAGTACGGCAACGCGTTCGGGCGTGGGTTTCAGGCGGCCGCGCTCAAGCCGGCCGAGCACTTCGGAGATAACGACGTCCTCTATCTGATGGAGGATATGGCCACCGGCGAGATCCGGCTGAGCATCCTGTGGGAGTGGCTCCACAAGGGCGCGACCCTCACCGAGGACGACCCGCGCACCGGCGCCACGGCACGATCGCCGTTCACGGTCGAGCTGTTCGAGCGCTTGCTCGTCGAGGAGTACGACAAGCTCCGAGCGGCCAGCAACCGCGACGTCCACGACGACTCGAAGGAGACTACCCTGCCGATCGCTCGCGAGATCGTGTCGGCCTACGTGCTGGAGCCGACGAAGATGCCGTGGTACATCGATCTGCTGAATGCGACGCTCGACAACCACGACCTCGAGGTTGCGAGGGCTCGCATTGCCGAGGTTGCGCGAGCGCTGCGCGAGGATGGCGCTCGCATCACCGAGAACTTCGACTTCACCAGCTCACCGCCGCACGCCTCCACGGAATCCGCTGGCTGATCGGAGGGGAGGAACAGCCGAAACCCGCTGCGAGGAGCGGGTCTTCGGTTTGTCGAGCGGAGGGGGAGAGATTCGAACTCTCGTCGGACGGAACCGCCCGAAACGGTTTTCGAGACCGCCGCATTCGACCGCTCTGCCACCCCTCCGACGGGTTGATCCACCGGGCAGCCCCAGTTTCGGAACATGCCGATGGAGCGGAGAAGGAGGGATTCGAACCCTCGAGGCAGGGAGTCCCCCGCCTAACGCCTTAGCAGGGCGCCGCCTTCAGCCACTCGGCCACTTCTCCCACGCGAGCCATGGTAACAGGCGGCCGAAGGACGGCTGAGGCAGCCTCCCTCGTCCTCGGGGCGTGACGAGGCACGTTTCGCAGAGTGTGAGGCTCACGCGTTTGGTCGGGGGCCAGGCGGCGTGGGGGAGCCAGGCGGCGTGGGGAAGAGACGGATCGGGGCGGGCGACCAGACTCGGGCGACCCGTGAGCTTCTCTCGACCTCTCTGAGCGAGCGCTGAGGGCTCCGGTGGAATCTGGATGCAAGGGCTGGTTACAGACCCCGTCAGGTGTTCTGCCTGAGCGCTTCGAGCCGCTGTTGCCGTGGCGGGCTGATGGCGAGGCACGCGGGCCGCCGAGAGATTTTCCAGGATCTCCTCTCCGCGTACGACACGGCCCTTCTGATGGCTGGGCACGCAGCCTGCCTCGCTGCCGGGGTGTCGCGCCGTCCAGCTGCTGCATGGACCGCCCACCGCCACCGGGGGGTAGCCTACAGGAGCGCACAACTTCCGCACCAACTGTCACAACAGTGTCACGAGGCTGTGCCAATTCCGTTCGACTATCGCTGCCGGCCCAACGCTGGCAGGCTATGCCATCCGCCTAGACAAAGAACAAGAGGCTCTCATGGGTTCCGCTCGCTGGCGAAGGGCGCCCGTGTTCTCTTCCGGCGCGTCTACTGCGAAGACGACTCCGTTGCGCTCCCTGGCAGGGGGCGCTCCGCGTCCTCTGCAGCCTGGTTTCGGCTCACCTCCGAACCCGGGCTGGCTCGTGGTGCCCAGTCGCCAAGAGCCCGATCGAGCAACAGGAGCCCGATCGAGCAAGGCCCCGAGGATTGCAGCGAGGGCTGCGGCTGAGGGAGCCGGCTGACTCGGGGCGGGGAGGTTGCGGGCTGTCCCATCCTGGGGACAATGGACACCGCCAGCCTCGAGAGCCAGCGCACTCGGGGCCGGGAAGCTCGGGGCGGGGGGAGACGCTAGTCGTGGATTCGAGCGATCAGGTCGCCGCGACGGATGACCTTCGCCTCGGCTCCCGCAAGACGGACGTCATAGCCGACCGACCGGGGGAAGAGCACCTTGTCGCCCGGGTCGACCCCATGGGCGTCGGGCCCCGCGGCGGTGACGATTCCGGAGCGCGAGCCGGTGTTGTCGCTGGCAGGGATGATCAGGCCGGTCCGCGTCTCGGACTCCTCGTCGACGGGCTCCACGACGACGTAGTCATCGAGCGGCTCGAGCGAGAGCTTCGGCAGCGTGGGGGCCTCTTCCACTCCTCCATTGTACGGAGGTGCAACCCGATCAGCAGCTCGCCCGTCTAATACATCAAGATCGTGCGAAGAGTTGTCGTCACCGGCATCGGTGGGGTTACCCCAGTCGCCAACACGATGGCGGAGACGTGGCACGGCCTGCTCGAGGGCCGAAGCGGTGTCGACTACATCAAGAGCTTCGACGCAAGCGACTTTCCGGTGAGCATTGCCGGCGAGGTCGAAGACTTCGACCCGAGCGATCTTTTGCCCCTGAAGGAGGCGAAGCGACTCGACCGCTTCATCCTCTTCGCTCTCGCCGCAGCCCGAGAGGCGCTTGGGGAGCAGGGCATCGACGGCTACGCCAGGGATCGCGTCGGCGTCGTGATCGGCTCATGCGTCGGTGGCATCCACGAGATGTTCCATCAGGCCGACGTCGTGCGCGAGCGTGGGCACGAGCGCGTCTCGCCCTGGTTTCTGCCGAACATGCTCGTCGACTCGGCGACTGGCTACCTCGCGATCACGCTCGGTGTGACCGGACCCAACTACGCGGTCGTCTCGGCCTGTGCGACCGGCTCCCACGCGATTGCCGACGCGGCGAACGTGATCCGGCGTGGCGACGCCGATGCCATGCTCGCCGGAGGCACCGAGGGCTGCGTCCACCCGGTCATCCTTGCTGGCTTTTGCGCCATGCGAGGGCTTGCCGCCGAGACCGAGCCGCCCGCGCTCGCCTGCCGGCCCTTTGATGCCACCCGAGATGGGTTTGTCATGGCGGAGGGCGCCGGCGTCCTGCTGCTCGAGGACTACGAGTACGCGAAGGCGCGGGGCTCGACCATATACGCTGAGATGCTCGGTGCCGGTAGCTCAAACGACGCCTACCACATGGCGGCGCCCGAGCCCGATGCCAACGGCGTGGCGATGATGATGCGGCTTGCCATGGAGAGCTCGGGGGTTGCGCGCGAGCGCGTCAACTACATCAACGCCCACGGCACATCGACACCCCTCGGCGACGCCGCCGAGACGAAGGCGATCCGCGATGTCTTCGGCACCCACGCCTACGACCTCGCCGTTTCCTCGACGAAGTCGATGACCGGCCACCTGTTCGGCGCAGCGGGCGCTGTCGAGGCCGCTGTCTGTGCGCTCGCGATCCACCACCGTGTGCTGCCGCCCACGATCAACTACCAGAACCCCGATCCCGAGTGCGACCTCGACTACGTGCCGAATATCGCTCGGTCGGTGGAAGTCGACGTCGCCCTCTCGAACGCCATGGGCCTCGGCGGGCACAACGGCTGCCTGCTCTTCGGCCGCGTCGGCTAGCTGGAGATCCTCAGCGCATCGTCCCATCTACTTCCCCGGCCGATGGGTGGAAGGCCTGGGGTTTCGCATGTGATGACGTGTTGGGCCGAGGTCGGTGATGTGTCGGCGGTTGAGGGCTCTCGGGATCGGCGGCAGCTGTCGAGCTAGCCCTCGCACACCGGGGGCGTGAGCTCGGCGATCGAGGCAAGCACGACATCTGCCTGCTCGAGTGCGTCTGGCCCCGGTGGAAACGCGGCGTTCGGAATCGCGATCACGCGCATGTTCGCCGCCCGAGCGGCGAGCAAGCCGTTGTGTGAGTCCTCGACGGCGGCACATCGTCGGGGCTCTGCGCCGAGGCGTCGCGCGACGTCAAGGAAGACATCGGGCTTCGGCTTGCCCCGCTCGACCTCCTCAGAGGACACGGTCACGGCGAACAGCTCTGCCAGACCCGTGAGCTCGAGCACGAGGTCGATCAGGGGGCGATTCGATGAGGAGGCAAGGCCGAGCGGCCAGCGCTCGGCGATTCGCTCCACTGCGGCGCTCGCGCCGGGGATCACGGGCAGGTTTCGGCGGTAGAGGGTCTGCAGGCGCCGCACGACCCCCGAGCTGATCGCGCTCGGTGAGTCGGGCAGGCCGAGCCGATCGTGCATGTAGTGCGACCACTCGCGCGAGCTCATCCCCATCATGTCCTGCTGGGCCCGCTCGTGCCACCGCCCGCCGCGCTCACGCACGAGCCCCTCGCGTGCCCTGTCCCAGACCTGCTCGCTGTCGATGAGCACGCCGTCCATGTCGAAGATGACTGCCTCGATCATCGTACGCGGCTCCAGGGGCTACGGCCTTAGGCGCTCATAGCGCTGGGAGCGGTAGACGAGTGCGCCCATGCTCGACCGACCCTTCTCGGCGGCGGTGACCCTGCCGATGAAGAACGTGTGATCGCCGGCTGCCACGGTCGACTGCACCTCGCACTCGAGCCACCCAAGCGCGTCGGCCAGCAGCGGCACGTCTACCTGAGCACGACGCAGCTCAATTCCCGTCCACATCGCGATCGGCGGTACGCCGCGAGCGAAGTGCTGCGCGAGTCCGGTCTGGTCGGCGGCTAAGAGGCTGAGCCCGAATGAGCGTGCTCGGCGAAGGAGCTCGTGCATCGCAGCCTGTCGTGCCACCGACACGCCCACGAGCGGTGGGTCGAGCGACAGCGAGACGACAGAGCCGACGGTCAGCCCCAGCCGCTCTCCGTCGACCTGCACGGTCAGAACCGCCACGCCGGTCGGGAACAGGCCCATCACGCCTCGCAGGTGCTCGCCGCCGACCACGCGACGACTATACGAGCCGTCCCAGGGCGACGCAGTAGTGTTGCTCAGCGAGCAGTGCGTCTCGTTCCTGGCCGAGCCGTCCCAGGGCGACGCCGTAGCGCCCCACACCGATTCCAGGGCGCGCCGCCGCCACGTGCGCGACAATCCTTGCGATGATCGTGGATGTCCTGAACGTGTCGCGACCGACAGCCGGCCTGCCGTCTGAGCCAGCGCTGGGCTGCTTGGTGACCGACGGGATCCAGCCGGCTGGCAGAGCCGAATGAAGATCCTCCTCATCGGCGGAGGCCAGGTGGGCGCTACAGTCGCGGACGCTCTCCACGACGAGCACGACATCACGGTCATCGATACCGACCCCGCGAATCTCAGCGCGCTCTCGTCTCGCTACGACGTCGCCTCGGTCGAGGGCAACGGGGCAAGCCGCCGCGTGCTGCAGCAGGCAGGGATCGGCGATGCCGATCTGGTGATCGCGGGAACCTCCCGGGACGAGATCAACATCATCGCCTCGATGTTCGCGAGGCGGCTGTCACCCGGTAAGACCATCGTCCGCGTCGCGAACGTCGAGTACCTCGAAGCGTGGCACGAGCGGCAGTTCGATGTCGACTTCATGGTGTCCTCGGAGGTGGAGGCAGCGTACGCCGTCTCGCGTCACATCGGTGTCCCGGCTGCGCGCCAGACCGACATCTTCGCGGATGGCCAGGTTCAGATCGTCGAGTTCGACGTGCCGGAGGGTGTACGCGACCACGCCGTCGTCGGTGTGCCGCTGCGCGACGCGAAGATCCCGTCCGAGTCGAAGGTCGCCGGAATCATCCGCGGCGAGACGCTGACGGTTCCCCGCGGTGGCGACGCGATCGCGTCCGGTGACCGCGTCGTTGTGATCGGCTCACCGGGTGCGGCGCGCGCCTGGAGCCGCCTCTTCTCGCACATGAGCAGGGCTGTCGACGACGTCGTGATCTACGGCGCGGGGAACACCGGCCTCGCGATCGCGGATGTCCTGCAGGCCCAGCACATCCGTGTGCGCATCGTCGAGGCTTCGCCTGAGCGCGCCCGCTACGTCGCGGAGGCTCTTCCCCATGTGCGTGTCCTTAACGCGACGGGAACCGACGCAGAGTTCATCGAACGTGAGCGCATCGGCCAAGCGCGCGCCGCGGTGTTCGCGATGCGCGACGACGCGAAGAACCTCTACGCGGCGATGCTCGCGAAGATGCACGGGGTTCCGTTCACGATTGCGATCGTCCACGAGGCCGTGTCGCTCTCGGTGCTCGAGAAGGCGGGAATCGACGTTGCCATCAACCCGCGTGAGGTCACCGCCGAGGAGATCGTCCGCTTCGCGCACGATCCCCGCGTGCTCCAGCTCGCGATGCTGGAGGGTGATCGCTACGAGGTGCTCGACATCACGGTGCGAGGCGACAGCGAGCTCGTGGGGACCCCCTTCCGCGATCTGCCGATGACCGGATCATTGATCGGCGCGATAGTCCGAGACGGAAAGGCGATCATCCCCCGCGGGGACGACGTGCTCCTGCCCGGCGATCGCGCGATCATCTTCTCTGAGTCATCGCGCATCCCGCTCGTCGAGCGCGTGCTCTGAGGGAGGCCTTGCGGTGAGACCCCGCATGGCCGTCCGGCGTCCGTCGCTGGAGCTCGCCGTCGAGCTCGAGAGCGTGGTCAACCTCGTCGCGGCCGTGGTGAAGTACATCGCGCTGGCGTTCCTCTTCCCAGCCTTTCTCGCACTGGGCTTCGGCGAGCCCGCCTGGCCGTTCTTCGCCGCCGCGGGCATCACGTTTGCCGCCGGCTTCGGGGTTGAGCTCCTGACAACGGGCAAGGAGCGCGTGGGCGTTCGCGAGGGGTTTCTCGTCGTGGCGCTCGTGTGGCTCGTGCTGCCGGCGGTTGGAGCGATCCCGTACTTCCTCGCCGGGGAGGGCCAGCTCGCACACCCGCTGAGCGCGTTCTTCGAGTCCGTCTCGGGCTTCACGGCGACCGGGGCGACGGTTCTCGGCGATGTCGACTTCCTCCAGCTGAACAAGTCGATGGCAATGTGGCGGCAGTTCACGCAGTGGCTTGGCGGGATGGGGATTCTCATGCTCGCGATCGTCGTGCTCCCGCGGCTGAGTGTCGGCGGGCGCCAGCTCCTGCACAGTGAGCTCGCCGGTCCAACCGAACTCGAACGGCTGACCAGCTCGATTCGCGAGACGGCCCGCCAGCTCTGGCTCTTCTACGTCGGCCTGACCGCTCTGGCTGTCCTCGTGCTCTCGGTCGTTGGCTGGAGTGGCCTCGACCCGGCGATGGACGTGTACGACGCGGCTGCCCACGCGTTTACGACCGTCGCGCTAGGGGGGTTCTCGACGGAGCCTAACTCGCTCGCCGCGTTTGGACCTGCGACGCAGTGGGCCGTGATCGCCTTCGTCCTCCTCGCCGGCATGAACTTCCTGCGGCTCTACCGCGCCTTCGTGCAGCGCAGGCCGCTCCAGGCCGCGCGCGACGACGAGATCCGTCTCTATCTCATCCTGCTCGCGGTCGGCTCCGGCCTCCTGTTCATCGAGCTGTCCGTCAGCGGCATCCTCTCGGGCGAGAAGGCCATTCGTCACGCCGTCTTCGAGGCGGTCTCGACGATGACGACCGCGGGGTACGCGAGCGCCGACTACACGAAGTGGGGCGGGCTCGCAGCCCTGACGCTGCTCGTTCTCATGTTCATCGGTGCCTCGGCGGGCTCGACCGGCGGCTCCCTCAAGGTCGTGCGGCACCTGCTCATCGGCAGGGTGCTGAGGCGTGAGCTCGTACAGGCCGTCCACCGCGAGGCCGTCCTACCGGTTCGGCTCAGCGGCGCGGCGGTTGACGAGCGAATCCTGCGCTCGGTGGCCGCGTTCGTCGTCTTCTACCTGGTCGTGTTTGCGCTTGGCTCAATCGGGCTCGTCGTCGAGTCGCGGCGCGGGGGCATCGATGTCACAGCCTTCGAGGCGATCGGCGCGGCCGCCGCCACGCTGGGCAACGTGGGCCCGGCGTTCGGCTTCGCCGGCCCGTTTGGCTCCTACGCGCCGTTCAGCGACATCTCGAAGGGAATCCTGATCGGGCTCATGTGGCTTGGGCGCCTCGAGATCATCCCTGTCCTCGTGCTGCTGACCCGCTCCTACTGGCGCAACTGACGGCGCACGCGGACGGGGTGGGCGCTCGGAATGCGGGCGGGGGCCTGGAAGCACTATGAAGCACAGCTGCGAATCCGTGCTGTGTGCTTCCGCCGCCCACCGTAGACTTCATACGCCGTGGGCTTAGAGGGATGATGCTCGGCAGCCGTGACACGCAGCGGCGGGCTGCTGCCTAGTTCATCGGCTCGTTCGCGCTGCCCTTCGTCGGTGCCGGCGCGATTCTCGCGGTCGGCTTCGTCGGCGCCGGTTCGCTGCTGACGGTCGCGGTTGCGCACGGGCTCGTCTTGGCGACCTTCGTCACCGCGCTCGAGCATGTTTCAGGAGCCCACTTCAACCCCGCGATCACGCTTGGTTTCCTCGTCACGCGGCGTATCTCGACACCGATGGCCGTGTCTACTGGGTCTCCCAGTTCGTGGGTGGTATCGCTGCGGCTGTTGCTCTGCGGGCGGCGTTCGACGACCGGATTGTGGACGGAATGAACCTCGGTGCCCCGACGCTCGCTGAGGGTGTTGCCATCGTGTTGCCATCGGTGAGGGCCTCTGGCTCGAGATCGTCATGACGTTCTTCCTCGTCTTTGTCGTGTTCGCTACAGCGGTCGACCCGCATGGTGCCTTTAAGTACGTCGCGGGCTTCGCGATCGGCCTGACGGTCGGCGTCGATATCCTCGTCGGCGGCCCGCTCACCGGTGCAGCGATGAACCCACAGCGAGTGTTCGGGCCGCAGCTGCTGTCCTGGACGTGGTCTGACGGCTGGATCTACTACGTCGCGCCAGCAATCGGCGCTGTCATCGCAGCCCTCCTCTATCACCACCTGTTCCTCGGCGGAAACGGTCAGGGCGACGAGGTCGACCCGGACGACCCAGACGACGGAAACTAGCCGGCGAAGCTCGTTCGAGCTCGTCAGTCGGCGCGTCTTCTCGGCGTAGCTCCTCAGCGCGTTGTTCTCTGCGGTCTGCGTGGAGGCTGGGGGCCTTAGGCACCCCGTGGAGGCGAACCGGTGCGAGTAGAGGGCAGGGCGGGGCTCGCGGGGTTCGCACGCTCGCGCAGGGCAGCCGGCCACGCGGCTCCAGGCGGGGTAAACGAACCGCGCTCCTCGACGCGAGCGGGCGGTGGCTCACCGACCGAGAGGTCACGTGGTCTTGCGGGCGCCCTCCTTTACGCGCGGGGGGCGGTGTGGTCGAGGGGGTGAGAGCTTTCCGGGACGACGCGTGGGCGTCGCGACAATGAGTCCCGCGTCGTTCGGGATCGCGCTCCTCAGCGGCGCGGGATGCCGGCCGAGCGAAGTGCGGCGCACCATTCTGCGAGCGCCTCCTTGCAGGGCCGTGGCGTGTTCCAGTGCTGTGGCCTGTGGCTGGTCGATGGCAGCGCGACCACGTCGGCCTTCAGCTCGCCGAAGTGCTGTCGCCATTCCCGTGTGCGGCGGCCGTTGAGCAGGATCGGGAACGGACCCCGTTCGGCCAGCAGGGTTCCCACCGTGTTGGGCTCGGCATCCCGGATGCGGTCGTCGCCGGATCCCTGCCGCCGCACCAGGGCGTAGAGGTCCCAGATCGGCAGCCCGTGGCGTCGCACCGCGGTGACCGCATCGCGTACGGCGTATCCGGATCCTCGATCACGTTGCAGTAGGCCAGCACGCGCCAGAATCGGTTGCCCGCGTGTTCGTAGTACTGACCTGACCTCAGGGACGCGATGCTCGGAAAGGAACCCAGCACCAGGGCGCGGATCGGCCGGTGGGCAGAATGGGCGGCAGCCCCTGAAGCACCGGCGGCTGGCCCGGCGTGTCGCTCATGCTCGGGCAGGTGGACGTCTATACGACGATCTGTCGTGACACGCTGGTGCAGCGTACGGGAACGAACGGGAATTGTGGCTTCGGTAGTCGGATCACGCGAAGACGGAGCGAGAGCGACGTCTGATGGGGAATTGTGAGGTCGCCAACGCCGAGGAGAGTTGGCACAGTCTGATGACGCTTTCGTGACGATTGCACGAAATCCGTGCGCTTTTCTCGGCTATCCTCCCCCGGGTGGTGAGGGCGGGCCGCCTCTCTAGGCGGGATCAGGGGGGATCGGCGGCTCTGGCGACCCGGAGGCCGGGTCGATCCATCCGCCTGCTGCACTGCCCTGGTAGCGGCACCCGAACGCTCGCCTACTGCTCGCCTACGGTTCGCCTGCTGGCGCGACCCACGCGCTGCCACGGCAACACTCCTCCCGCATCATCCGCCGGAGCGGACGCAGCCGGAAACCGCCTAGACCGAGCGGCTCGCCGTCACATCTCCAGCGGGAAGCAGCCGGCGAACGGAGGCAGCCAGCAAGCGCTCTCAGCTCCGGCCTTTCGCGCTGACGAACCTTCGCGCTGACGAAGCAGCGCACGCGGGCTCGGCGGAGCGCGTTAAGGCGACGGCATCGCTCGTAACGCCCAGCTCGGCTCCGGGCTCTGCCCCGACCCTGCGAGCACGTTGTTCATCCCGTTGTCTCTCCGTAGCGCTGGTCGACTCGCATGCTCGCCGATGTCAGCTCGATGTCGTCGATGATGGTGAAGACGGCCCGCGCGATCTGGTCGTAGTACCGCTCGCCCAGCTCCACGGTCGATTCGGTGGGATCACCCCAGACGCCACCGGGCATCGCCTGGTAGCAGGAGCCGGTGCGGGTCTCGAAGAACGCGAGAATCGTCGGAATCGCCGAGCCCTTCAGGTGCGGGAAGGGCGGCCAGCCGGCCTCGGCCTTCTCCATCTTGACGAGTTCGGGCCGTGCTGCGAGCACAGCCGAGGTCTCTCCTATGTTCGCGTGCAGTCCAACTTGATCCCCAAGTACTCCTCCTGCTCATCAGGCGGGAGCGCGTCCCAGTACGACAGCGCAAACGCCTCGGCTCCGTCGGACAGCCGCGACGAGCAGTTCAGAAGCGCGAGGTTGATCGCCGGGTAGTTCGTGTAGCGCCCGTTGATGAAGACGATGCGCCTGAAGCCCGACTCGGCGAGCGAGAGCACGAGGTCCTCGATCACCTTGAGGTAGATGTCAACGCTGAGGTAGGCGAGCCCCTTGAAGCCCTTATGGCCCTGGGAGATGCCATAGGGCACGGGTGGTGCGACGAGCGCGGCCTTCGTCTGCGCGACGCGGCGGCAGACCTCGCGCGGAATGGTCACATCGGTGCCGAGCGGGCCATGGGCTCCGTGCTGCTCGGTCGAGCCGGTTGGCACGAGCACCGTGGACGGCTCGTCGGCGAGGTGCTCGGCGACGTCCGAGTCCGTCAGCTCGTCGAGGAAGACGCTTTGCCTCATGTCTGCTCCTTGCGCTTGCGGTTCGGTGCATCGCGCCCCGGCTCTTCTCAGCCGACGTTCTCGATCATCTGTGGTGGCACGAGCAGCCGGTCAAGCCACTGGTTTGCCTTCTCGATGTGGCTCTGCCCATTCGTCAGCGACAAGCTCTGGTGCCCTGGCAGGAGCGTGTCGACTGCGAGCCCGCGCAGCTTGCGCAGCGAATCGATCTGGGCATCGAGGCGGCAGTCGTAGATGTTCTGCAGGAAGATCGTGCCGCCCCAGAAGACCACGTCGCCCGCGAAGAAGATCCGGCGGCCTCCGATCTCGACGAGCAACGAGATATGCCCATCGCAGTGACCAGGGGTGTCGAAGGTCTCGAGCGACAGGTCGCCGACCGCGATGCGGTCCCCCTCGTGCAGCTCGTTGTCGATCGGGCATGGCGTGAGCGTGTAGCTCTCTGGGTAGACGCCGGCCGCTTTGGCCAGGGCCAAGCTGATCGCCTCCTCGTTCCCTTCCCGCAGCCAGGGCGCCGCGACGTACGAGAGATGGACGGCAGGCGCGTCAAGCAGGTCTCTGAGCTTGGCTGCGCCGCCTCCGTGGTCGCCGTGGGCGTGCGTGAGAATCAGATGGCGTACGCGGGCGGGGTCGAAGCCCGCTTGTCTGACGTTCTCGACGATCGCGTCCGCCCCCATGCCAGCGCCCGCATCGATGATCGCGAGCTCCTCGCCGCCGTCGAGCAGGAAGACGTGGCAGTCATAGGCGTCTGTCAAGTCGAAGCCGAAGGCTCCGGATCCGATGAGATGAACCCGTTCCGCTACCTGCATCACCGTGCCTCCTCGGTGTGGCGTGTCATCCCCCGAACCGCCGAGTCGCCGTCAGATGGATCCGCGTCGGTCGAGGCCGTCTCTCGGCGCGTCGCTCGCGGCGGGAGCGCGCTGCTCCATGGTAGAGCCGTCCGCGCCGATCCTGCACACGCCGGCCGTCGCGGCGAGAGCCGTAGCCAGCCGGTTGAGCTGCACGGTGAGCGACGGATTCACGGCCACGGGCTGGAAACACGCGAGCGTATACTCGCTGGCGCGATGGAGCACTTCGACGTGATCGTGGTCGGGTCGGGGTCGAGCGGCGGCGTGACCGCGTCGCGGCTCTCGGAGGACGATGACCGACGCGTGCTCCTGCTCGAGGCGGGCCCCGACTTTCCCGATGAGGCCGAGCTACCCCCGTTGTTCGTCGTCAGTGGGGGGCAGGCGTGGTTTCCCGCCGGCATCCCCGAGCTCGACTGGGGCTACTGGAACGAGCCGCTTCCGAACAGACACCACGTTAGGCTTGCCCGCGGGCGCCTCGTCGGAGGCTCGTCCATGGTCAACGGCTGTGTCGCCGTGCGCGGCGCTCCGTTCGACTACGACCGCTGGGCGTCGTTCGGAAACCCCGGCTGGAGCTGGGAGGAGCTGCTTCCCTACTTCATCGAGATCGAGAGCGACCTCGACTTCGGGGACGACCCGCTCCACGGCGATGCCGGCCCGATTGCAGTTCGCCGCTACACCGAGCGTCACTGGGACCCCATTCATCACGCCTTCGTCGAGGCGTGCGTAGAGCTCGGGCTGACCTACGAGCCTGACCTGAACGCCTCCCACGCGAGCATCGCGAGCGTCGGTCCATGGCCTCAGAACAGGCTCAACGAGGTTAGGCTCGGAACGCTTGTCACGTACATCCGGGCCGCCCGTCGCCGCCCGAACTTCGAGCTGCGCGCCAACGCGCTGGCCGATCGGGTGCTGCTTGACGGGACCCGCGCCACGGGTGTTCGGTATCTCGCCGAGGGACGGCCCACCGACGTGGCGGCCGATCTGGTCATCATCGCGGCCGGCGTGTACTCGACCCCGCCTCTCCTGCAGCGTTCCGGCATCGGGCCGGCCGACGAGCTGCGGAAGGTTGGCATCGAGCCCGTGGCCGATCTTCCCGTTGGAATGGGCCTGCTCGACCATCCGAACTGCGCCGTCGTGTTCCACGCGCCCCAGCTCGCCGAGCGCGTCGGGCGCCTGTTCCTGACGAACTGCCGGGGGCCGATCGGGGCCGGCGGGGAGCCTGAGTGGCAGGCGATGCCGGTTCCGCTCGACGAGACTGCCGGGACCGCGGCGATCGTCATCTGCCTCAACCGTCAGGACGCGGAGGGCTACGTGCTCGCCACAGGTGCCGACCCCACGAAGGCACCGCGGATCGACCATCGCTACGCCTCGCTCGACTCGGATCTGAAGCGGTTCGAGAACGCCTGGGCGTTCTTCCGCGAGGCGCTCTCGCGCCCGGTGTTCACCAACGCTGGCGCGAGGGAGCTGACGGCGGGCGCTGAGCCGCGGGATGTCGTTGCCACAGGCGTGCAGACCGCGCAGCACCCGGTTGGCAGCTGCCGGATGGGGCCCGCGGCCGACGGGCGGACGGTCGTCGATCACACGCTTCGCGTGCATGGCTTCGAGCAGCTCATGGTGGCCGATTCGAGCATCTTTCCCGACAACGTCATGAACAACACGAACCTGACGTGCTACGTCATCGGTGAGCTGGCGGCAGACTTCGTCCAGGGCACCCGCCACCCGGCCTTGAAGGCCGATCCTGCCGTGGCGCGTTAGCCGCTGCGTCGACCGGATCGTTCCATCAGGCGGGCGTCATGAGGGACCGGGTGCAGGCGTCCTTGCGCCGGTCGCCACGGCGCGCTCGCTCGGCGGGTATGCTCGCTCGTCCACCTGGAAGGAGGCACGAGCGTGGCACAAACACCGAGCCCTGTGCGCGCCCGGCGCGTTGCCGACGGGCTCGTGTTTCCCGAAGGCCCGGCTGTTCTCGATGACGGGAGCGTCGCGTTCGTCGAGGTCAACCGCAGCCAGGTCTCGATCTGGGAGGAGGGCGGCGGCGTGCGGCGGCTGGCTGACACGGGGGGCGGTCCGAATTCCTGCTGCCTGGGCAGCGACGGCTGCCTGTACGTCACCCAAAATCGCGGGCTCGTCGGGAGCTGGCGCGCCGATCGCGTGCAGCCGGGCTGCATTCAGCGGGTCTCGATGGATGGGCGGGTCGAGATCCTCATCACCGAGGTCGATGGCATCGCGCTGCGTCAGCCAAACGATCTCGCCTGGGGCCCAGACGGGAGCCTCTGCTTCACGGATCCTGGCTACTTCGATCTCGATACACAACCCGACGCCGGCCGGCTGTTCTTCGTGCACCCGGATGGGTCCGGCGAGCTGCTGGTCGAGCTTGAGAACACCTATCCGAACGGCATCGCGGTCGAGCCTGACGGGTCGGTCATCTGGTCTGAGTCGTATACACGCCGCGTTTGCAGGCGCCGGCCCGACGGGAGGATCGACACGCTTCCGACGATCGAGCGGCCTGAGTCTGTGCCCGACGGCATGGCGGTGTCGGCTGACGGCACCATCTTCCTCGCGGTTCTCTTTGCCGGCGGAATCCAGCTGCTTGGGCCGGACGGTCGGGCTCGCGGAGCTCTCTCGGTCGGCGCCGTCAACTCGAACTGCACGTTCTCCGGCACGACCCTCTATGTCACGGACTTCGGGACGAACCCCGTTGTGGGAAGCGCCGAGCCGCTCGGTGCGCTCTGGCGTGTCGAGCTCGAGCAGCCGGGCCTCGAACCATTTCGCGGCCGCCTCTCCTAGGAGGGTCTAGCGAAACTCGCTAACCGTCTATCCATGCGGCTTCGTGCGCCT
>JAPOVR010000031.1 GCA_026708005.1 Actinomycetes bacterium
ACGCCTTCCGCGGTCACGGCCCCGAGGAGTTCCCCGTCCAGGCGCTCAAGCCCGGCAGGGCGGATGCCTCAATGCCCGGGCGTCAATGAGCGAGCCGTCGCCGGCTGCGAGGATGCCCTGCGCGGTGGCGGCCCCGGGGCGCTCCCGGCCGCGAGGCTTATCCCCGCACGCTCGTTGACGCACCCGCCGGGGTGGCGAAACAGGCAGACGCGGGGGACTTAAAATCCTCTGGGGCCTCGGCCCCGTCCGAGTTCGAGTCTCGGCCCCGGCACTCAAGGCTCCCGGCCCCCGAGAGCGGCCTCCGCCTGCCGTTGAGGGCCCACCGGCCGCAACCCGCTGCGCTCTGCTCGGGGCCGTGCCCGCCGACTCCCGCGTGGTGAGCTGAGACGCGGCCCGAAGCCGCGCAGCCGGGCGGCGGCCGGGGCGGACGGCGACAAGACGGGGAAGCGAACGGTGCCGGTTTCCCGGCCCCTGATCGTGTTCGTGTCCATACCCCCGCTCAAGGGGTCTGCTGGGTAGAGGGTTTACAGGCGGTTCTCGATCGAGCGGACCCTGGTGTTGTCGTCGACCCTGGCGCTGTCATCGCCTGGGCCGCCGAGGATGACATCGGCGCCACGGTCACCGTAGATGGTGTCATCGCCACCACCGCCCCGGATGACGTCGTCGCCCTTACCACCACGGATCACGTCGACACCGCCACCGCCAAGGACCTTGTCGTTGCCAGTCTGGCCGTTGATCACGTCATTACCGGAACCGCCGTTGATCACGTCGTTGCCGGCACCCGCCGCTGATCACATCACCGCCGGCACCGCCGCGGATGATGTCGTTGCCTCCGAGGCCGCAGATCACATCGTCACCCTCGGTGCCGATGATCGTGCAGCCAGACAGGTTCCCGGACGTGACCGTCCAGATCATCGAGGCCGCCTTGCCGGTGTTGCCGGCTGAGTCGGTCGCCTGAGCCCAGAACGTGTGCGAACCAGCGCCCACGGTGTAGGCAGCAACCCGGCCGCACGGCGCGAACACCGCACCGTCAAGGCTGCACTCAAACGTCGAGCAAACCTCGGACGAGGTCAGGAAGAACGTCACCGAGGTGGCGTTGGTCAGCTCGCTGGCCGGGCCGCCGTTGACAGTGGTCGACGGTGCCGTCGAGTCGTCAGCCACGCTGACTGAGATAGCGAACGAACCATCACTTCCCGAGGTGCCGGTCGCCATCACCGTGCCGTCGCAGGCAGCCGACCCGTAGATCCGGACCATCGCCTTCAAGCCAGTGTTCACGCCGTTCACCACGGGCTGATTGTTGTTCGCAGGACCCGCCGGCGACACTCCCGTGACCACCGGCACCGCCGCTGCGGCCCCTGCAGTCGCAGTCACCCTGTTCGAGAGACCATGGGTGCCGCCCTGGGCACGCACCTCGAACATGTAGGTGGTGCCGTCGGTCAGACCGGTCACCGTATTGCCAGTCGTCGCCGCGCCACCGACGTTAGCGGTTGGACCCCAGCCAGCTGTTTCCGCGTTGTCAGCTGTGGCCCTGTGGAACCAGTTCTCGCCGTCGATGCTGTACCGGTACTGGTAGCCGGTGGCCGCACCCGCGCCCGGGAAGTCCCACGTTAGAGCAACCTGGTCATCACCCGGAGCCGCGGTCAGGTCTGTCAGCGGGATCCCGACGGTAACGTAGCGCCGTGCTGGCTAAAGCCCCTCGTTTTACGACAACCTAGAACCTCATCGCTCCAAAGCGCCGATGGCGCGTCTCGCTCGCCGCCTACATCTATCGCTTGTATAAGCTCGGCGGGCTCTCCGATGGGAGATACCGTTCGCTCAACGTCGAGATCAGCAAGCGGGGCCGGGCCGTCGAACCGCACGGTCTTCAACGCCGCGAGACCTCGCAGGTCCTCAACAAGGTTTTCAAGGCGCTCCGCAAGTCAGGAACAACGAAGGCGAACGTAGCCCGTGCTCTCCACATCAAACCGCGCGATTTTGATGCCATCGTCTTTGGCATAGCGATGCTTCCCGTAGACGGCTCCGGGTCAGCGGGGATGCGCGCCCTGTCCAACCCTCCGACGCTCCGGCTGATCGAGAGCTAGGACTTTCCCCAGCGCCCGTCTGCTGCGGCGTAGAGTAGTGGGTGAGGCAGGCCCGCGCGCGCAGAGGAGTGACTTGCCCCTGGTGTTTGTGCGGGGGTTTGTGTTGGTGGGGTGGTGTGAGCCT
>JAPOVR010000175.1 GCA_026708005.1 Actinomycetes bacterium
GAGCGCTAGCCGGCAGCTGTTCGGCACAGACCCGCCGTACTCGTCGGTTCGCTTGTTGTAGGCGCCGCTCAGGAACTGGCCGACGAGGTACCCGTGCGCGCCGTGGATCTCGACGCCGTCGAGCCCTGCCACCATCACGTTCAGGGCCGACTCGCCGTGGCCCCTGACGACGTCGGCGATGTGCTCCCTCTCCATCTCCATCGGCACCTCGCGATGCACGATCGAGGGGACCCGCGACGCGGCCCAGAGCGGATGCCACTCGTCCATGATCGTCGTGCCCTTGTCGTGCACACCACACGCGAACAGCTGGACAAACTGCTTGCAGCCAAACTCGTGAACGGCGTCAGCCAGCTTCGCGTACTGGGGGATGACGCGTTTCTCCCAGGCGGTGCAGCCACGGTGAAATGAGCCCTTGCTCAGCCGGTGGCCGGCCTGCTGCTCGGTGAGCAAGAGCGCAGCTCCCCCCTTGGCCCGCTCGCGGTAGTATGCGATGTGGCGATCGCTGAGGATGTGATCGACCGCGTAGAGGATCGTCTGCGCGGTCATCATGACCCGGTGCTTGACTCTCGTCGGGCCGATCTCCAGAGGTGTCCAGACGTGGTTCAGCCCAGAAAGCTCCTTGCTCATGTCGTCCTCTCGTTCCGAGGCGTGGGTGCGTGACCCGCGGCGCACGTCGGTTATCGAGCGTGCCACACCCGGCGCGCTCCCTCGCTCTCGCCGATCCTAGCGCCGGCCGCTGACCGGAGCAATCTGTCGGGGACGACGACGTGGGTGGAGCCGCCAGATTGCGTGAGACGTTGGAGAGCGGAGCTCAGATCGTGGCTCCGGGCGTCTACGACGCGCTCACGGCCAGAGCGGTGGTGACGCTCGGCTTCAACGGAATCGATCTCGGCGGCTTCGCGAGCGCCGCGTCGCTGGGAACCATCGAGCCCCTCATGACCATGACCGAGCAGGTTGATCTCGCCCGCCGCGTGACCGCTGCCGCGGGCGGCGTACCGGTGATCGCGGACGCCCACACCGGGTACGGAGATGCGATCCACATCACGCGCGCGGTCAAGGAGTTCGAGGCCGCTGGCGTTGCTGCCATTCATATCGAGGATCAGGTCTTCCCGAAGCAGGCTGCCTACCACAAGGGTCGCAAGCACGTCGTGTCGATCGAGGAGATGGAGTGCCGCATCGATGCGGCGTGTCGCGCTCGTACGAACGAGAGCATGCTGATCATCGCGAGGACCGACGCGCGGGCAGCGGTTGACGGCTCCCTCGAGTCCGCAATCGAGCGGCTGGATGCCTATCGAGCAGTCGGCGCGGATGCTCTCATGCCGATGCCGCGCGGGCGGCAGGAGGCCAAGCGCGTCCGCGACGCGTTTCCCAATACCCCGCTTGTCTGGATAGCCGGCCTCGGACGGCTCGCTCCGGCAACCTGGGCCAGCACCGATCCGGACGCTGGCGACGAGGTGCCTGTGGACGAGCTCAGCGAGCTGGGCTACCAGCTGGTGCTGTTTGGCGTGGTTGGGCTCGTTCGAGCCGTGATGTCCCTGATCGACGTCTACACCGATCTGAAGGAGCGCGGTGTCGTCGACGTCGACGGGCTCGATCAGGGCTACGCGCGCGTGCTCGAGCTGGTCGACGCACCGCGCTACTACGACATTGAAGCCTCCGAGCTGCAGCGAGGCGGCATGGGCTCGGAACCGTCCTGAAGATCCGGCCACACGCCGCCAAGGAGATCCCATGCGCCTCAAGTACCTGATCGGATTCCCCTTCGACGAGGAAGGGATTGCCAGGAGAGCGGCTCAGATCCCCCACGATATCCTCAGCCCCGACACCGACGTGGAGTGCGTGACCGCCCGCAACAGCGGGACGGTCGGCGATTGCTACTACGACTTGGCGGTCTTCGATATGTACACCGCCGAGGCGGGCCTTCGAGCCGAGGAAGCGGGCTATGACGCCGTTGTCCTGGACACCGTCTCCGACTCGGGTATGTACGTGCTTCGCTCGCGGCTCTCGATTCCCGTGATTGGGCCGGGGCTGGTCTCCTACTGCGTCGCCGCCATGCTAGGTAAGAAGTTCTCGATTATCACGATGTGGAACAGGTGGATCCCGCTGTACGAGAGGAACCTCGACTCCTACCGCCTCTGGGAGAAGTGCGCCTCGATTCGGGCGGTCGAGGTCTCGCCTGATCCCGAGCGGCTGTTTGCC
>JAPOVR010000025.1 GCA_026708005.1 Actinomycetes bacterium
CAGGTGCTGGACGACAAGACGCTGTTACTTCTCGATCGCCCGGGGAACAACCAGGTGGACTCGCTCCAGAACATCGTGGAGAACCCGGGTGTGGGGTTGCTCTTCTCGTGCCGGGTATGCACGAGACGTTGCGGGTGAAGGGAAAGGCGGAGATCGTCACCGACGCGGAACTGCTCGAGCCGCTGACAGTGAAGCGCACGGCACCGACTTCCGGGCTGCTGGTTACCGCCGAGGAGGTGTTCCCGCACTGTGGCAGGGCACTGATCCGCGCTCGAGCATGGGACCCTGAGATCCAGATCGATCGCTCGGCCTATCCCATCTACGGGCAGGTGCTCGCAGACCAGATCGCGGGCGCGAACGCCAAGGAGATCGACGACGAGGACAAGGCCAACCGGGAGAGGCTCCTAGCGTTCCCTTCCTCCCACCGTCGGCGGTCTACCCCTGTAGGCGAGAGATCTGTTGTGCGCAGAGCGCGTCGGAGTCATCTGGGGGTTTCTCTCCCCTGCCGTCACGGCGGCTCAGCGTGATTGACGTCCACGAGGAAGACCGATAGGGCGGCTGACAGTCGACGCAAAGCTCTCGTGAAAGAGCACCACTTCCCGCGCCGGTATTAAGGAACCGCGTCTTTCTCTCGTCAGCTCAGCGGAGTCGAGAGGAGCGTCGGAGGACTTCCACCCTCTTAGGACCCCAGCGCTGCTGACAGCAGCCTCGGGGCTGCACAAACCGCGATGGCGAGGACGAGAGCCGGTAGCCTCGACCGGGCACCGGCAGCTGCCTGCGTTCGAGCGCTGCGCCACAGGCACAGCTGCCGGCCGCGGCGGGACGGGCCGCCTGCTCGCGCGTCAGGCTCGCCTGATGCCGTGGACCGGCCGTCCCGCTGCTTCCCACGCGTAGTAGGACGCGCTTGGGCCAAGCCCAGACTCATAGCTGACGACCCGGGGGTTGCGGCCAACCTCCTTCGCGCGCTGGGCGTGGCGCAGCAGGTTCGGATCGTCGCGCTCTTCCCACACGAGGATGAGATGGGCAGCCGTCATGTGCGTCGCGACGAACGTACAGCCGGCAGCCGGGCATGGGAACGGGTCGGTCGACACGCAGAACCACCCTGAATAGTCACTGCCGGAGTCGTCGGTCCAGAGATCCTCGTCGGTCTTGAGCTCGACGTCCTCAACGACGATCGTGCCGATGGTGGGCTGCTCGGGGCGCTCGGCCACAGGTGGGCTCAAGGTTAGCGGCCCCGCGTCGCTGGCTGGAATTCGCGTACGGCTGGCGCATGGTCTCAAGCGAGCCACAGCCCGGGCCGGACGTCGGCGTCCGCAAGCTGTGGTTTGCCGCAGGCTCCGAACGACCGCAGCTCAGAGGCTGTGCGAGCAGCTCAGAGGTCGCGTAAGAACGCGGGTGGTTCGAGCAGGTCGCCGCGCTCCTGGCCGCGCTCCAGACGAGGGCGCGCCCGCCTGCCCCCAAGCCCGGTGGCAACAACCGTCACCCAGAGCTGGCCCGTCAGCTCGGGGTCGACGATCGCGCCGAAGATGATGTTCGTGTCGGTCGTCGCCGCGGCGCGAATTACCTCAGCGGCCTCATTGATCTCGAGCAGTGTCATATCGTCGCCGCCCGCGATCGACAGGAGGATCCCGGCGGCGCCGGTGATCTCGGTATCAATGAGCGGAGAGCTCAGGGCGCGCCGTGCGGCCTCCGCTGCGCGGTCCTCGCCAGTTGCAAAGCCAATGCCCATGAGCGCCGAGCCGGCGTCCTTCATGACAGCTCGCACGTCTGCGAAGTCGAGGTTGATCAGACCTGGCAGCGTGATCAGGTCGCAGATCCCCTGCACACCCTGGCGTAGCACATCGTCCGCCACGCCAAAGGCATCCACCATCGAGGTCGCCCGATCGAGGACCTCGAGCAGCCGATCGTTGGGAATCGTAATCAGGGTGTCGCAGACCGCGCGTAGCTCGTCGATTCCTAACTCGGCCTGACTGCGCCGCCTGGTTCCCTCGAAACGGAACGGCATGGTGACGATCCCGACTGTGAGGGCGCCGACCTCACGTGCGATCCGCGCGACGACGGGTGCTGCACCCGTGCCTGTACCTCCGCCTTCCCCGGCGGTCACGAACACCATGTCGGAGCCGCGCAGCACGTACTTGATCTGGTCGTAGGCATCCTCGGCTGCCGCACGACCCACCTCGGGATCGGCCCCTGAGCCAAGACCCTTGGTCAGGTCCCGGCCGATTTGCAGCTTGACAGGAGCCTCGCATGCCTGAAGCTGCTGCAGGTCGGTGTTCACGCAGACGAACTCGACCTGTGACAGGCCTGACTCGATCATGCGATCGACAGCATTGAGGCCCGCGCCGCCGACCCCGACGACGCGGATCACCGCGAGATACGCTGACCCGTTGGCGCGGGTCGATCGAAGCAGGCTGGTCTCTACCTGCGGTCGGGCAAACGCGGCCGCGGGCCGCCGCGCCTCCGGCGGCTCCTCGGCCGGCTCGGCAACGGCGCGCGAAGGCGGAGCTGACTTCTGAGCCCCCCTTACCGCCTGAGCCTCCTCCTTCTCCGAATCTCCCCGCAGCTGCTCGATCGTCTGCTGCTCATCGGCATCGGCTCGCGCCCGTGCTTCGGCGTATGCCGTCTTCCCTGCCGTTTCATCCTCGCTGTCGGCTGGGCTCGTCCCGCGGAACAGCTCCGCAAGCGGTCCGTCACGCATACTGGCGCGCCGGCGTGCCACCGTATACCTCCTCGGCAAGTTCCCGGTACGCCTCCGCCGCGCTGCCCTCGGGGTCGTACTTCAAGATGGACGTCCCCTGCACAGGCGCCTCGGCATACCGGATCGTCTTTCGTATCCGCGTGTCGAACACGCGGGCGCCAAAACTCTCCTTGAGCATCTCGATCGCCTCGCGGCCATGGATGGTCCGGCTATCGAACATCGTCGGGAGAATCCCAAGAATCTCGACGCTTGGATTGAGGTTCTCACGGATCATCGCGAGCGTGTTCTGAAGCTGGACGAGCCCGCGTAACGACAGGTACTCGCACTGCACGGGCACGATCACGCCATCCGCTGCCGTGAGCGCATTGATCGTCAAGAGACCGAGCGACGGCGGCGTGTCCATGAGGATGTAGTCGTAGCTGCTGCGGACAGGCGCGAGCGCTTTCTGCAGTGCACGCTCGCGGCCGATCATGCTCGACAGCGCGAGCTCAGCACCGGCCAACTCGATCGACGACACTGCGAGGTCGAGCTCGACCTCTTGGATGGCCTCGACGATCGGCGTCGACCGCACGAGGACGTCGTACATCGAGCACTCGATCGTGTCGGGGTTCATTCCCTGGCTCATCGTGAGGTTGCCCTGCGGATCGAGGTCAACAGCAAGCACCCGCAACCCTCGCTCGCGAAGCGCCACACCCAGGTTCAGGGTTGTCGTCGTCTTTGCGACCCCGCCCTTCTGATTGGCGAGCGCGATCACGTGGGCATGCTTGAGGGCATCGCTGACACTGCGGGGTGCCGCCGATTCCCTCTGCGGGCGCAGATAGAGGTCAGGGACGGCCATCGCCGGGCTTCCTTCGCCTCGAATTCGTGGAATCCTCCCCACCTGTGACCACCCGCATCGCCTGCGGGTACGCCTGCCCTTGCGGTTCTCAGCCCGCGGTACACACGGCCAACGGGCGATGCCTTCGAGGACGCTAGCCAGGCGGTGCGCCGGCCGCGCTCGGCGCAACGCGGCACGCGGCGGAACGGCGCAGCCGGAGCAGGAGTGCGGCCCCGAGAAGCGCAACGGCGAGCGCACCGACCGCCGGTTGGAGGGGCGCCCAGACTTCAAGAGCGCCCGCGGTGCCAAGCAGAAGCAGGATCGGCTTGTTACAGAGAGGGCAGCCCATGGCGAAGATCGTCAGGATGCCGCCGCCCGCGACCGTCCTGCTGGGCTCGCGTGATCCGAGCGACGCCGCAACGAGCAGGCCGATCAGCACTGACGTGACCGCCCACAGGGAGTATGACCACACGGTGATCGCAACCGGCCTCCCAACCAGCGGCGTGTCGATCAGATCGGTCGGGATGCCTGTGACCACAGCAGCAGCCGCTGCCGCGCCCCCTGCGACCGCAAGTCGGCGCGGCGTCCACGCGCAAAGAGCCCCCATCGCGGTGCGCATGCCTTGCACCCTAGCGCCGAGCCCAGCCGAGTGCCCGGCCTCGGTGCACGGTCTCGGCAATTCGGGCCGCTCCGAAGGTGGCGGCTGGCGGTTTGCGGCTCGTCGTGCCCGGCCCGGTTTTGCGCCCAAGGTGTGCGCCTGAAGCCTGTGCCCGAACCGTGACACGATTGGCACGATCGGGCACACACGCGACTGTATCGCCGATAGAATCTGTGATTGGAGAGAGGCCCGCGGCCGGCCCCAGCGGGGACGCACCCAGGGCTGGCCGAAAGAGACGTGGCCGACGGGGCGATTCTCGGTGGAGACGGGTCGGCTTGCTCTCTCTGAGTGCTCCTCGCCGAGCGCTCCGCGTCGCTGCCCGAACTCGCGTCCAGAGCCCACCCGTTTGTCGCGCGGGCTCCCCGACCGCGATCGCCACGCGCCCTCGGTGGGTCACACACCTCAGCCACCTCAGCCGCCGCAAAGGGCAACCCACCCGCCACCCGGGGAGGGTATCCCAGAAAGGCGCACACCTTTCGCGCGATGTGTCAGAGAAGTGTCACGAGACTGCGCCAATTCTGCGCAGCCGCCGCACACAGCCCCTCCGCCGCACACAGCCTTCCACCACACACAGCTTCTCCGCCGCGCCCGGCTTCTCCGCCCTAGCCATACCACGCCACCATTCAGATCCACACCCTGGCCAGCCCCACACCCAGGCCGCCTCCCCAGCAAGACACCAGCTACCTGAACCGCGTCTACTCCGCCCCGCCACCCGTGCCGCCCGCCAGCCCGCCAGCCTGGCGCCACCAACTACGCCATCGGGCCTCCTCCACACAGACTGCTCTCACTCCCCAGCACGCCCCGAGGATTCCCGCAAGACTTCGCACCCGCCGGCGTGAGCCGCCCGACCTCGGCGGCAGTGAAGCTAGGTGGGTTCGCCCCTGCGCCAGGCGCGGCGGCGAAGCCACCAGTGCAGCTCCACCACAGCAGCCGTAGCAGATCGGCTTAGGGACGAGGCCCGACCGCAGCGCTGAGCACAGCGGTTTCCGCGCTCTGAGCGGTGTCTGAGGCCTCGCATCCCCGCAGGGTTGACGAGGCCCGCGCGAAAGCCTCAGCACTCTCGTGAAGACCCAAGAGGCGGCGGTCAAGCTTCGCGAGGAGCTCGTCGCGGGAGTCGGCCATCAGCGTCTCCAGCAGCGCCTTGCGGAGGACGTCCTCAGCCCACGGCCCGGGCCCTTCGCCGTCGACGAGACCAACGAGGCCGCGCAGGAGCGCCGTGCGCTCAGTCGGCGTCTCTCCAACGAGCGTAGCGGCGCGCATCGCGGCTGCCCACGCGCCCTCGTGGCCACCGAGCAGCGACACGAGCCCTTCCCGAAGCTCCTCGGCTCGGAGGGGTCCCTGGCGGAACAGCGCGAGCTCCCATCGCTCCAGCGCCTCGAGCAGATCGGGGTCTGCGGAGCCGCAGATCAGAGAGTCGAACACACACGCTGCGACCGCTCCCCGGAACGAGTCCAGTCGTGTTGGCTCCCCGGCAGGAACCTGGGCTGCAAGATCCACCGCGGGCCGACGCGCGTAGTCAAAGCCGTTGAGATGCTCGAAGACCGTTGGTCCCGACGCGATCGCCCCAGGCACCGCCAGCCGAAGCGCCGTCACGCCGCGGGCAACTAGCGCCGGCCCATCCGGAACGAGCGGCTCGCGCGGACCAACCTCACGCTCGATCTCGAGAACGAGACTGCGGTCCACCTCAGCACCAAAGGCCTCCGGCACATCGGCAGGGCTCTGGCGGAGCCTGTTGATCTCGGCGGGTAACACGTGCCGTACACGCGCACCTGCACCAAGCTCGAACGGGTCGCGAGTCGTCAACCCGACGAGCGGTGCGAATGCTCGATAGCTGCGCGCCTTGCCCGTCAGCGTTCGCTCGAGCTCGAAGTACGCCTGATCGAACGCGGCATCGTCCCAGTCGAAGCCGTTGCACCTCGTCGTGGTGTCGATGAGCAAGGGCAGGAGGACGGTTCTGCGCAGCGCCTCGTCCTCGCCGTACTGCCGGCCGCACCGAGCCCGCGCGAAGATGCCGCTCGCGGGCTCCTCCTTGAGGGCAGCAAGCGCGCCGAGGGCATCCTCGCGCTGCGTGAGCGCTTCAGCACGCTCCTGGATGAACTCCTCGAGCTGCGGCTGGTACTCGTAGAGGGCTCGTGTGCCGGATACCACGTGCTCAGCGAGCTCGATACGAACGCTCGCTCCCGCCTCGAGCTCTGATATCAATTCGTAGAAACAGCCGAGGCAGAAGAGTCGAAGCGCGTCCCGCAGATGCGGCACGCTAGGCCTTGATCGTTCCACTCCAATGTTTACGCGATCTGGGGTTCGGTTCCTGCCTGACAGGGCCGTTCACCGGCAGTGAACCGACCACAAGCTTCGAATCACCCGCTAGCGGCGGCACTGCACATCGGCAGCCACGAGCACCGCGTGTCCGACGTGGCATGCGTTCACGATCGAGCTCAACGGCGCGCTTATGATGACGAAGAAGAACGTGGCCGCCGCGACCGCTGCGGCAACCCGCCTTCGGCTCATGCCAGCGCGCGCCGCCGCGTGGCCTCCGACGAGCGCGCTGACGCAGATCGCCAACGCATAGAGGGCCGCGAGCACCAGCCTGCCCCAGCCGGCGAACCCGTCCTCGACCGGGACCTCGCGGGCAGTAACCATCGCACTCCCGATCCCGGCGAAGAGCCCGAGGGCGAGCGCTATCAGCACGATGCCAAGCAACGCAGGAACACCGACAGCCAGCGCCTTTGCTGAGCCCGCACGCCGCCTGAAAGCCCAGATCCCGATCGTGATCAGCGCCCCGTAGGCGAGTGCTGGAAGCCCGATCAGGAGCAGAACGTCGGCGATCAGCGACCGGGCTTCAGGCACGTTGCGCCCCCCGTGATCTACCGCGCGCGCAGCACCGCGCGGCGAGGTCCTACGGCAAAACCGGCCTCGGCCAAGAGCGGTAGCACCGGACTCTCGGAGACGGGCTTGCCGTCGAAGCGCTCCACCGCGAGGCGGCGGCCCCGACGCGAGCGCGTGTGTTGGACGAGCACCTCGAGCACAGGCCGCAACCAGGACTCGTGGGGGTCGATCAGCGGCAGCAGCGTTCGGCCGCCCCGCTCGATGAAGAGCGCGGCGACGCCGGCTTGCAGCACCACGAACGCCCCGGCAACCCGTGCCGCGCGGCCCCCTGCGCGCTTGGGCCAGGGCAGCGCAACGCCGTACGGCTGCGCAGGGTCGGCCGCCGGCAGGACGACGATCGACGCCCCGTCTATCTCGGGCGGCGGCTCCCGCAACCGCTCGACGGCGCCGGGAAGCGCGAACTGGGCTCCGCCGAGGCCCTCGACGAAGTAGCCGCGGCGACATACGCCGAGCGTCTCCAGCTTTCGCAGCTCACCGTAGACTGCGCTGTAGCCACCAGCAATGCCCTCCCCGCGCACACCGTCACGGGTGACGATCCCCTGGCGCTCGAGCAGGAGCTCGGCCAACGCGCGGGGATCTGGCGAGGGCTGGGAGTCGTCGCCGAAGAGGTTCGCAGTCGAGCTCCACCGGCCCTGAGTAGCACGTGGCTCACCCGCACGGGACCGCGCGAAGCGCCGGCGCCAAGGGTCGGGGCACGGTACCTCAAACCGGCGGGCGGCCCGTAACGGCTGCCACGAATCGTTCGTGACCTCACCAGCCCAGACGAGATCCCACAGCGCGCGCAGCAGCCGTCCTGCTTCGAGCCCCGCCCTGGCGAGGACATCAGGCCAGAACAGGGCACCGCCGTCGAGGGTCTGCCGCAGCACGTCGTACTCCTCTCCGGTCGGCGGCGGCAGAGCGCTGGGCCGCCCGAGCTCAGGTGCGTCGTCCCGGTAGAAGATCGCCACCCGCTCAAGCCCGGCACCGACCCATACGAGCTCACCCGATGCGCAGAGCGCGTCAAGCGACCCCGGCTGATAGTCGGGCACCCGGCGTGGAAGCACGTCTGACTCCCAGAGGGAGACCGGAAGCGCGAGCCCCTGAAGCGGTACAAGCGCCTCGCGGAGTTGCGCGCCGCGGTCGACGCGATGCCAAGAGACCAGGAACCGCGCGAGTGCCGCCTGCTCGACCGGCTCGACCTCCTGACGCAGCTTCGCCAGCGTTGCGCGCCGAAGCCGGCGCAGCACGTCGGGGTCGCACCACTCGCGCTCGGAGCCGCCAGGACGAAGCTCTCCTCGCACGAGCAGCTCGGCCCGCTCAAGCTTGAGCAACTGCTCCTCAATGCGGCCTGACAGAAGGCCGAATCGCTGGGCTGCTTCCACGGTGGTAAACGGCCCGCGCCCCCGCGCGAACCGAACGAGGATAAACCGCATGGGCTCATCGCCAGGATCGAGGAACGCGTGCGGCAGGCCCGCAGGAGGTACGATGCCAAGGGCGTCGCGGTAGCGGCCGGCGTCCTCGACCGCGATCAGACGATCCTCGCCGGCCAGGCGCACCTGTGCAGCGCGGCGCTCGCGCAGCAGCGTCTCGGCAAGTGCGGGCTCGTACTCGCCGACGCGCAGATCCCCACGCCGCAGCAGCAGGTCATGGAGCTCGTCCGCGGTTCGCGCTCGGCCCCGGAGCTGCTCCTCCACCTCGGCGAGGGCATCGAGATCGAGCAGCTCACGGAGCTCCTCAGCTCCGAGCAGCTCCGCCAGGAGATCACGATCGAGCGCCAGCGCGTGTGCACGTCGCTCGGCCATCGGCGTGTCGTCCTCGTACATCGTGGTCGCGACGTAGCCGAAGATCAGCGACGAGGCAAACGGCGAGGCGGAGGCGGCCTCGACCTCGACGAGGTCGACCGAGCGGGAGCGAATGTCGCTCAGCAGGCGGCGCAGGGCCGGCAGGTCGAAGACATCCTTCAAGCACTCGCGATACGTCTCCAGCACGATCGGGAAATCGTTGTACCGCCGCGCGACCTGCAGCAGGCTCTGCGCCTTGAGCCGCTGCTGCCAGAGCGGTGTGCGCTGCCCCGGCCGCCGCCGCGGAATCAAGAGCGCGCGGCCCGCGTTCTCGCGGAATCGAGCACCGAAGAGGGCCGAGCCGCCAAGCTCTTGAACCACGAGATCCTCGACGCTGTCGGGGTCGATGATGACCTCGTCGCTCGGGGGAGGCGTCTCGGCGTCGGGCAGGTGCAGTGCGATTCCATCGTCTGACCAGATCGTCGTGACTTCGAGCCCGAGCGACTCACGCAGCCGCGCCTGCAGCGCGAGCGCCCACGGCGCGTGGACGCGGCCTCCGAACGGCGAGAGCACACAGAGCCGCCAATCGCCGATCTCGTCACGGAAGCGCTCGACGACAACCGTCCGGTCGGACGGAACTGCCCCGGTCGCCTCCTGCTGCTCGCGCAGGTAGGCGAGCAGGTTCGCGGAGGCCTTCGGGTCGAGCTTGTGCTCGGCGCTGAGGCGTTCGAGAGCCTCGGCGTCTGGCAGAGCCACGAGCTCGCGGGCGGTCGCGCCGACTGCCGCGCCGAGCTCATACGGGCGCCCGACGCCCTCACCCCTCCAGAATGGGATTGCTCCGGGAACGCCTGGAGCAGGCGACACGAGGACGCGATCGCGCGTGATGTCCTCGATCCGCCACGTCGAGGCCCCGAGCATGAAGGTCTGCCCCGGCCGGGCCTCGTAGACCATCTCTTCGTCGAGCTCACCGACGCGACCGCCGCCGTCGGCAAGGAAGACCCCGAACAGGCCTCGGTCGGGAATCGTGCCAGCGTTGACGACAGCGAGCCGCCGCGCGCCTTGCCGGCCTCGGATCACGCCTCGGGCGCGATCCCAGACGATCCGCGGTCGCAGCTCAGCGAACTCCTCGGACGGATAGCGGCCTGCCAGCATGTCGAGGACGTTCTCGAGTTGTTGACGGGACAGGCCGCGGAAGTTCCAGGCCCCCTGCACGAGCTCGTGGAGCTCCTCAACCGTCAGCTCGTCGTCGGCGGTGATCGCGACAACCTGCTGCGCGAGGACATCGAGTGGGTTGACCGGGATCACCGTCTCTTCGATCGTGCCTTCCCCCATGTGCTTAGCGACCACGGCGCACTCGAGCAGATCAGATCGGAACTTCGGAAAGATCCGACCGACGGAGATCGCTGAGAGCGTGTGCCCAGACCGGCCGATGCGCTGCAAGCCGCGCCCGACCGACTTCGGCGACTCGACCTGAACGACCAGGTCGACCGCGCCCATGTCGATGCCGAGCTCGAGCGAGGAGGTCGCCACGAGACACGGGATCTCGCCCTTCTTCAGCAGCTCCTCAATCTCGAGGCGCTGCTCCCGAGCGAGCGAGCCATGGTGGGCGCGCGCCAGGGGCCGCTGCGCAAGCTCGTTCAGACGAAGCGCCAAGCGCTCGGCGAGCCGGCGGTTGTTGACGAAGACGATCGTCGAGGTGCTCCCCGCGACGAGCTCGAGCAGGCGCGGGTAGATCGACGGCCAAATCGACGCGCTGGACTCGGCGTGGAGGGCCTCGTCGCCTGTGGGCCCGTTGAGGTCGGGTGCCGTCATGTCGTCGAGGGCAACGACGACCTCGAGGTCCATCTCCTTGGACGTGCCCGCGTCAACGAGCTCGATTGGACGTCCGCCGGACACGAACCGACCGATCTCGTCCATGGGTCTCTGGGTCGCGGACAGCGCAATGCGCTGAATACGCGCGCCGACGACCCGCTCGAGCCGCTCGACAGAGAGGGCAAGGTGAGCGCCGCGCTTGGTCGCAGCGACCGAGTGGATCTCGTCGAGGATGAGGAACCGCACGGTCTCGAGGGCCGTACGCGCCTTCGAGGTCAGCATGAGGAAGAGCGACTCGGGTGTGGTGATCAGGATCTCCGGTGGGCGCCTGGCGATCTCGGCGCGCTGCCTCTGCGGCGTGTCGCCCGTGCGCACACCGACGCGGAGTCCGCGCTCGATGCCGGCCAGCGGCGCGCGAAGGTTCCGCTCGACGTCGTAGTTCAGAGCCTTGAGCGGGCTGACGTAGAGAACCTGAAGCCCCGCGCCAGGGATCGCACGATCGATCGCGTAGAGGAACGCGGCAAGCGTCTTGCCGGAGCCTGTGGGCGCCTGGATCAGGGTGTGAGCGCCCGAGGCGATTGCCGGCCAACCATGCTCCTGCGGCGGTGTGGGTGCCTCGAATGCGCCCTCGAACCAAGCGCGCACATCGGGGCTAAACGGTTCGAGGCACTGCACGGCTCCAGCGTACCGCGCTGCCCGCCGTAGGCTGCGGCGAGGCCGTCACGACCCTGCACGGAATCAGCGCAGAGAGAGAGCAGAGAGCCCCACAGGCGCACCGCCGGCACGGGGGCGCGCATGCCTGCCCTGACCCAGGGATTGGATCGAAGCATCCCAGGCATCGGATTGAGGCGCCCCAGGCACTGGATCGAGGCGCCGCACGAGCTGGAGCCAAGGAACCGGAGCCTGACCACTGTGACTCCCAGGGGCGGGGACGTCCCTCGGCCGGTTTTCCCCAAGACGTCGAGGCCAAGCTCCGGCTTGAAGAGCGCATCACCACACCGCGACGGCCAGGTGGGGTAAGCCCTCGATCGGTTTCCCCCAGACGTCGGCCTTGGAGGCCCGCATGGGGCGAGGAGGGCGGTAGGCTGCTGCCATGCCCAAGCGGGACCGGCTTCACTTCACCGGCGACGAGGAGGCCAACAGGCTGCTCGTGCGCGAGCCGCTGGCGCTCGTGATCGGCTTTGCGCTCGATCAGCAGGTCACCGTGCAGACCGCCTTTACCGGGCCGCTGAAACTCAAGCAGCGCCTCGGCAAGCTGGACGCGACCGAGGTCGCCGCGATGGATCCCACCGAGCTGGAGGCCGTCTTCTGCGAGAAGCCGGCCGTTCACCGCTTCCCGAGGAACATGGCGAAGCGGACGCAGGATCTCTGCTCGAACATCAGCGAGGAGTACGGCGGCGACGCCGCGCGGATCTGGACGGAGGCCCTGAACGCGGCCGAGCTCCAGGCGCGCATTGCCGCCCTGCCCGGCTTCGGCGAGATGAAGATCGCCTCCTTCACCGCGGTGCTCGCCAAGCTGCTGGGCGTGCGCCCGCCGGGCATCGAGGAGGTCCTGCCTGACTACCCGACGATGGGTGATGTGACGTCGGCCAAGGCGCTCGAGGCCTACCAGGCAACGAAGCGGGCCGCGAAGGACGCCCGCAGAGCGCACAGCACGTCCGGCTAGACGGCGTCAGCCTCGCTGGCGGACGGCGCCGGCCTCGCCGGCGTTCCCGCGCTCGCCTCCACGCCACCACGCACGGGGCTGCCCACCCAGGCCGATCGCGTCGCGGCGGAGACCAGGTTTTCCCGCCGCCACAGGGCGGTCGGGAGCGCGACGAGCTGGGGCCGTGGCAGCTCGGAGATCTCGCGGGGAATTCTCGCCACCACAGACAGAGGTGATCCACCCCCCACCCGAGGAAGGGTAGCCGAGCAAGGCGCACGGCTTTCGCACAACCTGTGACAGAAGCGCCACGAAACTGCGCCAACTCTGCGCAGCGGGGCGGCTGGGCGGCCGGGTCTTACCTGGCAACGCCGGCCGCGACGCAGGCGTGGCCAGCGGTCGGGGAGCAGCAGCTCGCCGCAAGGGCTACGCCTACTACGCGGACACGGCCCCACCGCGCCTGCACTGCCGGCAGCATGATGCAGTCCGGCTACGCCTACGCGGACGCGGCCCCAACCTCTACCCCGCGCGATGAACAAGGCCGGGCTCAGCGGGGTTCTGACGGGAGACAAGGGGCGCCGGCCGGCGGGGCAGGTGGTCGCTGGCTGGCGTTTAGCAGTCGTGGTCGGAGGGTGGGAGGTTGCCGCCCCCTGTCTTAGCGGTGTCACGCCCCTGAGGGGGTAGGTGATCCGTTTGGGTCTGCGGCCTCTTGTGGACTCGGCCGGCCGGGGTGTGCGGTTACCGGGCGGGTGTCCGTGAGGGTCTGGTCCTGCCGGCGTGCAGCCGTGTAGAGAGGTAGTCCTTACCGAAGGAGGGGATTGTGATGCGCGGTGCGGGTGCATCGGAGGTTGGGTCTCCCGTGGGTTTCAAGGGCTGGCGTGCTCTCCTCTTGGGTTGGTCGGGGTTGTGGCGGTGCCGGTTGGTGCGTGGTAGGCGTTCGGATGTCCCGCTTCACGAACCACCACTGAGGCTTCCGGCGAATCATCGAGTACCCGGCGTACGAGCGTCTGAGGGAAGTCCAGGCCCCGATCCTCTTTCTCAACCCGAGGGACGACTACCAGCACGAGTACACGCAGCGCGCGCGAGGCGACTCCGGTCAGCCTCTACGTCGAGATCCCGGGGCCGCCGAAGGGTCCGCCCGGCTGGGGGGCAGTCTCCACGCGGTTCCCACGGGAGTTCGCGAAGGTGGTGCTCGATTTCATGCAGACTCCAGCCGAGAAGGAACCAGCGAGCCGCAGCACGCCGCAAGATCGCAGGGAGGAAGTCTCGTGAAGCTCGAGCAGGCCAGGGAGTTCATGCGTTCCAATCACCGCTGCGTGCTCGCGGCCCGCAAGCCCGGTGGCGGCATACACCAAAGCCCCAACCTCGTGGCGGTCGACGACGCCGGGCGGGCGATCATCAGCAGCCGCGAGACGGCCTACAAAGTCAAGTACCTACGCGTCGACCCCTGGGTCCAGCTGTGCGTCTTCACGGACGCGTTCTTCGGTCAGTGGATCTTCGTCGAGGGTTCGGCCGAGGTGCTCTCGCTCCCCGAGGCGATGGATCCCCTTATCGACTACTACAAGCGGTTCCCTGACGACAACCCGCCCTGGGACGAGTACCGGAAACGCATGCGACGGGAGCAGCGAGTGCTGATCAGGATCACCCTCGACAGCGCCGGGCCCGACAAGCAGGGCTAGTCCTCCCGCGACCCTCTTCGCACGCGCAAGCGACGTCGGCGTGCGTGTCCGGCGGCCGTGCAAGGGGCCGACCGTCCTCCGCGAGTGCTTCTGTCCGAGCTGTGGAAGCTGCCTCGCGACAGATGCGGAGCTGCCGCAAGTTCGCTCTCGCTCACCGCGGCTCTCGGCAAGCGCATCTCTCGGGCGGCGTCGTTACTCGGGCAAGTAGGCCACTGCGCCCACAATCACGGTGCAGCCGGGCACTTGCAGGGGCGCCGGAACCCCCGTGATCGCCACACAGGGTGGGTCAGAGGGTACCGCTTTCCTCAGAGCCGCATAGACCGCATAGGACTCGTGCACGTCCGTCACGAACGCTCGGACACGCAGGAGGTTGTCGAGACTCGTCCCTCCGGTTTCACAGATCGCCGCCAGGCGCTCGAAGATGTACCCGAGCTGGCCGGGCGTGTCAGGGGCGGTCAGCAGTCCGTCGGTCCCCCCGGCGAACTGCTCCGACACCCACAGGAGCGGCCCTGCCCTGGTCGCCCCAGCCTCGTGCGCCAGGGGCTCGACGCCCGTGCTCACGGTCTCCTTTTCGACGCCAAGGCCGGGCCGAATCGACTGGAACATCGACTCCATCTTGAGCGCGTTCTGGCGGTGGCCGCGCGCGCCCTCGAGACGGGGAAGTCCCAGCCCGCGGAGAGGAGCAACCGTTTGCGTAGGTGGATCGTCACCGAAGAATTGCTTCCAGACCAGGTCGACCTCGTACAGATCCTCGATCTCTGTGAGGTAGACAGTGCAGTGCACGGCGTTCTCGAGGGAGCTGTTTACCACTTCCAGCCTCTTCGTCAAGGTGTGGAGGATGAACTGGGTCTCGTTTCGCACCTCGTTTCCCCACCAGATCCAGTCCGCAACCTTGAAATCGGGGTGGACGCCGGATTCATAATCGAAGCAAATATCGCCCACGGTGAACACATAGGGCCCGGCTGTGACGATCTCGTTGTACGGAGGCTCCACGCCATAGCTACTCCCGAACTCGGGCGCGTCCCAGGATCGAGAATCTCAGCCTCGAGGATCTCCTTGCCGACGCCGTCTCCTGGAATGACAGCGATGCCGGTCGGAGGGACGACACACTCCTCAGGGACGAACTCGCCCTTCGCGAGCAGAGCGCTGCCGGGCCGGCCGCGCTCCATGAAGCCCGGGCCCCGACTCGTTTCGAGATAGCCGTCGGCATGCGCCTTGAGCTAAATCCACTGCTCGACCTGAACGATGTCGTTCACAGACGAGCCGAGCTCCTGGAGCCCCTCCTTGTACCGATCGAAGATGTAGCGCGTTTGCGCCCGAGCCTGGGCTGAGGGTGAGAGATGGTAGGGAGGGTTTACCCGCGCCTCATTTGACAACCGTCCCGACTCGTCCACGGCCGGACTGGCAAGAAACATATAGGAGCCCCATAGGAGCCCCCAGCGGCGATGCGAGAGCAGTAGATCCCTCTGCAGTCGATCTGACCCTCCACCACTCTTTGAGCTTGAACGGCACGTGCCATATGACACCCCTCTTGCCATCGTCTTGCCATCGCGGCATTGGGCACTTCCCGATCGTTGGCCTTCGCATCACCGGCTAGGTGCCCGGCCCTACCATCTCCACGAGCACCTACGCGGACGCCCTCTGTCGCCGGGCTACCGACGAGCAGGAGCCGTGGCTCGCAGGGCGCTGCACGACATGCCGCACGAACGCGCGACCTCGGGACTCATGCCAGGGCGACGTGACCTGCGGTCAGCCCGCGATGGCCTCGGCGGCGATCTCCTCGGCCACGATCTCGGCACGCGGCGCTCCGTGCGCCAGGACGCCTGAGCGCATCAGAAGCCCGCGCCAGCGCTCGTCAGACTCCCGATCCTGAGCCGGAGTCGCCGGCCACTGCTCCTGGGCGAGAAAGAACTCGACCAGGAGGTGAACGTCGGCTTCGTCCACGGTGGGAAACGAGGGGGCGACGACCTGCGTGATCTCCTCGGCGCTGTGATCACTGACCCACTGCAGAGCCCGGGAGGGGGCCCTCGTGACCGCGACCGCCTCCCGGCGCCGATCGCGCAGCCTGTCCCGGGAGGTGTAGTAGATGCTCCAGGGAAGCGTGCCGAGATCCGTCCCCCCAGCGGACAATGTGATGAGCGTCCGGGTCGGCGAGCAGCGGCGTCGCGCCAAGGCCGAAGAGCTCCAGCACGTCGCCGCTGCCAGCCCGGAACAGCTCGCGCGCCTCGGAGGGCTTACACCCGAGGAAGAGACGAACGGCTCCAAGGTCGACGCCCTGCGGCGAAAGAGCTCCTGCAGCGCGCACCACCGGCTTGCCACCATGACCGACGTGTGGTGCACCGTGCCGCCGTTGAGTGATGACCAGTCGAACTCCTCCGCCGGCACCCGGCCGAACAGAAAGAGCGGAACCTGCTGGTTCAGCTCGGCGAAGGCCGCGAGCGGCGCATTTAGCCGCTCGGCGTAGAGCCACGGCTGCCAGAGGCCGCAGAGCGCGAAGTCAGCCTCTCCCACCGTGACAGCCCGCGGCAGTTCGGTGATGTCTCCGACAGTGAACTCGGCGTCGAGACCTTCGTCGCGAAAGAACCCGAGCCGAAAAGCAACGATCTGCGGCGTGTAGTACACCTCATCGATCATCCCCAGAATCCGCGCGGTGCTTGCACTCATCCGGCTCACGCTCCTCTCCAGCCCGCGCCGACGCCGCCAGCTTACGAGAAATGTCGACGCCACCACCAAGCAATGACCGGGGCCGTAGGTCTCCTGGCCAGACGAGCGTCTCGATCGTTCGTAGAGCCGTCCTGGTGTCGAGCTACTGCAACCCGCCGGGCCGTATCGTGGACTTCACGCCGCGCCTTGCGCGCCGCGCGGCCAGCCGCTACCGAGAACGCGGCCTCGACAAGGCAGCCCTGCGAATGGTGGAGTGTCCTGAACAGCGGGGGATCGAGGGCGCGACGGCGCTCGGGGTCGGCAGCGGGGCCGGCGCGATCCAGATCGAGCTGCTCCGAAGAGGTGTCGAGCACACCGTTGAGCCTCGATCTCTCGCCCGCCTATGAGGATCAAGCCAAGCAGCTGCTCCGGGAAGCAGGATTCGAGGACCGGGTCGAGCGGCACCTCCACCGACGTCGCCGTCGATCCGCACGGCGTCGAGTCAGCCGACCTAAGACGACCAGCCCCTCGCGGGCCTCTTCGCAGCAGGAGAGATCGTCGGCGGCCTCTTCTTCTGCAACTACCCGGGCGGCAGCGGTCTGTCGGCTGGGACCGTCTTCGGCCGCCGCACAGGCCGTGCCGCCGCTCGGACCATTCAGAGCGATACCCGGTAGGCACGTGTTTGGACGCAAATGAGCAGAAGGCGCCGTGAGACTGGATCCCGTGCAGCAGCGGCCAACCAAGAGAGCCTCAACGAGTGTGGCAAGCTATCGGCGAGGAAGCCTTTGACAACGAGGGGATCAGCGGATGAGCAGGAAAGGCGTTACCGACATCGATCGTGACAACGAGCGCGGCGCCCACGCAGCGCGTCGGCTACAGAAGGAACGAATCGGCTGGCTCGCCACCGTCGCTGACGACGGCACCCCGGAGACATCACCGGTCTGGTTTCTCTGGAGCGACCAAGAGATTCTGGTGTACAGCCTTGAGTCATTGCGAACGCGCAATCTGGCCACGCGCGCTCGGGTATCGCTCAACCTCGATGGCGACAGGCTGGGTGGCGACATCGTGGTCGTTGAGGGCACGGCCCGCATCGATAAGTCCTTCCCTTCGGCCGCCGAGAACCCCGACTATCTCGCCAAGTACGGGCCGGTCATGGACGACTACGGATGGACTCCCCAATGGTTCGCGACCCGCTACTCGGTGCCGGTTCGGATCGTGGCCACCAGGTACCGCTACTGGTAGCCCATCGGCGCCACCGATTCGACCGGGACAACCAGCGACCTCGCCTCGGCAACGGTTCTTCGGCCCTCGACGTCTGTTTGCTCTGAGACCAGTCCCCCCTCTAGTCTCACCCCATGGCTGGCCCGGTCGAGGCTGACCCACGTAACGGCTCGGATGTCGGCGAGTACCGGATCGAGCGGCTGTTGAGTCGGGGTGGGATGCGGGAGGTCTGCTCCGGATGCTCTGAAGTTGGGCGTGAGCTCCATCGCCACAATCGAGTTAGGAAGGGGTCAACATGAACGAGTCGACACTGATGTCATGACTCGATGCGTATGTAGAAGCATGGGAGAGTCAGAACGCAGCCGCCGCCGCGGGACTCTTCACCGAGGCAGGCAGTTATGCGTGGGGGCCATTCGCCGAGCCGATAAGAGGTAGAGAAGCAATTCGCCTAGCGTGGGAAGTCGCTGTCCAGCAGAACCAAGAGGATATCCAGGTCGGTTATGAAATCCTCGCAATCACAAACGACGGTAGGGGCATTGCCCGATGTTGGTCCTCGGTGATCGCCGTCCCTACTCACACTCGCGTCAGGACTGAGGGCATTTTCCTCGTCACACTGACTGAGGAGAAGCTGTGCAGCGAGTTTCGAGAATGGTGGAATGAGGATCCGCCGGGCACCGGTGCCACCGAGTATCAGTGAGTCTGATGTAGGGTGGCAACGTCGAAAACCCGTTCGACAACTCACCGGCGGGGCCCCGAACAACGTCGCCCGGCATAGGTCATCGCCGGGCAGCTGCCGGCGAGGCATGTGGGTCGGCACATCCCCGCCTCGTGACCAGGGGCGCGAGCGAGCTAGCTCTCTAGGGCGTCGATAGCCGACTGCTGGATCGGCGACCACTGGCCGGCAACGCGGTTGTCGACGCGCTCGGCAACGTCCCCCCTCGTAGCATGGCGGCGCGCCCGACGGGCGGTCAGCGTGCTCGGCGGTAAAGGGAGTAGACACGGGAGCCAAGGCACTCTTGAATATCTCCCCGGGAAACGCTGAGCTTCGAGCCGCAGAGGCTTTGCCTCCCGCTCCCCACGAGATCACGGTGTAGGCGATCGCTTCTGGGATCAGCAGCGAAACCGAGATGGTTCCGTACCGCGGGCGAGGACCCGCCGGGCAGAAGAAGACGCCGCCGAGGTGTGCGGGAAGCGGGACGTTGCCGGTCACGTACGGCTACGAGAGCGTAGGCCGGGTGATCGACGCCGGCAAGGCGTCCGGGTATCGGAACGGTGCGCTCGCCTTCTGCCGCTATCGGCTCCGAGACTACCGCACGACGACTCGAGCGATCCCGAGCTCGTCGTTAGAATTTCCGGATTCGACCCGCCAGAGATTGGCGTCCTCGGCAACAACGCCGACGTGGTGTTGATCGCTCTGCTGGATGTGCCGGCCGGATCGGGGACGGGTCGTCGCCGGACTCGGGATCGTGGAAATGTTCTGCTCCCTGCGAGCCCGACGTGCGGCCGGAACGCTGATCGCGGCCGAACCGTTCGAGTTCCGCCGTGACACAGCCTTGAGGCGGGGGCCAGCTGATCGGCGACGCCGCCGACGCCGAGGCGGTCTTCCAGGTGCCCGACGATCAGCACGCTGTCTGCATCTTCTCGAACACGGTTCCCCTACAAGGCGTTCTCAGGCCAAGAGCTGAGGCCGCTTCTGCGTGTGGTGGTCGGCGGCCCAAGCAGGAACAGGCTGCCGGCATTTGGCCTCGTCGATAGCGGCGCCGCCTGGTGGCTGTTCCCGATGAGCTACATGCGGCGCCTCGCTGTGCTCGAAAGCGAGTGCGATGTCACAGAGGGCCATGGCGCTGGCGGTCGCTTCACCTACCCCATCTGGAAGGGCAGCACGGTCTCCATCACGGCCCTGTCCCAGACTTTGGAGGTTGCGGGCTACTTTGGTGACTTCCCGTTCTTGATCCTCGGCCGCCGCGACCTCTTCGAGCGATTCAAAGTCGAGTTCGACGAGCGAGCCAAAGGCGTTCTTGATCGAGCCGTACTCGCTCACGAGCAGCCACCCCCCACCTACCATCTGGGGGAGGGTAGCCGAGCAAGGCGCACGGCTATCGCACAATTTGTGGCAGAAGCGTCACGAGACTGTGCCAACTCTGCGCAGCCGTACAACCGGGCGGCTTGGTTCCCCCCCGCGGCGATCAAGGGTGGGCAGCCGGCGGGCGGACAGGCTGCCCGGCAATGCCGGCGACGACGTGGGTGCGGCTAGGAGTCGAGGAGCAGCGGCTGCCGTGAGAGCTGCGCCTACGCTGAAGCGGCTCCCCCCTCTGCCCCGGCGGCAAACAAGGTCGGGTTCCACGCGGTTGTGGCAAGAAACCGAGGCCAGCGGCCTGCAGAGCAGGCGGGCACTGGGGTTGGATTTGACGCTCGCGCCTGGAGCGTGGGAGGCTGCCGGCCCCTGCTTCCACGGTGTCGCACCCGGAAGGGGATCGTGGTGCGTGGTATGAGGTCAGTGGGGCCTGGGTCTCACGTGAGTTCCCGGAGGCTGTCATGCCGGTCTCGGAGCGTTGACATTGACCTGGCCCCGGTGTGTGTGCGGGGGTTTGTGTTGGTGGTGTGGTGTGGGTGTTGTTTGGGGTTGTGGTTGGTTGGTGTTTCCCTGGGGTTGTGGAGTGTGGGTCTGGCCTGTCTCTTGGTGTGTGTGGGGGTTTGTGGGGTGGGGGTGTGGGTTGTTGGG
>JAPOVR010000020.1 GCA_026708005.1 Actinomycetes bacterium
GGTTGGGCTGGTTTACATCGGTCGCGGCTGCGTCGCCAGTGCCGTCAGCTGGCAAGGCTCACAACCCCGTGTCGGGCGACGGGACGGCATGATTGAAGTCCGGAGAAATCCAACAGGATCCCAGCACGCGATACGGGGAAGGTACAGGGCATCCTGTCGAATTGCAAAGGCGGAGGAGCGGCGTGCGTTGCGCTCGACGCTTACGCCTAGGGCCACCAACACCATGAAAGAGGCCGGCCGTAGTTGGGCACGCCCGAAGCCTCGAGATCAGCGGATGTTGGTACTCCATGAGTGACGGCGTGCCGAGATCGATCCGCGAGAGCACGGAGGTAGCCATGACGGGTCGTCGATCCGATCTCTGCGGCGGCGCTTTCCCACCATGGTCGGCGACGCGCTGCTGCGGCCGCAGCCCGCTCTCGGGCGGTGCTGGGCCGTGGCTCAGGCGGATGGGGCCCCGGCTTTTCCTCTTCCTCCCCCCGGATCGCCGAAGTAAGTGCGCTGGGCCTCCCCACGAACTTCCGAAGCGACCACCTGATCTCCGGTCTCAAGCATCTCCTGCAACCTCTGGGCTCCGCCCACGTCTACCTCTTGCTGAACTGGAGTCGAGATCGCCAGACTGGGCAGCTGGTGTGCGGCGTCCCTCGTCGAGCTTGCGCCGATCGCGTCTGAGCGATCGCAGTCGTCCTTTCCGGAGTGGCCCGTCGCTGACGGTTTACCGGATGTTGTAGCCGCCATCGACGGCAAGGATCTCGCCGATGGTCGACGTTGCTTCCGGCGACGCGAGGTACGCAATCGCGTCGGCAATCTCCTCTGGCTCGATCATGCGACCGCCAATCTCGATCATGCGACCGTTAAGTGTCATCTCCTCGAAGCTGCGCCTCATAGCGGTGGGGTCGGCAGTCGCGGCAAAGGTGTTCTCGGTCAACAGCGTCCAGGTCGGACCCGGCAGACAGCGTTGACGCGGATGGCCTCGGGTGCGTGGTCGATGGCCATCGCACGCGTGAGGTTGACGACCGCTCCCTTCGACGCGCAGCACGCGGCATTTTCGGGGACCGCCACGAGCCCCAGCTGCGAAGCGACGTTGACGATGGCTCCGCCGCCGGCCTCGCGGAGGTAAGGGATCGCAGTCCCTTGGGGTCAGGAATACACCGGGGACAATACACCGGGGACATTGACGGCGAAGATTCGCTCCCATTCGTCGAGCGGCATGTCGGCGACCGTCCCCAGCCGGCTAGGCCAGTGCAGCTCACGGCCATGTCGAGCCCACCGAGGGCCGCAGCCGCCTCGGCGGCCCCGTGCCGCACTACGTCCGCGCTCGACACGTCGGCGGCAGCGGCGGTGTCGAGACCAGCCTGGTCGAGTTGCTGGCCGCTGAGGTCGAGCCCGGCGACCTGGGCGCCATCCTTCTTGAAGCGGCGAGCCGTGGCCGCTCCGATACCCGAGGCCGCTTCAGTGATTAGGACTCGGCTAGCGCCAAGCCGCTTAGCTCGTTGGCCGGCCTGCGGCTCGTCGCCGTCATCACGCCTCTCACGCCCACGGCGAGCAGCGACCTACCGCGACGGGGGTCAGGCTTCCTGGCGGCCCGTCAGCAGCGTGAGTGCGGTAGTGCGGCGCACGATCCCCGTGGCCTGATTGTGGCTCGTGACACTCCAGGTCGATCTCGACGCCGTCATCGGCGAGTCCTGTGGGCCCTGGGTGCTCGGCGACGACGAGGCGCTCATGCCGTTCCGTACCTCGGCGAACGTCTCATACGAGTTTCACGGCGGCGATCCGCAGGTGATGCGGACGGCTGTGAGGCGCGCCGTGGCGAACGATGTCAGCATCGGAGCATGCGTCGGGCTGCCCGTCCTGCTCTGCTTCGAGCTCAAGCGCGTGGCCGCCTCGCGAGGCGGGGCCACGACTACGCCCTCTACCGGGTCGGCGCCACCTGCGCGTTCGCTGAGCCGGAGAGCCAGGCTCCAGCACGGCAAGCAAGACAGCGCTCTCTACATCGCGTTCCTCGGCGATCCCGACCTCGCCCGCGCGGTCGTGGAGGCGGTTATGTCCCGCCTTGGTGCTGGCCGCTCGTCTCGGGCCGAGCATCCTTGCCCTACACGTCCCTGCCGAGCTTCTCCGCCTCGTAGAGGATCGCCACGAGCCTGCGCGGCGCCA
>JAPOVR010000160.1 GCA_026708005.1 Actinomycetes bacterium
TCAGTTCCGCTTGAATCTCCTCTTCGGTGGCGTTGAAAACCGACGCGAGCTCCTGTGCGGTCAGGCCGTCGCCTTCGGCGGCGAGCAGGCAGCGCTGGCGCGCAGAGAGCGGGGAGGGGCCTGCGGCCGTTTCCTTGGGCTTGCCGGCTTCGAGGTTGAGGAGCCCTGAGCCTTCGAGCATCAGCATCGTCGCCTCGTAGTTGGGAGAGAACTTGTCGTCGAGCCAGTCCCCGATTTTGCGGGGGGCGCTGTAGTCGGTCATCCCCAGTGCACGGGCGAGCGCGGTCGCGCCCTCCACTTCGAGCGCCTCCATGACCGCACGGACGAGCGTGCTTGGCTTCGTCGGCATCCCGGCCAGGACTCTACAACAGCAAGCTGGCGCCAACAACCAAAAAACGGCTATCTAAAGGAGGTGACATGTTATCCTTTGCATGTGCCTGATAGGGAGACCGGGTGTCCGGCCGCCCCGGCGGCGGCGCTCGGCGCGCCCGGCGAGTCCGGGGCCGCTGTGGGAGGGGAGGACGCGATGAGCAAGACAGAAAGAGCACACTACGACGCGGACGGCCTGGGCCCCGCCCGCGGACGCCGGCCGCGGCCCGATCGGCGGCGCGAACGCCCCGCCGGCGCTGGCCCGCAGACGGCGCGAGGCGGCGGCGTGAAGGCCTCTGGCGGGTTGGGCATGCGCGCGGAGCTGCCTGTGCTGGTCACCTGCCAGCAGCTCCAACAGCAGCTCAACGTCACCCAGTCGGCCGCCTACAGGCTGATGCGCCAGCTCGGCACGATCCGGTTCCCCGGCAGCCGCCGCGTCTACGTCCGCCAAGAGGACGTCCACCGGCTGATCGAGGAATCCACCACCCGGTGACGGACGCCAGACACGGTGAGAGCAGCCAACCAGCGAAGGAGGCAACCGTGAGATGAACGAGACCAGCCGCTACCCAGCGAGAGAGGAGAGGTCTGCGGGATGAGCAGCGTCCGGATCCGTACCCGAACAACCCGGCGGGGCCAGCGTCGCTACATGGTCGCCTACCGGTTGGGTGGCCGCTACGGGCAAGACCGAAGCGCCGGCACCTTCCACAAACTCACCCACGCCCGCCAGCGCATGCAGAAAGTCCAGGAGCTGATCGCCCGCGGCCACCACGACCAAATTGAAGAGCTCACCAACCCCGCCGCCAACGGAACCGTCCCCGAGCCCGCAGGGACCTGGACAGGGCTGCACCAACAGTGGCTCGACGGCACCCACAACCTCAAACCGTCCACACGAGACACCTACCGGCGGCACGGCCGCTCGCTCGCCCGGGCGATCGGCGACCAAGACCCAACCCGGTTCGACTGGCAGGAGTGCCGAGATCTCGTCACCCAGCTCGTCCAGCGGGGGCTCGCCCCACGAACCGTCAAGGCCTACATCGACACGTTCAAGCTCGTTCTCGACTACACGGGCGTCGACCCGAACCCGGCCCGCGACCGGCGCGTCAAACTCCCCCACCGGCCCGCCAAACAACCCAACATCCCCACACCCAGGCGATCCGAAACCACCTCCCACCACACCTCCTGCTTGCCTTCGACACCCTCGAAGCCACCGGGATCCGGATAGGGGAACTCAACCACCTCACCCGGGCAGACCTCGACATCCCCTGCTCCAGGCTCAGAATCGCCGAAGGCAAAACAGCCTCCGCCCGCCGCTGGGTCAACCTCCCCCCAGCACTCACCCACCAAATCGCAGCAACCCGGCCCCCAGACGAGCACGCCCCGGGGCGCCGCCCGTTCCCGACGCTGCACGAACGAACAATCGGTGCCGCGATCCGCAAAGCCTGCAAACACGCCAACACACCGCACTACCACCCCCACGACCTCCGAGACCGCTAGATCAGCCTCGCCCTCAAACAAGGCCTCCCCCCAGCCGAGGTCGCCCAACAAGCCGGCCACGCCCGCCAACCAATCACCCTCGACATCTACAGCCACGTCATCACCCAGCCCGACGACCGCTGGCCCCTCGCCTGGGAAACGCACGGACACCGTACGGACACAACCCCAACCAGCCCCCAACCCCAGCCCGACCCCGAAACGCGCGGACACCGTGCGGACACAACACCCACCCACTAACAAAACCCCTGCAAAACAACACTATACACAGAAGCTGTGCGCTCTGCTGGGCTACCCCCCCGGGTGGTGGGTGGGGGGCGGGCTGTTCTTGCGGCGGCCTGTTGTGCCGCTGGGGTTCTGCTCGAGTCTCGCCACCCGAGGCGTGCGCTTGCTCTTGCGCATCGCTGAGGGGGCGAGAGCATCGCGGGGCGGGCGCATTCAGCCTGCGGCTTCAGCGTCCATGGGCGCGGCGGAGTGATCCACCTGGGTCGTCTGAGCCAGCCTGGTGGCCGCGCTTAGCCGGACAGCCGCTGCGCGTGCGCCGCCGCTGCGGCTTGGCCTCGGTCAGCCTTGCCGTGTCGCGGATGAGCTGAGGAGATCTGCGAGCCCTGCCTGGAGGGCTCGCCTGGAATAGCCGAGCCCGCTGCGCGCCTTCTCGTCGCTTGCCCAGTACGTGACCCCGTCGCAGGCGCGGCTGAGCTCCGCGAGGTTGGGCGGGATGCTTGAGATTCGCGAGAGGAGTCCGCCCAGGGGAGCGCCCATCCTGATCAGCCCGCGTGGAAGTGTCCGGCGCGGCGGGGCGACCCTGCCGGCTCGGGCCGCTCGCTCGATCGCCTGCCCGAGCGTCGTGGTCTCACCCCCGAGCACGTAGGCCTCGCCGATGCGCCCCCGGTCGTGCGCCTGCAGGATCCCCTCCGTGACATCGTCGACGTGGGCGAGGACGAGCCCCAGGCTCGGGAACACCTGAAAGGGCAGCCGGCCGGCCGCTGCGGCTGCGAGCTGGTGCCCAACCGCCGAATGGTCACCAGGACCGTAGACAGCTCCAGGCTGGACGATGATGACCGGCCCACCAGCGTCGATGCGCTCCCTTGCCAGGGCATGAGCTCGGTACTTCGTGCGGTCGTAGTGCGAGAGAAATCGAAGATCGGTGCGCGTGAACGTCTCGTCGACAACCTGCCCGCGCGTGTTGCCGAAGACGCTGATCCCCGAGAGGTGGACGATCCGTCCGACCCCTTCCTCGATCGCCGCATCGAGGATCCGCTGGGTTCCGTCGACGTTGGCGGCCTCCATCGCTGCGACCTCGGAGCGGCGGATCCCGATCTTGTGGACACCGGCCGCGTGGAAGACGGCGTCGCAGCCCTGCACTGCCGCTCGCACTGCGGGGTCTTGCGCGAGGTCGCCCTGGACGAACTTGCAGCCCCGATCGATCAGCTTCTGGGCGGAGGAGGGTGAGCGCGCCAGGCCCACGACGACGTCGCCGCGGTCGAGCAGGCGGTCAACGAGACGCGAGCCAAGGAATCCCGTCGCGCCGGTAACGAGTGCCTTCACCGCGAGAGGCGCGCGGCCTGTGTGACCGGCGGGCTGCGCCTAGCCGGAGGCGTAGTCGTAGTCGAGCGGATGCTCGTGACCAAAGAGGCGGTCCTTGAGCCAGCGCCTTGTCGGAGGGCCGGTCATCGGGTTGAGTAGCACGAACGCTCCGAGGAGAGCCAACAGGAAAAGGCGATTCCGAACTCTGCGCGACCTCGGGCGCCGAATGCGCTCAGACGCGCTGCGGAGCTCGTTCACGATCGCACCGAGCTCATCCCGGAACTCGGGGTCGCTCGCAACGCAGACCGCCGCATGCCGAGCTGGCCCCTCGGCCGGCAGGCCTGCGTAGAGCTTCTGCGCCGAGCCGAACGCGTTTCGGAGATTCCGCTGGAGCTTTCGATCGGTCGCAACCCGTTCGACGTACGGCCGAGCTGTCTCGACAATGTCGCTGACCCTCGCAGTCGAAGGCATACCGTTTGCCCTCCCTTCAACGTCTTACCAGGCCGATTGTACCGGCGTGCCGTGCGCGAGCTGCCGTGGCCTGACCGACGGTAGCCGACGGTAGCGGTAGGCGTTACGCTCCCGGCGTGGTGATCGAGGTCGTCGAGGTGGACATCACCGAGCTCGAGGTGGATGCGATCGGCAACGCTGCGAACGACCACCTCTGGATGGGTGCAGGCGTGGCTGGTGCCATCAAGCGAGCGGGAGGTGTGGAGATCGAGCGAGAGGCCGTTGCCAGGGGGCCGATCCCAGTCGGCGAGGCTGTGGCAACCGGTGCCGGCAGACTCCGTGCGCGGCACGTCATCCACGGCGCCGTGATGGCCCAGGATCTCCAAACGAGCAAGGAGCTGGTAGCAGCCGCCACCGTGAGCTGTCTTCGGGTTGCTGACAGCCTCGGGGCTCGCACGGTTGCGCTTCCGGCGTTTGGAACAGGCGTTGGCGGTCTTTCACTTGGGAGCTGCGCGCGCACCATGGTTTCAAGCGCGCGCTCCTACCGTGCCCGATCGGTCGAGCGGGTCATTCTCGCCGTCTGGGGAGGCGAGGCGAGCCGGATCTTTGAAGCTGCGCTCAAGGAGGTGGACGGGCCCGATGGCGCCGCCGCTCGCTGAGGCGAGAGGGCTGGTGTGCGCGGGCGGCGAAGCGTCGCGCCTCGAGGAGCTCACGCGGGTCACCAACAAGCACCTGCTGCCGGTTGGCAGGTGGCCGATGATCTACTACCCGCTCGAGCTTATGCAGCGCTGCGGGATCCGCGAGGTGCTGATCGTGACCGGCCAACAGCACGCAGGAGACTTCATCGATCTGCTCGGCGACGGGAGGATCGCCGAACGTTCCGGCGGCGCGGCGCTCTTCGATCTCGAGCTCACCTACCGTGTCCAGACGCGTTCTGGCGGAATCGCCGAGGTGATCGGGATGGCCGAGGCGTTCGCCGATTCGCGGAAGCTCGTGGTCTGCCTCGGCGACAACGTCTTCGAGTTTGCCGAGACGGAGGCCGTACGTCGATTCGTCGAGAGCGGCTCCGGCGGGCAGATCTTCGTCAAGGAAGTTCCTGACCCCGAGCGCTTCGGTGTTGTTGCCTACGGCGAGCACGGCGAGGTCGTCGACATCGTCGAGAAGGCCGGCACTGTCGATCGCCGCTACGAGCGGCCGCCGTCGAACGACGCGGTCGTCGGCCTGTACTGCTACTCGGCGGACGTGTTCGACATCGTCCGCCGGCTGACGCCGTCCTCGCGAGGGGAGCTCGAGATCACCGACATCAACCGGGCGTATGCCGAGCGATCGGCGATCACCGTGAGTCGTGTGAGCGGGTGGTGGCGCGATGCGGGTACACACGAGGCACTCGCGCGGATCAGCGCTCTGGTCAACAGGACCGGCGCGAACAAGGTGCGGGTTGACGCGGCTGAGCCCGGAGATCGGACGTGATCGCCGGCGTCCAGGTTCTGCCGCTTGCGCGCCATGCTGACGGACGTGGCTGGTTCATTGAGGTTGCGCGCCAGGGTCGGCTGCCTTCGCCGTCCGTTCAGACCAACGTCTCGTTCTCGCGCCAGGGCGTGATTCGGGGTCTCCACTACCACGAGCGCGGCCAGTGCGACCTGTTTGCGTGCCTGGCGGGCATGGTGCGGGTTGTCGTCCTCGACCGGCAGACCGACGAGGTCTTCAGTGTCGATATCGGTGATGACAACCGGGCGGCTGTCTGGGTTCCAGGCCACCACGCGCATGGATTCCAGGCGCTGCGCGATGCGCTCGTCTGCTACCACGTCACGCGCGAATACGACCCGGCTGACCCCGATGAGCGTGGGCTTGCCTGGGACGACCCGCGCGTCAAGCATGTGTGGAGCGCCATGGCGCCGATCCTGTCAGATCGCGACGCCGCCGAAGCCGAGCGAGCGGCTCCGTGACAGCCCACCAGCCGTGCCGCGCGGTGATCACGGGCGCGGCCGGCCAGCTCGGGACGGCGCTCGCCGAGGTATTTCCGAGAGCGATCCTCCTCGACCGCTCGGCGTGGGATGTGACGGAACCGCCGCCGGAGCGGCTGCCGGAGGCTGATCTCCTCCTGCACGCGGCGGCCTGGACGAACGTCGACGGAGCGGAGAGCGACGCCGACGGTACGCGTCGGGCGAACGTGCTCGGAACACGACACGCTGCCGTTCTCGGCTTGCCGGTCGTGGCCTTCTCGAGCGACTACGTGTTCGATGGGATGAAGAGAGAGCCGTACATCGAGAGCGATGCAACAAACCCTCAGTCCGTCTACGGCGAGACAAAGCTCGAGGCGGAGCTCGAGGTCACCAACGGTTGGGTCGTCAGAACCTCGTGGCTGTTCGGCTGGGAGAGCTCGAACTTCGTCCGGACGATGATCCGGCTTGGCTCCGAGCAAGACGAGGTTGCCGTGGTCGACGACCAGGTCGGCTGCCCGACGTTCGTGGGGCATCTGGCTGAGGCGGTCACCACGCTCGTCGAGCGGCCGCAGGGTGTATGGCATATCGCCGCCGGCGGAGAGTGCAGCTGGGCGGAGTTCGCCCGGGCGATCTTCGAGGACGCGGGTCTCGGGTGTCAGGTGAGGCCGATCTCCACGGAGGAGCTCGGCCGGCCCGCCCGGCGCCCGGCCTACTCGGTGCTGCGAAGCGAGCGGCCTGGCGCACCCACGCTGCCGCACTGGCGCGATGGCCTGCGCGACTGCCTGCGGCGCCTTGACCGTCGGGCCGTGTAGTTGCATTGGCAGACTGTTGCTGGAAGCTCGCAGGGCACGGCTAGCCAGGCTCAAGCCGACCGTGCTGCGTCGTCGCACCGGCAGGCTGCTGCTGGGTCCGCGCTGTGGCTGCATTCACCGGGAGCCGGCGCAGTCCTGCCAGTTCGAGCTCGCGGCTGAGGCGCCTCGATCCAGTGTGCTGCTGCGTCCGCACCGACCAGGAGCTGGCCGAAGCTCGTGCAGGTTCGTGACGCATGGCCGTCTCGCCACCCTCCGCGCGGTCCGGCCATGGGCAGATCAGCCCAGCTGAGTCAGCCCGAAGGAGGCGGCGCAGGAGAGGCAGCCCAGCAGGTGCAACGCAGCAGAACTGGCACAGTTTCATGACGCTTTCGTGACGCACCGTGCGGAAGCCGTGCGCTTCTCTGGACCACCCTCCTCCGGGTTGTGGGTGGGTTGCCCTTGGCGGTCGGGCGTCTCGCTGGCGGGCCTGCGGGGCGTCTCGGCGGCGGGTCGAGCTGCCCTTCGCGCGAGGGTGTCTCGCCGGCGGGCCGACGGCGCGGCTTTGCGGTAGGCCATCAGGCAGCTCGGGGCCTCGCGCCCTTTGCGGTAGCTCAGGGACGTCGCCCCCTCTGGGCTCGGGCGGCTCCGCCTCGCAGGGCCTTCGTGGGCCCGCCATGGGCAGGCCGCGGCGGTGTCTACCAGGGCAGCGCGGGCTCGCCCGCGGTCCAGCCGCCGTCGATAGGAAGGGTTGTGCCCGTGAGCCCCGCGGCGAGCGGGCTGGCAAGGAAGCAGACGACGCTTGCAACCTCTGAAGGGTCGAAGATCCGCCCTATCGGTATGCGCTTTTTCGCGGCCGCGACGAACGTCTCGTTCTCGAAGAACTCCTTGGTCATTGCTGTGCGGACGAACCCTGGGCAGACGCAGTTGGCGCGCACGCCCTCCTCCGCCCAGTCGATCGCGAGCGATCGGGTCAGTGCGATGACGCCGCCCTTGGACGCGCTGTAGGCAGCCTGCATCGGCAGCGAGACGAGACCGGCCTGCGAGGAGATGTTGACGACCGCGCCACGTCGGGCCTTCAGCAGCTCGGCGAACGCCTGGCAGGTGTTGACCGTACCCAGGAGGTTGACCTCGAGGTTGCGGCGGAAATCCTCGGCGGGCTGCTGGTCGAAGGGACGGTTCTCGGTGAGAATTCCGGCCGCGTTGACGAGGATGTCAAGGCCACCACGCTCTGCCTCGATGTCTGCTGCCAGCGCGTCGAGCTGACCTCGGTCGGTGACGTCAATGGGCCGGTCGCCTCCGAGATCGACGACATAGGCGGTTGCGCCGGATGCAGCGAGGAACTCGACGCAGGCCTCACCGATTCCGGAGGCGCCACCCGAGACGACGGCGACCTTGTCTGCAAGCGCGAGGATCATGCCGAGACTCTATCGGCACGGGGGCTATCGACCCGGCGGCTATCGGCGGTGCGCCGTCGGTAGGATCGATGTATGCGTGTCCTCGTCGCCGGGGGTTGCGGTTTCCTCGGTAGTCATTTCGTGCGTCGTCTCTCTGAGCGGGGCGATGAGGTGGTCGTGCTCGACAAGCTGACTTATGCGGGCAACCCGGCGAACCTCGAGGGTGTTGACCACATTCTCGTTGACGGGGACATCGCCGACGAGGAGGCCGTTCGCCAGGCGGCAGACGGCTGCGAGGCCATCGTGAACTTCGCCGCCGAGACGCACGTCGATCGCTCCATCCTGAGCGCGCGCGAGTTCATCCACACCGACGTGCTGGGGACCTACGTGCTGCTCGAGCGGGCCCGGGAGAGCGGCGCGCGGCTCGTGCAGGTTTCTACCGACGAGGTCTATGGGGATGTCCCCGCCGGTGTGTCGTCGCGTGAGGACGATCTGCTTCTCCCCTCGAGCCCCTACGCAGCGTCGAAGGCCGGTGGTGACCTCCAGGTTCTCTCCCACGTCAGGACGTTTGGCGTGGACGGGCTCATCACGCGGGGCTCGAACACCTACGGTCCGAACCAGTACCCCGAGAAGATGATCCCACTGTTTGTGACAAACGCGCTCGATGGGCAGGAGCTTCCGTTGTACGGCGACGGGCGACAGGTCAGGGACTGGCTGCATGTCACCGACCACTGCGCGGCAATCGACCTCGTGCTTCGGGAGGGCGAGGCAGGCACCACCTACAACGTCGGCGCCGGCGCCGACCGGCAGAATCGTGTGGTGGCGATGCAGATCCTCGCCCTATGTGGGGCTGACCCCGGGCTCCTTCGCCACGTGGCGGATCGCCCCGGACACGACAGGCGCTACTCGCTCGATTGCTCACGGCTTCACAGGCTTGGCTGGCGTGCGACATCCGACTTTGACGTAGGCCTGGCCGAGACGGTGGACTGGTATCGCAGCCGCCGAGACTGGTGGGAGCCGATCAAGTCGAGGGACTACAAGTCGGGGGACTACCTGGAGTACTACCGGGAGCAGTACGCGGCACGGCTCGCGTAACGATCGATCGGCTGGAGGGCGGGCACAGGGATTCTGGGCCGGGCCGGCGAAGCAGAACGGTTGAGTTGTCTCCGACAGTGAGCTACCGTGGAATGCGTACGCCGCCCATCTCTGTGAACCCCGTGGCGCGTACGATTTTGGCCACGCTGGTGGCCCTCGTCTTGGCCGCGGTCCTGGCTGCGGTCGCCGGGGCTGGGACGGTGTTCGTGATCGAGGGTCGTGGCTGGGGCCATGGCGTGGGGATGAGCCAGTACGGGGCGTACGGGCTTGCTCTACAGGGCGCAACGTACGAGCAGATCCTCGCGACCTACTACACGGGAACCTACCTAGCGCCCGCTCCACCCAAGGCGGTCCGCGTTCTGCTCAAACCCGCAGAGCCGGAGGCACGTGTGAGCTCAACCGCGCTGTTCACCGTTTCGGACGGAACAGGCAAGCAGATCGATCTTCCGCCGGGCGTTGCGACAGTGTCGCCTGACTTCGTCGTGAGCGCTGGGGGCGCGGTGGTCGATCTGACCCCGCCGCTGCGGTTCGAGGGTGGTGCCGCGCCGATCGAGTTCGGCCGACCATACCGCGGCTCCCTCGTGCTAACGCCGAACCTGCTGCAGAGCGGCAAGCTGATCCGCGTTGTCAACCAGGTTTCCCTCGAGGAGTACCTGTACGGGGTCGTCCCGCGGGAGATGCCGTCGTGGTGGCCGCTCGAGGCGCTCAAGGCGCAGGCTGTCGCCGCCCGCAGCTACGCCCTCACAGCGCGGCGAGGCCAAGGGTACTTCGATGTCTACGCCGACGTGCGGAGCCAGGTCTACGGCGGGATTCTCAACGAGACCCCGCAGGCGAGTGCCGCGGTCGATGCGACGGCCGGGCAGGTGCTCATGTTCAACGGTCAGGTCGCTTCGACCTTCTACTTCTCGACGTCAGGGGGTCGCACAGCGGCAAACGAAGATGTCTGGACCGGTCAGCCCATTCCGTACCTGCGCTCCGTCGAGGACCCGACGGACTCGGAATCGCCCTACCATCGATGGCAGCCTGTCTTCTTGTCGTCACGGGAGCTCGGCTCGCGGCTTGGCGCGCCGGCGCCCAGTGCACCCCGTGATGCGACGGCCGTGCGCAACGCCTCCGGGCGCGTCGAGCTTCTCGTTGTCGGCCGCGGCGTGAAAGAGGCGCCGTTTTCCCCGGAAGAGGTCCGCGACCGACTCGGACTTTGCGAGTCTAGTTGGCGTTGCCCCGCCGACTTCAATGTCGGTGTGCTGTCCCTCGCCGCGCTGAAGGAGACCGCGCTCTTCGGCGAAGACCTGCAGGTCACCGGGCTCGCGCGCGGCATCGAGAGCCCCGTCCTGGAGCGTCGAATCAATGGCAGCTGGGAGCAGGTTGAGGCCGTCGAGGTCGACGAGGACGGGCGGTTCTCGGTGACGCTCCACCCGTCAGAGAGCATGATGCTGCGGCTCAACGCGCCGGTGCTCAGGTCCAGCGACAGACGGCTCCCGGCCGCGTTCCTCAGGGTTGCTCCGCGCACCACGCTGAAGGTGCATCCTCGCGGCCGCGTGTTCCGCGGTCGAGTCGAGCCGAAGTCTGTTGGGGCTTCGGTGCGGCTTGAGCGGCTTGGCCGGAAGGGGTGGCGCGCTCTTGACACCACAACCGTGCGTGAATCGGGTGCTTTCATCATCAAGCGAGCGAAGCGGAGGCCTGGCCAGTATCGCGTGGTCGTCTCGATCGACGTCAGGTTCGAGACCGGGGTCAGCTCGCCCGTGACCGTGCCTCGATGAGGACTGTACTTCTGGCGTCGGCAGCAGCGGCGCTGGCGCTCGCCGTGCCCGCAGCGGCCGCGCCCGGGAAGGTCGCGGTCGGTGTTCGTGCTCAGGCGAGCATCGAGCAGCTGGCGCCTAGGCTCGAGCAGGCGACGGGCGGCCTGGTTGCGCGCACGCTGCCGAAGCTCGGCGCGGTCGTCCTGCGCGTACCCGACACCGAGGAAGCGACCAGCCGTCTCTCCCGCCTGGCAGCCGTCGAGTACGTCGAGCCCGTCGAGCACGCTCGCTCGCTCGCATTCGTTCCCAGCGATCCGCTCGCAGCCCGTCAGTGGTACCTCACCCATATCCGAGCGTTCGATGCCTGGCCAGAGCCGCCTGACCTCGAGCCCGTGCTCGTTGCGGTCCTCGATTCCGGAATCGACGGCGACCATCCTGAGTTCGCCGGCCGGATCGCGGAGGCGAAGTCGTTCGTCGACTCGGACGCGCTCGAGGACGCGATTGGCCACGGGACGATGGTCGCCGGTGAGATCGCTGCGCTCATCGAGAACGCTGAGGGAATCGCCGGGGCGGGGCTCTCCGTGCATCTGCTGATCGCGAAGATTGTCGAATCGGACGGAACGATCTCGCTCGATGCCGAGGCGGATGCGATCCGCTGGGCTGTCGACCAGGGTGCGCGGGTGATCAACCTCAGCCTGAGCGGACGACGGCATCCGACCGACCCAGCTCATGACAACTTCTCCGAGCTCGAGGCCGCGGCGGTTGCGTACGCGCGGCGAAAGGGGGTTGTCGTGGTGGCCCCAACTGGGAACTGCGAGCCGATGTGTCCCTACCGCTATGCAAGCTACCCGGCGGCGCTTCCCCACGTCATCGGGGTGAGTGCTGTCAACCGGGAGTCTCGCGTGCCGCGATTCTCGAACCGGGATCCCATCTTCAACGATCTCGCTGCGCCCGGCGTGGGCATTCTCTCGACGTTTCCCCGGACTCTCTCGCTCCTCGGGTGCGAGCCTGCGGGGTACACGCTGTGCGCGCCCGGCGAGTACATGCGAGGAGAGGGAACGTCGTTCTCGGCGCCGCTGGTCTCGGCCGCCGCGGCCACGCTGCTCGCGATTCGTCCTGATCTGCGCCCCAACCAGGTCACCGCGATTCTCACCGAGACGGCAGCTGATTCGGGCAAGCCGGGCCGCGATGCCGCCTCGGGCAACGGAGTCCTCGATATGACAGCGGCGATCGAGGCGCTCAACGGGCCGTTCTTGCCAGCGGATAGGTACGAGACCAACGACGGGCCAGGCTCAGATGCGTACCGTCTGTTCTTCGCAGCCCGAGCGGCAAAGCGGAAGGTCGTTGCGACGCTCGACCGGTTCAACGATCCAGTTGACGTCTACTCGGTTTTCCTGCGCGGCGGGCAGAAGCTGACGTTGTGGTTCGGGGGCTCTACGAGCGGCTCGGTCGATCTGGCGCTCTGGAGACCAGGCACGAAGTCGTTCGACCAAGCTGGGCCGCTGCGCGCGCGCCGCGCCCTGGTCTCCCGCGGCCGGCTGGCGTATCGCGCACCGGAGCGCGGCTGGTACTTCGTCGAGGTGCGTGCGAAGCAGGGCGCCATCGGTGCCTACCAGCTCGCCGTCGTTCGCCGGTAGCTCTGAGCTGCGGGTCTGGGCTGCGGGTCTGGCGCCCGTCGCTGCTGAGGCACTCCGCTTGGAGAGCTCAGTCGGCCAACAACTCGTCGCTTGCGACCTCCCGGATCTGACGGGCCGGGTTGCCGACAACCACCGCACGCGGCGGGACGTCTCGCAGGACGACCGCTCCTGCACCGACGAAGGCCTCCTCGCCGATCTCGACGCGCGGCAAGATGACAGCGCCGGCACCGATGCGGGCACCGCGGCGGATCGTCGGTCCGCGGCGCAGCGCATGGCGCCTCTCGGTTCGTCCCATGAAGTTGTCGTTCGCGGTCACGACACATGGAGCGATGAAGACGTCATCCTCGATCGTGCTGTACGCAGTGATGTAGGCTCCTGCTTGGATCGTCGTGCGCGCACCAACCGTCGTGTCGTTCTCCACGAGGACGCCGCGTCCCACCACGACGCTCTCGCCGAGCGCGCAGCGCTCGCGGATGCACGCCTGGTCGCCGACGAGGCAGTTGGCGTCGAGGGTGGTTCCGGCGAAGATGACGGCGCCGGTCGAGACCGCACAGCCGGTTCCGAGCTTGAGCGCTGACAGCGATTCCCGGCTCGCGGTTGAGCGGAGCGACAGGAGAGGCTGCTTGCCGAGGACCGCGTTGTCGGCGACCGTGCAGCCCTCGCCGAGCATCGTGCCCGGGTAGATGACGACGTTCTCGCCTGTCGCGTTGCTCACGGCGTGAGCTGCGGCTCGAGCGAGCGCTGCAGCGCCTCGAGGCACCGCACGACCGCGACGCCGTTCTGTGCGGTCCGCTGAGCATCGCCGCGGCCGCCGATGAGCTGGAGGAAGCGGAGGCATTCGAGGCGAAGAGGCTCATCGGCCGGAATGAGGGGGCTGTGGATGGCCCCTGCACGGGTTCGCCACTCCCCGTAGGTGCCGAGCGGCTGCTCGGCCGCCTTGTCGTAGACCGTGACCTTCCGCTCGAGCTCCATGTCGTCGAACACCGCCATCCGCTGGCTTCCGACGACCGTCAGGCGGCGCATCTTGTGCGGATCGAGCCAGGAGAGGTGCATGTGGGCGAGCCGGCCTGACGGGAAGCTCAGGTAGCAGAAGACGACGTCCTCGACGCCCTCCTTGAGAAACGAGTCGCCTCGTGCCCAGACCTCGCTTGGCTCCTCCTCGAGCAGGTACAGGATGATCGAGAGGTCGTGGACGCCGAGGCTCCACAAGGCGTTCTCGTCGCGGCGGATCGTGCCGAGGTTCTGGCGGTTGCCGTAGACGTAGAGGACGTCTCCGAGCTCACCCGAGCGAACCAGACGGGCAAGCTCCTCGACACCGGGGTGGTAGAGGAGGAGGTGTCCGGGCATCAGCACCCGGCGTTGCTCGTCAGCGAGCGCGGCGAGCCGCTCAGCTTCGGCGGAGCTCATCGCCATGGGCTTCTCGACGAAGACGTGCTTGCCGGCTGTCAGGGCGCGAGCAGCGAGGTCGGCGTGTGTCGGGGCGGCGGTGGCGATCACGACCGCGTCGACCTCGTCGTCTTGAAGCGTGTCGTCGAGGAAAGCGGTAGCCCGCACTGCGGGAAACCGCGACGCCGCATGCTCGAGTCGGCCCTCGTCGAGCTCGCAGATCCACTTGAGCTGGGCGAGCTCGTTGAAGTTGCGGGCGAGGTTGGCTCCCCAGGGGCCAAAGCCGACCTGCGCGAGCGTCACAGCTTCCATACGTGTTCCCGTGCGGCGGTGGGCCCGCCGACCGCGTTGCGGAAGTCGACAAGGAGCTGGGCTCGCTCGGCGAGCGTGTCGTAGTCGACGCCGGAGTGAGCGGTGACGATGCAGACGCAGTCCGCGCCACGCGCCTCGTCGAGCTCGAGCGACTCGAGCCCGTGCTCTGGAAGGGCTGGGACACGAGCGTCGGTATAGGAGAGCTCTGCTCCCCCCGCGCGCAGGAGGTCGATCAGCTTCAGCGCCGGCGAGAGCCGCAGATCCCCGACGTCGGCCTTGTAGGCGACGCCGACGAGATGAATGTGCGATCCCCTCACAGACTTCTCATGGTCGTTGAGGGCCTGTGCGATGCGATCGAGGCAGAAGTACGGCATGTTCTCGTTGATCTTGCCGGCCAGCTCGACGAACTCCGTGTAGAAGTCGAACTGGCGCGCCTTCCACGCGAGGTAGAAGGGATCCACGGGCAGGCAGTGGCCGCCAAGGCCCGGACCGGGTTTGAAGCTCATGAAGCCGAAGGGCTTCGTCGCAGACGCGTGGATGACCTCCCAAACGTCGATTTCCATCCGGCTGCAGAGCTGTGCCAGCTCGTTGACGAGCGCGATGTTGACGCTGCGGAAGACGTTCTCGAGTAGCTTGGTGAGCTCGGCGACCTCGGGCGAGGACACAGGGACGAGCGAGGAGAGCGCTCGCCCATAGAGGGCGCAGGCCCGCTCGGTGCACGCCGCCGTCACGCCGCCGATGATCTTCGGTGTGTTTTGGATTGTCCAGTCCTCTCGGCCGGGGTCGACGCGCTCGGGTGAGTAGGCAAGGAAGAAGCCGGAGCCCACGGTGAGCCCGGACGCTTGCAGCACCGGCAGGATCTCGTCGCGCGTTGTTCCCGGGTAGGTGGTGGACTCAAGGACCACGAGCTGACCCTCGCGCAGCTGCTCGCCGATCGTGGCAGTGGCCGAGAGGACGAATGAGAGATCGGGCTCGCGGTTGGCCGTGAGCGGCGTTGGCAGCGCGATCAGGACCGCGTCGCATTCGCTCACGTGGTCGTAGCTTGTCGTTGCCGAGAGGATCTCAGACTCGACGAGCGGGGCGAGGGACTCAGGCGGGACGTCCTCGACGTAGCTCTCCCCGCGGTTGATGGCTGCAACGCGGCCGGCGTCGCTCTCGACCAGCACCGTGCTGAGGCCTGCCTCGGCAAAAACCCGGGCGAGCGGCAGGCCGACGTAGCCTGCTCCAACGATCGCGAGCTCGCGCTTCACGCGGGGTCAATCGTAGCGAGGAGACGGACGATCTCCTCGGCAGCTCGGCCGTTGCCGTACAGGGCCGGATGGACATCCCGTGTCGCCGCGCAGGCAACGGCTGTCGTGATCTGGTCCGGATCCGTGCCGGCCAGTTGGTTCCAGCCGGCCTCGACTGTCTCGGGCCACTCGGTCTCCTCGCGGAGGGTCACACACGGCACCTTCTGCCAGTAGGCCTCTTTCTGGAGGCCGCCGGAGTCGGTGAGCACGAGCCGGGCTCCGGTGACAAGCGCCGAGAAGTCAAGGTAGCCAAGGGGCAGAAGCAGCCGGACGTTGTCCGGTAGCGGCGTCCGTGTGCGCTCGAGTGCCGCGCGGGTCCGCGGGTGCGCCGGGAAGAGCACAGCCTCGTCGAGCCCTGCCAGCGCGCGGGCAACCCGCACGAGCGGCTCGGCCTTGACGTTCGACTCGCGGTGAAGTGTCAGGAGCAGGTAGCCGCCCGGTGAGACCCCGAGCTCGCCGAGCTTCTGCGACCGCTCGGCCGCGAGCGGCGTGAGCAGCCTGCTGGCGTCGAGCATGACGTCGCCGACGAGGTGAACTCCCTCGGTGATTCCCTCCGTGCGCAGGTTGTCTACGGCACGCTCTGATGGGCAGAGCAGCAGCCGGGAGAGCTGGTCGACGACGGCTCTGTTGACCTCCTCGGGCATGGTTCGATCGAACGAGCGCAGGCCGGATTCCACGTGCGCGACGGGACTGCCGGCCTTCGCTGCCGCCAGGGCTCCGGCGAGCGTCGAGTTCGTGTCGCCGAAGACGAGCGTCCAGGCTGGCCGTGTGCTGAGAACGACCTCCTCGATCCCGGGCAGCATGCGCGCGAGGTGCTCCGCGTGGCTTCCCGAGCCGGCCTCGAGCCGGTAGGTTGGCTCGGGGAGGCCGAGCTCCTCGAAGAAGACGGCAGAGAGCTCGTCATCGTAGTGCTGGCCGGTGTGGAGGACGACCTCGTCGATGCCCCCGGCGCGCAGCGCAGCCGACACCGGGGCCGACTTGATGAACTGCGGGCGGTTGCCCACGACAGAAAGAACACGCACGCGTCCAGGCTACGCGAGCCTGTGCTGGGAGCGCTCGGGGCAGGGCTATACTCAGGCAGCTCCGGGCCGTTAGCTCAGCTGGTAGAGCAGGGGACTCTTAATCCCAAGGTCGAAGGTTCGAGTCCTTCACGGCCCATCACGAAATACCTGGATATACGAAAATCACTGCTGCAGCAGGTTGATTCTGGATGCTGCGCGTGCACTTTGTGTGTACCGGAGGGTGGGGTTTTCTGGGGCTTGGGGCGACCGACGGTGGGGGCTGTGCTCGGGGCTTGGCTGGGCCGCTTATGTGGTTGGGGTAGTGGTTTCGGGTTTGACGATTCGGCCGCCGTGGGGGGAGGTGTTGTGTGTGGAGGGGTGCCCCGTTTTCCCAGTCTTGGAGCCAGTCTGGATTGAAGAGACAGCGCCGGCCGCCTGGGCGTTTGATGTGCGGGATCTGGTGGTGGCGGGTCATTTCGTGGACTGTGCGCACCGTGCAGTGCAGCCGTTCGGCGACGTCTTCTGTTGTCAGGTACGGGGAGCCGCTCATGCATCTCTTGGCTGTCCTTGGCCGCTGGGGGTGTCTACTGTGGGTGTCCCACCCTGCTCACGTTTTGTGCAGGGGTATGCGCTGGGGGCCGTCCCAACCGTCCCATCTGTCCCAGTGGGCTCTTCTGTGCTGTCGGGTGTGGCCGGCCAGGTTGGGGAATGTCGCGGTTGGCTGGGTTGTGCTGGGCTGTCGGCGGTGAGGCTCTCTGGGTGGAGGTGCAGGATCTCGCGGCGTTTCCCTTCGAGGATGTGGCGGACGGTGAGCCCGTCTCGGGCCTGGTCGGTTGAGGCGAGCAGCCCCTGCCCGTTGGGTCGTTTGCGCAGTGTTTGGGCTGTGACGGAGATCGTTTCGCCGCTGTCCCGGACGAGCCTCTGGGCGGCCGCGTGGGGGGCGTCGGGCTCAAGGTAGGTCCCTTCCTCTGTGAGCCACCCGACCTTGTCGCCTTGGGCCCGCCACTCGCTGCTACCGAATGTTGCTTGGCGCCAGCCTCAGGCCTCTGGGTGCTCGGGTTGCTGCCCGCCGGGGCTGGTGAGGTGGGCGCGTTCTGCTGTCAGCGCCACGGCGAGCAGTTCGCAGAAGCGGCGAGCCGGGTCGGTTGCTGTGTGGTGGCGGTGCTGTGCTGCGGCTGCCTGGCCGAGCGCCCGCCAGGTGCGTTCCCAGCGCGCGTCAGCCTGGGTTTGGGTGGTCGCCCCTGCCTGCTGGGCGTAGTTGAGGAAGAAGCCGGCCGCGGCTGCGAGCTCGGCGACGATGCCGGGCGTGCGCCGATGCGTGCCGCTCTGGGCGGCGGCGGCTCGGAGGCGTGCGGTCTCGCAGCGGAGTTGCGCGGCGATCTGGGTGTACCGGGGGGCGAGCCAGCGGAGGTACCCGGCCATCGCCTGGGCGTAGAGGTCATCGCGGCGTCGGTTTGGGCGGCGGTGAGTTTCTTCCAGTCGAGCGTTTCGGGGTCGAGCTCGACCGTCAGCAGTCAGCAGTCGGGCGCGCAGCGACTGGCCGGAAGGGACGTCTTCTCCGGTGCTGAGGATCAGCCCGCGCGGCGGCTTTATCGGCTTGAGTGTCGCGTCCGGCGGCATCCGGCCGCGGCCGGAGCGGTTACCCTGGGCGCGCAGCACCCGGTCTGCCTCTTGGTGTGCTCGTTGGATGTCGGTGCGCGAGCCGCCGGGGGAGAAGCCGTCGATGACGAGGAGGGTGTCTTTGGCGACGAACGCGAGCACCTCCAGCGCGTTCGGGGTGCTTGCCCAGAAGGGGCGGGCAGGTGGCCCGCGTCCAGACCGAGCCCGAAGTGCTGCTGGGCGAGCGGGGCAAGCTTGCTCTTGCCTATCCCGGTATGTCCGGCCAGGTGAAGCGAGAAATCAGCCGCGCCCAGGCCGGCCCGAGCGCACGAAGAATGGACGGGGATCGCGACCGAGTCAGGTGCGACCTCGGTGAGGCGGAGGCTTGCTCTGATCGCGGCCTGCAGCTCTGGCCCCTCCGGCGGGTCCGGCAGCTCGAACAGAGCCAGGATCTCCGGCGGCTGCACCGTCACCCCGGGGACGGTCTCTGTGGCCCCGGTCGCGCCGGCGGCGTGCAGGTAGCACCCACTCCCCATCGTTGAGTTCTCGCCAGCCCAGGTGGGTGTAGAGACGCCGCCGCTCGACGCCGCCGCTCGACGCCGTCGTCCTCGACAACCTCCCCGCTGATCGCGGCCGTGAAGTTCGCAAGCAGGGTGGGAACAACCCCCTCCTTAGAGGGCTTTGACTAGACGAGGCCACCCGGGGTTGCCTGGTACGGGGCACCAGCCCTCTCCCCCTCCTGCTCGGCGGGTGGGTTGCGAAGCTCCCGCGAGGCAAGCGCGAACAGATCGGACACGCAGTTCCCGCCGGCCAGGAAATCGTCGAGCCCGACCTTCGCGCCGCCCTCCCCCGACGGCAGGTAGACCATCGAAACAGTCGCACCCCGCCGCTCAAGCAGCTCTTTGAGACGTCCAGGGCCGCCCACACCCCCGGTTTGGTCATCACATCCGAGTCTAAGACGGCATAGACGTTGCGGCCGTCGTTGAGGGCGACCTGCTCCCAGTCGGGGAGCGCTGTCTTGCCCCCGTGCTCGTTGCTGCCGCGGAAGTTTCAGACACCGAGAAAAGCGACACAGCACAGGTCATGGCTGGCGGCAGCATCCGCTTTGCGGGCCCCCTCGGTCACATACAACGGCCACTCAGGGTCTCCCAGCCACTGCCGCGCCCTCGGGGGACATCCACCACCATCCGAGTCCCCGCCGGTGTCTCGTACTTCACTGTCCTGCCGTCCCTACCAACCCGCGGCGTATCCGGACGGGCCTGGTAGGTCGAAATCTCCCCCCACACGTCCCAGACCGGGACCACCAACGCCGGCACACCGCGCCGGCTCCGTCCGAAGCCCAGCCTCTCCAGCTCCGCCTTCGTCGTCCCAGACCGGTACCCGCGCTCACGTGCGACCGCCGGGTCGATCCCCGACTCCTCAAGCAGACGCGCATGCTGCGGCAACAGGTCCACCCCGTAGACGCCTGTCACGTCCCCACCCCCTCACGGCCGGGTCGTGTTGTCTTGCCAAGCTGCTTGCGGCGCACCGCGAGAGCGCTCAGGTATGCGGTAGATCCAGCCGCTTGGTTGACGCGCGTGGAAGCGCTTCCTAGAGCATCAGCTCGTCGAGTCCCTCGACCTCGGCGATCACGTCGCCGCCCCGGAAGGCACGGACACCGTCGAGCGGCCAGCCCGTTGGCAGAGCATCTCCTCCAAGCCCGCACCGCCCCGAAGATCTCCTGGATGTGACCGGCGAGCTGCCCGTGGGCGGCGTCTTCTTTGCGCAGGCGGTGGAGCCGGTCGGCGATGTCGTAGCCGTCGTCCCGGTCGGTGTCAAGGTCGGCGATGTGGACGCGGCAGCTGTTGCGGGCGAGGCTCTGGGCGATCTGGTGGGCGTGGCTGCGGCCGGCCAGGTCGCAGTCGGCCCAGACAACACGGGTCGTGCCGGCCAGAACGTTCTCGGAGAACTCGGGCCGCCACTTGCCGGCCCCGCCGGGGTTCGTCGTCGCCACAAACCCAAGCTCGCTGAGGGCGTCCGCGCACTTCTCCCCCTCAACAACATGGACGGTCCCGCCAGCCTTGACGGCGGCGATCACCTCGGGGAGCCGGTACAGAACAGGCTCCACCCCATCCAGGCTCCTCACCCACCCGCTCCCGGACCTGGCCGTGCCCCACCTGTCCCTAGTTCACGTCTGGGCCCAC
>JAPOVR010000103.1 GCA_026708005.1 Actinomycetes bacterium
CGAAAGCGCACAGCTTTCGCGCAACTGGTGACAAGAGTGTCACGAAAGTGCGCCAGGCTCCGCCCGACATGCCGATTCCGCCCGGCCATTCCACCCGACCATCCTGGACGGCCGTGCGGTCCCGGCCGTCCTAGCCCAGCCGCGTCGCCACGGCGTCGATGCCGCGCCGCCACGCCGGCGATGCCGCGTCCCCGCCTAGCCCATCCGCCTCCTCCCCAAGGGCGCGTCGTCTGGGCACCGCGAGTTACCGAAGACCCCAGGCTGGCGTGCTGAGGCTCACCCGCCAGCATGCTGCCCGGCCTGCTCCCGGCTCAACTCAGCCGCGCCGCCGGGCCGTTCCGGGCTGGGCTCTCCATCTAGACTCGGGCGCGCCATGCGTGGCTTTGCGGAACAGCACGAGCTGGCGGAGGCCCTGACCGACCTCTGCGAGCGCTGCGTCACGCCTGACTACGTGAAGCGCTGCGACGAGGCGGAGGCCTACCCCGAGGAGGCGATGAGCGAGATCGCAGCTGCGGGCTGGGCTGGGCTGCCCGTGCCGGAGAGCTACGGCGGCGCCGGAGGATCCGCGCGCGACCTCGCCGTCGCCCACCGCGTCCTCGCTCGGCATGGCCTCGCCGTCGCGCAGGCCTACTACTCGCTTTGGGTGCTCAGCGCCAACGCCATCGGCGGCCTCGGCAGCGACCGGCAGAAGGCCGAGTGGCTCCCTCCTCTTGCCGAGGGGAAGCTGCGGATCGCGTTTGCCCTCACCGAGCCGGAGTCGGGCTCCGACGCGGCCGCGCTGCGCACGACGGCGAGGCGGTCTGGCGACGGCTTCTTCGTCAACGGCCAGAAGCTCTTCATCACTGGCGCCACCGTCGCCGACCTGATCATCACAGTCGTGCGAACCGATCCGGACCCCGCCGACCGGCGTGACGGCCTATCGCTGCTCGTGATCGATGCAGACGCGGCCGGAATCTCCGTGCGGTCCCTGTCGAAGCTCGGCCTGCGCGCCCTCGACCTGAGCGAGGTGTTCCTCACGGACGTCAAGGTGCCAGTCGGGAGGCTGCTAGGCCCGCTCGACCACGGCTGGTCGAGCCTGCGGCAGCAGCTGAGCCTCGAGCGTGCGCTGCTGGCGGCGATCTGCGTGGGCGCGATGGAAGACGTTCTGGCTGCCGCGAGCGGCTACGCGAAGGAGCGGGCCGCCTTCGGCCAGCCCATCTCCCGCTTTCAGCTCGTGGCCGACAAGCTCGTCTCGATGCGGGTTGCGATCGAAGCTGCCGGCCTGCTCGTGGAGAGCGCCGCAGCGGCGATCGATGCCGGTACGTCCGGCGAGGTCGAGGCGGCGGCCGCGAAGCTCTACGCAGCGGAGGCGTACGTTTCTGCAGCCAGGGAGGGCGTCCAGGTGCTCGGGGGATACGGCTACACGAACGAGTACGCGGTCGAGCGCCACTACCGCGACGCGAAGTACATGGAGATCGGGGGCGGCACCTCCGAGATCCAGAAGGTGATCATCGCTCGCTCGATGGGGCTGATGTGAGCCCGCCTCAGAGAGATCCGCTCCAGGCTGCGGCGGCCCGCTGATGCGCCGGTTCGAGGAGAAGGCGGTGCTGATCACGGGCGGCGGGGGCGGCATCGGTGCCGCCGCGGCGCGGCAGTTTGCCAGCGAGGGCGCGCAGATCGTCCTGCTCGACCAGGCCCTCGATGGGCTTGCGCAGACGGCCGCCGAGTGCCGTGAGCGTGGCTCTCCGCAGGTGGTCGAGTACGGCGTGAGCCAGACGGACGCCGCGGCCGTCGCCGAGGCGGTCGAGGAGGCGTGGGCGGCCTGCGGCCGCATCGACGTGCTCTTCGCGAACGCCGGCTACGGGAAGCTCGCGCCGTTCCTGTCGCTGTCGGCCCCCGACTGGAACCGGCACGTTGAGGTCAACCTGACGGGGACCTTCCACGTCTGCCAGGAGGTGGCGCGGCGGATGGCGGCCGACCGCGGCGGCGGGGCGATCGTTCTCAACGCGTCGTCGGGGGCCGCGGTCTATGCCGACCAGCTCTCGGCCTACTGCGCGACGAAGGCGGCCGTTCGCATGCTCGCCATCGGTATGGCATCCGAGCTGGGCGTCCATCGGATCCGCGTCAACGCGATCATGCCGGGCGTGATCGAGACCGGGATGACCGCGCCGATGCTCGCCGACGAGCGTCACCGCGAGGTGCTCATGGCCGAGACGCCGGTGGGTCGGCTCGGACGGCCCGGGGATGTCGCCAGCCTCGTCTGCTTCCTTGCCTCCGCCGAGGCGGAGTACATCACCGGCGAGGCCGTCATGATCGATGGCGGGCAGACGATCCACGGGCACCCGCGCTGGTTCAGGCTCGACTACGGACGACCCCACGACGAGCGTTGGGAGATCGGGCGCTGAGCGGGGACGACGAGCAGACCGTCGAGGGCTCGCGCCGACCCGTTGTCACCGACGAGACTAGCGCTGTCGCCGTCCTATGCGACGGGATGACGGTCGGCGTCGGGGGCTTCATCAACGCCGCGCACCCGATGGCGCTCGTTCGCCAGCTCGTGAGGCGCAGGCTCAAGGAGCTCACGGTCGTGGGCGCCGCCTCCTCGGGCCTCGACGTCGACCTGCTGGTCGCCTGCGGGTGTGTGGCCAAGGTCGTTGCGCCCTACGTCGGCGCCGAGGGGCTCGCACCGATCGGCCCGGCCTTTCGGCACGCGGCGCAGCAGGGTCTGATCGAGGTGTGGGAGCTGGACGAGGCGCTCTACTACGCGGGGCTGCGAGCCTCGTCGCAGCGGCTGCCCTTCAATCCGTGGCGGGCGGGTGTGGGAACGTCGTACCCCTGCATCAACCCCGACCTGAAGGAGTTCGAGGATCCGATCAGAGGTGAGCGCCTGCTCGCGGTGCCCGCGATCGAGATCGATGTCGCACTGATCCACGCGGCCGTGAGCGACCGCTACGGGAACGTCCAGCACGACGGGACGGGCTACGGCGATCGGGCGATCCACGCAGCAGCCGACGTCACCATCGTGCAGGTCGAGCAGCTCATCTCGCCCGAGCGCATCCGTCGCAACCCCGCCGCCACGAGCGTCGCCGGCGCCGACCGTGTCGTCCGGGCCCCCTACGGCGCTCATCCGTTCGGATCCGAGGGCTACTACCCGCCCGACCGCGAGCACCTGGGCGAGTACGTCGACGCGGCGCAGGAGCTGCTTCGCACCGGGTCGCGCTCTCGCCTCGACGCCTACCTCGCCCGCTACGTCCTCGAGCCCCGTGACCACGTCGAGTACCTCGAGCAGGTCGGGCTGCGCCGGCTGGTCGAGCTGTCCGAGTACTGAGCCGCGATGCCGGACGCCAGGCCAGAGGGCGAGGGTCGGATGAGCCAAACCGCGGCCGAGGCGCCTGCCAGCCCGTTCGAGCTGATGGCGACCGCGCTCGCCCACGATCTGGAGGACGGCGAGTGGGTCGAGGTCGGCGCCAACCTGCCCGTCCCACGGGCGGCGGCGCTGCTCGCCCACCTCACCCACGGCCCGAACATGACGATCATGCTCGCGATGACGAAGGCGTACCTGCGGGACGAGCCGCTCATCGAGGAGTTCGAGCTGATCACCGACGTGCGCGCCCAGCGCTGGGCGGAGGCCTACTACCCGCACGACCGCCTGCTCTCGGAGATGCGCTTCCGCCGCCGCGGGGTCTTCTTCTGCGGCGGCATCCAGATCGACCAGTTCGGCAACTCGAACCTCATCGGCATCGGGCACGACCATCGGCGGCTGGCCTTCCGCGGCCCAGGCGCGATCGGAACCTGCAACGCGACCGTCCACAACGGGCGCTACCACCTCGTCACGAACGAGCACTCCGCGCGCGTGCTCGTCGAGCGCTGCGACTATGTCTCGGCGCTGGGCTTCGGCGATGGGACACCGGGGCTGCGGGAGGAGCTCGGGCTGGGAAACGAGGGTCCGAGGTACATCGTGACCCCGCTCTGCGTGTTCGATTTCCATCTGGAGACGCACCGCGCGCGTCTGCGGTCGCTGCACCCTGGCGTCGAGCTCGCGCGTGTCGTCGAGCACACCGGGTTCGCGTTCGAGGTACCCGACCCGGTTCCGATCACGCCCGCCCCGAGCCCGCACGAGCTGTCGATCCTGCGCGAGCGGATCGACGCGCAAGGGCGGCTCAGAGGCGCGGCGGCCGGGTGAGAAGCATGTTGCCCCGCCGCCGCGAGAGGGCCCCTGGGCGGTCTGCCTGAAGGTGAGGCCGCGTTGTGAGCCCGTGAGGTGAGACCCAAGCATGACATCGCGCTGCGCACGCTCGGGGCGATGCTCGAGCGCAACGCCGCCGAGGATCCGGAGCGGCCTTTCCTCATCGACGAGGCGGGCACGCTGTCCCGCGCCGAGACGGCGCTGCTTGCCCGCCGGCTTGCGGGGGCGTTCGGCAGGCTCGGAATCGCGAAGGGCGAGACGGTCGCCATCATGTTGGAGAACCGGCGCGAGCTGCTCGCGAGCTGGTTCGGCCTGGCGTACAGGGGAGCGGTGGAGGTCCCGATCAGCCCGGCCAGCGTCGGCGAGCACCTGATCCACACGCTGAACCACCCGCGGTGCGAGACGGCCGTCGTGCAGTCCGATTGCCTCCCCCGCATCGAGGAGGTCGCCGGGCGGCTCGAGTGGCTGAAGCGCCTGGTCGTCGTTGGCGATGCAACGGCGAAGCGACTCCAGACGGTGCCGTGGTCAGCGCTCCAGGCCGACGGCGCCGAGGCGGGGCCCGCCGAGGTGGGCTACTCCGATCCGGTCGCCGTTCTCTACACGTCGGGCGCGACCGGGCCGGCCAAGGGCGTGGTCGTCAGCCAGGGCCACCACTACACGAACGGGTACCAGCCGACCGCGCTCTTCGACCTCGATCCAAGCGACACGATCTACGTGTGCCTGCCGCTGCACCACAACATGGCCCAGGGCTACGGTGTCTGGCCTGCGATCGTCTCAGGTGCGGCGCTGCGCTTGGCCAAGCGGTTCGATGCCGAGGCATTCTGGCCTGATGTCCGTGCGCACGGCGCGACGGCGTTCCCGTTCGTCGGGGCCATGCTCGTGCTGCTCGCCAAGCGCGCCGAGCAGACCAACGACGGTGAGAATCCGCTGCGCCTGGGATTCGGCGTGCCGATCCCGGCCGCGCTTCACGAGCCGTTCGAGGAACGCTTCGATCTTCGGCTCGTCCACTGCTACGGCTCCACCGAGGCGACGATCGTTACCTGGCAGCGGGAGGACGATCGCGTTGTCGGATCGGTCGGTCGGGCGCTGCCGGGCTACGACGTCGACGTCCTCGACGCGGACGATCAGCCCCTTCCGGCGGGCCAGCTCGGTCAGATCTGCACGAGGCCGCACGATGCGTACTCGATGTTCTCGGGGTACTTCCGCGATCCCGACCGCACCGCTCGTGCGTTTCGCAACCTCTGGTTCCACACGGGCGATCGAGGTTGGCTCGACGAGGCGGGCAACCTCTGGTTCTCGGATCGATTGGACGACGTCATCCGACGGCTCGGTGAGACCGTCAGCTCGTGGGAGGTGGAGCAGGCCGTCTTGGCCCATCCGGCTGTCCAGCTCGCCGCGGCGTTCGGCGTTCCCTCGGAGCTGGTCGAGGAGGAGGTGATGGTGGCGGCCGTTGTGCGCGACGGCTTCCAGCTGAGCGCGGCCGATCTGCGCACCTGGTGCGCGGCCCGGCTGCCGCGCTACGCTACGCCCCGCTTCATCGAGCTCGTCAGCAGCCTGCCGATGACCTCCACCGGGAAGATCGAGAAGTTCAAGCTGAGGGAGCGCGGTGTCAGCGACGCCACCGACGATGGGCGTGCTGGCACCGCCGACCCCGCGGCGGGCGCTCCACGAGCGGCCCCCGCCGGCGATCCCACCGACGGTGGGCGCTCGACCGCGGACGGGGGCGGGTAGCCCTGCAGGGATACTGCCGCGATGAGCCCTGAGTTCACGACGTCGATCAGCGACGTGCAGGCCGGCCGCGTCCTCATCCGCGGCTACTCGCACGAGGAGCTAATCGGCCGGCTGCCGTATGCCGACGCGGCGTTCCTCACACTGGTCGGACGGCTGCCGAGCCCTGCCGAGGCGCGGCTCGTCGACGCGATCCTGACGAGCCTGCTCGACCACGGGTTCGTGGCGGCGACGGTCTCGGCCGCCCGCTACATCGCCTCTGGCAATCCCGAGTTCGTCCCCGCTGTGGCCGGAGGTCTGCTCGCCGCCGGCCGGAACACGCTCTCGCCCGAGCACTCCTGCGGGCTGATCGGGCGCGGGCTCGAGCTGCAGCGGGCGAACGGCTGGACAGCCGAAGAGACCGCCCGAGCGCTCGTGGAGGAGCTTCGCTCGCAGGGCCAGCGCATCCCCGGTCTTGGGCATCCCGTGCACCGCGGCGGCGACTTTCGGGCCGACGTGCTGTTTCGCCTTGCCGAGGAGCTCGGGCTCGCCGGCGAGGCGACCGGCCTCTACCGGGCGATCCACGCCGAGTTCGTTCGCGTCACCGACAGGAAGGACATCCCGATCAACATCGACGGATGCCTTGCCTGCCTCGGCATGGACCTCGGCATCTCGGCCCAGCAGACCGTGGCGCTCGCGCTTCTCGCTGTGCTCCCGGGGCTGATGGCGCACGTGAGCGAGGAGATCGAGGCGGGCGTCCCGCTGCGCTTCATCCGGGATGGCGGCTACGGGGGCGAGCCCTACCGACCGCTTCCCGACCGCGAGGATGGCGACGGCCGTCCATGAGCCGGGTCGGTTGGGACCGCGGTGAGGGGAGCCTGCGCGGGCTGACCCAGCCTCGCCTCGCGAGGAGCCACCGAGCCGCCGACGGGAGCCTGCGCGCGCGGGCCGTCCGGTCGTCGCGCTCGCAGGGCTCTCACTCCTCGGGCCAGATCTGCACGTAGGCGGCGCGGATACGGACGCTCGCGTCTCCGAACGCCTCGTCGTAGTCGGTGAAGAGCTCCTGGATCCCTTCTGAGTCCTCGAAACGCTGGAACGTCTCCTCGTCCGCGAACTCGTACGCGGTCAGGTAGTCGTACTCGCTCTCGCCCATGATCATCCGGTAGCGCCGCGCGCTGAGCGCGCCGCTCAGCCGCAGGACCTTCGGGCAGTGCTCCTCGTTGTACCAGGTGTTGTAGGCCTCCTCCCGCTCCTTCGTGACTTTGGCGGACACGTGCAAGAGCATCTTGGCCACGGCCTCTCCTCTCGTGGTCGTCGGTTTGTCGGCCCGTCTAGCCGCCTGGCAGCTCGGTTTCGAGCCGGTAGATCGCCCGTCGCCACTCCTTCACGTGCGGCTCCCATGCGCCCCAGCCCGTGACCTCCTTGTAGCGGGGCTCCTCGAAGACGGCCGGGCTCTCGATCTCGTACGCCGCGAGGTACCCACCTGTGCCGCGCTCCTCGTAGCGGGTGGCCGAGGCCAGCCCGGGCACGCTGAGCAGCTTGGGGATGTGATCGTCGTCGTACCACGCGTTCCACTCCGCCAGCATCGCCGGCTCGGGCGGCACGGAGCGCACGATGTACACGTACTCGGTGTTGTGATCAAGGAACGCCACGTCTCACCTCTCCATCGTTGGTCGTCGAGACAGTCCGTCGGAGCAGCTCTTGCAGATCTACCGCTCGAACTCGTGGTGATGGTCGAGCCACCAGCGCGCGATGTCCGCCCGGCGGGCGAACCACACGTCGCCCTTCGCGAGGCCGTGCTCGATGAGCTCCCGAATCGCAGAAGCCCGCCCCGCCTGGCCGATCAGCCGCGGGTGGAGGCCGATGCTCATCATCTTCGGGTAGCCGGCCGCCCCCTCGCGCCAGAGCTCGTCGAGACCGCGCTTCAGGAAGTCGGCGAATGCGGCGGGATCGGCGATGCAGCCGTCGGCGACGACGAAGCGGAAGTCGTTGTATGTCACCGTGTAGGGAACGACCAGGCGATCCTTGCCCTTGACCTCCACGAAGTACGGCAGGTCGTCGTTGTAGTCGTCGGCGTCGTAGATGAACCCGCCCGCTTCGGCCAAGAGCTCGCGTGAGAGCAGGCTCCTGCTGTAGCGCCAGTACCAGCCCACCGGTCGCTCGCCGCAGGTGCGGCGGATCGCGTCGATGGCGAGCGCGATCTCGCGCCGCTCCTCCTCCTCGGTGAAGAGCCACGGCTCGCTCCAGCGGTAGCCGTGCGAGCACGGCTCGTGGCCGGCCTTCTGGATCGCCTTCCCGACGTCGGGATTGCGCTCGAGCGCCATGCCGCACGCGAACATCGTCACCTTGACCTGGTACTCGTCGAAGAGGTTCAGGATCCGCCAGATCCCCGCGCGGCTTCCGTACTCGTACACCGACTCGATCTGGAAGTCGCGGTAGCTGCGATCGAGCGCGTAGGCGAACTCACCGAGCGGGTCGGTGGCGGCATCGCCGGCGTACTCGTAGTGCTCCGAGCCCTCCTCGTAGTTGACGGCGAACGTGACCGCGACGTTCGCCCCGTCCGGCCAGACGACCTTCGGCGGGCGGCGTCCATAGCCGACGAGATCGCGCGGCGGCCCAGGCACAGCCTGATCGGGCCCTGTCATGCATCCTCCTCCTTCGGCGCTCCACGCGCCCTCTGCTCTTGATCAACCGGCCCCTGCCCCCGAGCCCGCGCGGGCGCCGATCGGCGCCTCCGTGGGGCGCAGCCGAGGCGCCTTGAGCTCGCCGCATCGCCCGTCGCCGTCTGTGCGGCACGCATCCCCGAGACCAGCGCCCGAGCGAGGCCGCCCGCGTAGCCGCGGTGGAAGACGCCGCCGACGTCGATGCCGGCGGCGAGCAGGCCGCCGACAGGCCCGTCCTTCCCCAGGACACGCCCGGCGGCGTCAGCCCGCAGACCGCCGTAGCTGAACGTGATCGCGGGCTGAACCTCGAGCGCGAAGTACGGCGGCGTCTCGAGTGGCTGCAAGTGCTTCCGCCGAGGCGGGTCGAGCAGGCTGGGATTCCGGCGGGCGGCCTCGTTGTACTCGGTCAGGGTGCGCAGGAACCTCGCGCCGTCGGCTCCCCAGGCCGCGACCGAGTCGGCGAGCTGAGCGAGGCTCTGCTCCTTCGCGAGCCTCGCGCCCGCGTCGACGGCGACCTGAAGCCGGTCGATGCTCGGCAGGCCGGGGATGTACTCCGAGAGGACCTGTGTGCGGTGGATCTCGCCATCCGCGACGAGGATCGCCGTGACGCTCGGGTGCCTGACGAGCGCCTGCACGTTCTTGTGGTCGCCGAGCGACTCGTCCGTGAAGCGGCGCCCGCGCGCATCGAGCAGCAGGCAGTAGGCGCTGTGGAGCTGAGCGAAGGGGATGAAGGACTCTGGCGGGAACGCCGTGAGCGGGCTGGGCACCAGGTGGCCGTAGAAGCCGGCCATGTCCGCCGTTGCCTCCGCTCCGACGCTGAGGCCGAGGCGCAGCCCACCGCCGCTGCTATGGGCGTTGGCCCGGACGAGCATCCGATCGGCGCTCGCGTGGATGTGCTCTCTGCGCAGCTCCGAGCTGGCCTGGAAGCCGCCGGTGGCGAGCACCGTCCAGTCGGCGTCAACCGCGAGTTGTCTCCCGTCGGGCGCGGTCAAGAGGGCGCCGGCCGCGCTCCCGCCGCTGCGCTGGAGCTCCTCGACCTGCGTTCCGACGACCACCTCGCCGCCCGCCGAGGCGACGAGCGAGCGGCAGCGGTCGAGGTAGAGGTTGGGATCGATCCGGAAGCCGCGGCCGAACCCGTAGATGCCGGTGATCTCGTCAGAGAGCGTGAGGCCGAGCCAGCGGAGCCAGTCGATGCCCGCCGGGAAGCCCTCCACGAGGGCCCTGACCAGCGCCGGGTCGGCGCCCGGATCCTCCGCCAGCAGCGCGTCGACCTCGGCTGCGGTCCAGACGAAGCCGCCCGAGATCGCCGCCGACCCCCCGGTCTGCGGAGCCTTCTCGACAACGAGCACCCGGGCACCCGCCTGTGCTGCGCGCGCTGCCGTGGTCATGCCGGACGCGCCCGAGCCGATGACGAGCAGATCGACCTGGAGTGAGCTGGGCATGCGAGGCGAAGTCTAGGTCGGAGGCGGCGGCCTGCTGGCCGCTCCCCGATCAGCCACGGAGCGCGGGCGGCCGAACAGCCGCCGCCGCGGGGTTCACGAAGCGCCGCCGAAGCGCGGGCTCACGGGTCGGTAGACCGCGACTCCGGGGTCGGCTGGCGCCTGGGAGTTGGCGAGGACGGCGAGACCCCGGCAGGGCGTCGAGCGGTCGAGCCCGACGCTGCGAAGCCAGGTGAACACCGTCCCGCCGATCGCGTCCTCGGGCTGCTCGCGGTCGGCCACGAGCAGGACGTCGCCTTCCTCCACCTGCGGCGCCTGCTCGAGGCCTGCGAAGAGGTTGCGGCGGTAGTGCTGCCGATCGATCTGCGGCTGCCACTCGCGGAAGCCGCGGACGCTCAGGTAGGTGGGATCGTCGAAGACCTCGGGGGCGGCGACGCTGTACATGGCAAGCGAGGGTGGCGACCCGGGCGTGTCGATCCGGAAGCGCTGCGCAGAAAAGATCCCCGGCACCGTGGCCATGGCGCGCAGGTGCTCGATGTACCAGCGGTCCCACTCCGCATCGCGGCTGCGGTCGATCAGCCCGCTCTGGCTGATGAAGATCACGGCGCGCCCGCCTGCTCAGAGGCGTTGCGGCCGGCGATGCGGCCTGAGGTGAACGCCCACCCGAGGTGGTGTCCGTGACCTTCCAGCGCGACGCCACCCTGCCCGTTCGACCCCGCCGCGTAGAGGCGTGGGATGACGCTGCCGTCCTCGCGGAGCACCTGCAGGCGCTCGTTGACGTTCAGCCCGCCGTCGGTGAAAACGACGTAGCTCTTCGCGGGGCCGATGGCGTAGTAGGGAGGCTGATCAAGCGGGGCGCGCCCGCCGCGTTCGCCCGCCGCGTAGGCCTCCAGCGTCTCGGTCAGCGCGCGCGGGGAGACGCCGATCGACACCGCCAGCCCTGCGGTGGTCCGCGCCTCGTGGTAGATGTCCGGGCGGTTTCGCCGGTAGTCGGCGAGGTAGGCATAGGCGATCCCCGGCGCGGTCGAGACGACGTGCGGCCAGGCCGAGAACGTCTCGGCGACCCTGTGGTCGAAGACGATCCAGGCGACGCTCCCGGGCTGCGTCGGCACGTCGAGGCTCGGGGTGTCGAGCTCGTCGGTAAAGCGATCGCCGTCGCTGTTGATCAGCACCGCGCCGCGCTCGTACAGTTCGGGGGACGGGCCGAGCGCCGTCGTGAGGAAGCTCATCAGGAACGGGCGCAGCACCCGCTGGGGCAGGTGGCCATGGCACCACGCGACGAATCGCGCGATCGACCGCCGAGGCGGTAGCTTGAGGAGCAGGCTGGGGCGCGTGGGCGGAATGAAGCGCATGATCGGCCCGCGCACGATGTCGCCGTTCACGACGGTTGCGCCGAGCTCGAGCGCCAGCCGCTGACCGTCGCCAGTGGCGGTCGGGTTGACCGCCTCCACGTCGACGACGGCGGGCGAGGCGAACCGCTCCTTCAGCTCGCGTCCGCCGCTGAAATCGCCGGCGGCCAGGACAAGGCCCCGCCGGGCGCGAAACGCGTAGGCATCCCCATTGGCGTTGCGGGCCTCGACGCCGACCACGGCGCCGTCCTCCTCGACCAGCCGCTCTGCGCGCAGCCCGAGCCGGATGTCGACGCCGAGCCGGCAGCAGTGCCGCTCGAGGTGGTAGGCGAACGACCTCGAGTTCGGCACCACGACGTGCATGCGCGGCTGGCGGTGCGGCGGCTCTGGCATCGGTCCGACGAAGACGACGCCAAGCGACTCGAGCCACGCGATCGTCTCGGCGATGTTGTGAACGAGGATGCGCCGCAGCTCGAGGTTGTCTCGGCCGCGAAACGGCCCGACGTTCAGCTCCATGTCGTCGAAGTGCTGGTCGGGGGAGTCGCTGATGCCGGCCCTCCGCTGGTGCCGTGTCCCCGTCGCGGTGATCGAGCCCACCGACCACGACGTCGACCCGCCAGGCCGGGGGTTCTTCTCGAGCACGATGACGCTGCCGAAGCGGGCTGCCTCGGCGGCGGCGGCCAAGCCCGAGCCGCCGGCCCCAACGACGATGACGTCGGCTGCGGTCACCGTAGGGCGCTCCTAGGAGGGGCTGGGCACGTCGGCATCGTGCGGCGAAGCCGCGCGCAGCAGCTGCCCGTAGCCCGAGAGCCCGCCGGCCTCGCCAACCATGCGCAGGGCAGCCCAGAGGCTCACCTGGGTCGTCGAGAGCACCGGCTTGGCGAGCTCGTCCTCGAGCCGTTCGATCACGTCCATCGTCTTCCAGTTCGTGCAGGCGAGCACGAGCGCCTCGGCGTCGGGCCGGTCGATCTCGAGGGCGAGCTCGTGCGCGCTCGAGACGTCAAGCCGCCCGACCGTGAGGTTGTCGACAATCCCCAGCCCGTGCGCGGCGAGCACCTCGATGCCGCTGGCCTCGAGGAAGTTGCGCGTGATCGCGTTGACGGTCTCGTCGTAGGCCGAGCCGAGCACGACTCGGGAGACGCCGAGGAAGGCGAGCGCGTCGATCAGCGCCGTAGAGGTGGTGGTGGCCGGCTTCCCGGTTGCCGCCTCGATGCGCGCGGTGACCTCGCGGTCGTAGCCGAGCCCCTTCAGGAAGCTCGGCGCCGTCGCGCCGAGCACGATCACGTCCACGTCGGCGGAGGCAAGGTTGCGGCCCTGGGTCTCGAGCTCCCCGACCATGCCGAGGATGGAGTCGGGCTCGATCTGGGTTAGGAAGAGGCGCGCGGTGTGCAGTGTCACGCCCGCCGGGAGCGCGCGGTAGATCTCCGGCTCGACGGTCGTGTTGGACGATGGCACAAGCAGGCCGATCCGCGCCACGTCATGCCTCCGAGCGGCCCGTGCGAGCATCGTCTGCCCGGCTGCTTCCGTGGCTCCACCGAGCCCCGGCCCAGTGCGCAACCCAGAGCACGAGCGGAGTTCTAGATCAGCGCGGGCGAGGTGTCAAGCGAGCCTGCCGTCGATCCGCGGGCCGTCGGGGCCTCGGCGAGGGGGCTTATGCGCGAGCGGAGGCGCCCTCACGCGGGCGAGAAGTGGGCTCCCGAGCAGGGCTCCCGAGCAGCTGCGGGGTCGTGTCGACGAGGGGTGCCCTCACGCGGGCACGGAGTCGGCCGCTGATTGCGATCACCCGCGACCTGCCCGGTGGGTGCCTCTCGCGGGCGGAGGAGCGCCGAGTCTGCCCCGGGCGAGCCAAACCCAGCGCGCGGCCTCACCCGCCGTGGCGGGCCGCCGATTTGCCCGCCGCCAAGGCGTCGGCCGAACTGCCCAGCCGGTAGGCCGCGCTGCCCGACCGCCCCGAGCCGCCGTAGAGACAACCCGCCCCCACCCACCACCGGGGGAGGGTAGCCCACAAATGCGCACAGCTTGCGCATGGCGTGCCACAGGAGCATCACGAAAGTGTGCCGTCTTACCCATTCCACGCAGCCTCGTCCGAATTCCTTCCAGTCCTTCCGGCCTCTGCGCAGCCCCGCCTGATTCCGTACCGCTCTGCCGGCCCCGCACAGCCCTGTCCGATCCTGGGCAGCCGGATCTTGCGGGTCGGCGCAGAGACGTTGAGGTGGTGGCTGGAGGGACGCGGCAACTTTCCGCCGGTGATCCGCCCCGAAGCGACGGGGTCAAGGAATGTCACATTGGGCGAGTTCGTTGAGGCCGGCTTACTGCGCGCATACCGTCAGGAGGGCGTCCCGCTCCAACGCATCCGACCTGTTGTTGATCTGCTGCGAGAGCAGCTTGGCGTGCCCTATCCGCTTGCGCACGCTAAGCCACTGGTCGGCGACGGGTGTTCCTTGAAGCACAAGACGAGGTGAATCTCGGCAAACACCCTTTGGTCTACGAGGCTGTGAGCCGCCAGCTGCTCCTGTCCCCCCGGTCGAGCAGTTTGTCAGCAGGATTGATTGCGCCTCGGAGAGCGAGAAAGAGCCGTGGGCGATCCGCTGGCACCCTGCTGGCCGGGAGTCGTCGGTCGTGATCGATCCAGAGGTCGCTTTTGGCGCCCCCACCGTGCACGGTATTCGCACCGAAGTAATTGTGGAAGCGATCGAGACCGGCGCGACGCCGGGCGAGGTTGCCAGCGACTTCGAGCGGCCGGTTGAGGAGATAACGACCGCCGCGTCGTATGAGTGGGAAGCCGCCGCGTAACCAAGTCACGGGCCCTGCACAAGTCCGTTTCTATTTCGATACCGATGTGCTCGGTCTCGCGCATGTCGTGGCAGGGCTACGCGCAGATGCAACCTGCCCTGGTGACCCTGGTGCAACAATTGGTGGCAGGCGCCGACCGAAGTGCCCGATCACAGACACGAATGTCCTCGACTCTGACTGGATTCCGAAAGTCGCGGCCAATGGTTGGACCATCAGCACGCGCGACGCGAGAATTGAGCGCCGCCCCGCTGAGCGTCAGGCGGTTGTGAATTACGACGCCGAGATGTTCGTAATCACAAGTCGGGGCAATCTCAGTAAGTGGGATCAACTTGAGGTGCTCATGTCGCGCTGGCGGCAGATTGACGAGCAAGCTGGCAGACCACGGCCATAGATCTGTGCTGTGACCTACTCGAGGATTCGAGAACTCTTGTCATCTGAGTTAGTCGAGCCGCTGTGCCATCTCCTGCTGGCCGCTGCTTCTCCCTCGGAGGCTGCGGGCGATCGCGCCGGGATCTGAGGCGCCCATCAGGGTGCGGGCGAACCTCCCAAGGCCAAGACCGCCGCTGATTGTCACGATGGCGCCGACGGGCCCTCGGCTCTGGCGTCCCCGCACGGGTCGCGGGTGTCACCGGCGGCGCTCCTGGAGTGGACCCTAGAGGTGGCCCTAGAGGTGGCGTCCCACGCGGGCGGAGGGGTACCGCGTCTGCGTGCGGGCAGCGAGCCGCGCGTCGGGCCATAGCAAATCACGACGCTCTCCGGGGCCGCTGGCCATGAGCTGCGGGCGGCGATCCAACGCGCCGGGCGCGCTAGAGTGCTCCCGCTGCCCTTCGGCCATCCTGATGTTCTGGCGAGACGAGGAGGAAGCTGATGCCAACCCAGATCGTCGACACCATCCTCCCGACGACCATGGTCGGCTCGTATCCGAGGCCCAAGTGGTTCGACTACCAGCTGCTCGGACGGGACGTCCGCGTCGCCTTCAAGCACGCCGACCACGCTGAGGCCTACAACGACGCGACGAAGGCCGTGATCCACGACCAGGAGGAAGCCGGCCTCGACATCGTCTGCGACGGCCAGATGTGCTTCGACGACTACATCGGCATGATCGGCTCGTTCTGCTGGTATTGGTACGAGCGCATCGAGGGCTTCGAGCCAGCGAAGGAAGAGCACCCGGCGGTGCTCGGAGCCGAGACGATCTCGAAGGAGATCGCCTTGCTCTCAGACTGGGGCGGCGTCATCAACAGCGGGCCCGTCGAGCGCGGCCCGATCCGGCTCGTCGACCTCTACAAGATCGGAAATCGCTACGCGACGAAGCCGCTCAAGGTTTCGGTCGGCGCTGGCCCGGTCAACCTCGCCTGGCACGTCTACTACCAGCACTACGAAAACCCGAAGGAGCTCAGCTACGCGCTCGCGCCGATCTTCAACGCGGAGATGAAGGACCTCGTCGCCGAGGGTGCCGAGTTCCTCCAATTCGAGGACCTCGGGGCCTGGTTGCCCCTCTTCACCGGAGACGACAGCGACTACGTGTGGATTGCCGACGTCTTCAACCAGTGCTTCGTCGGCGTGGACGCGAAGATAGCGCTGCACTTCTGCTACGGAAACGCGTGGGGCAACCGGCTTGAAGGCCTCTTCCCCGCGGGCTACGAGGCCGTCCTTCCTCACTTCTACGACCTGCCGATCGATCAGTTCGTCCTGGACTTCGCCAACCGGGAGATGGCCGACATCGACGCGCTCAGGTCGCTCCCGGAGGATAAGGAGGTTGGGATCGGCGTCATCGACATCCGCACGAGCATGGTCGAGTCGCCAGAGCAGGTTGCCGACCGCATCAGGAGGATCATCGAGATCGTCCCGCCCGAGCGCGTCTACCTGACGACCGACTGCGGAATGAAGGCGCTGCCGCGGATCGTCGCCACGATGAAGCTGAAGGCGCTGGCCGAGGGCGCGCAGATCGTTCGGGAGGAGATCGCATGAGTGACGCAGCGCTGATCCGAAGGGGAACGGCATGATCCCAAGCGAAAGGCTGGAGTACTCGCCGGTCGAGAGCAGGCCTCCGCTCGAGCTTCCCGAGGGCGTACGTCTCGTTGTCTGGCCGGTGCTCGCGCTGGAGATTTGGGACATCTCGCGCCCGATGGCGAGGACGGTCATCAGCCCGCCCCAGGGCGAGCCGCTGCTGCCCGACGTGCCCAACTGGACCTGGCACGAGTACGGCATGCGCGTGGGCTTCTGGCGGCTCCGGCGCGTCTACACGCGGCTGGGTGTCTCACCCACGGTGACGCTCAACGCTCGGATCTGCGAGGCGTACGCGCCGGTTGTCGAGGCGTGCCTCGAGAGCGGCTGGGAGCTGAACGCGCACAGCGTCGAGCAGATCCCGATGCACCGCCTCGATGACCAACGGGGCGTGATCGAGCGCACGATCGAGACCATCACCGCCTTCTCGGGCACGCACCCGCGCGGCTGGTTTGGCCCCGGGCTGACGCAGACCGACGAGACGCCCGATCTGCTCGCCGAGGCTGGGATCGAGTACATCGGCGACTGGGTGCTCGACGACGAGCCAGTGACACTGCGGACGACGACGTCTCCGCTCGTCGCGCTTCCCTACAACTTCGAGCTCCACGACATCGTTCTGATGGCGCTCCAGCACCAGCCCTCCGAGATGATGTATCGGCGCACGATCGACCACTTCGAGTGCCTGTGGAAGGAGAGTGCCGAGCGGGCGAAGATCATGGCTATCGCCTGCCACCCGTACCTCTCCGGCGTTCCGCACCGCGTCGGGCACATCGAGCGAACGTTCGAGGCGATCCTCAGCCGTCCCGGGGTCGTCGCCTGGGACGGCGTCCAGATCCTCGACTGGTACCTCCCGCAGCGCCCGCATCCCGCCGCCTAACGGCGTCGGTCGCCTCCTCAGGACCACGGCCGAATCTGGGACGCCGCATCCGCCCGTCTGGCGGCATCGGCGCTCGTGCTGGGGCAAGCGGCCCCGCCAACTGGCCTCGCTCTGAGTCGCGAACGGACCGCATCACCACGCTCGGTCTCCTCCCCTGTCGCCGGGTTGGCGCCGCACCTGTGGCGCGCACGGGCCAGCCGGCCGCGCAGAGTTGACACAGTTTCATGACGCGAAAGTTGCAGGGCTTTTGGTTGGGCGGTTTCAGCTTGGCTATGCGGTGCGGAGGGTGTGTTGTGTGTGTGGGTGGTGCCTGGTGGGGGCTGGTTTTGGGGGAGCGGCCAGCTGTCGCTGATGGATCTGGAGGGTGCCGGCGGCACCCTTGGGCCTGTCGCCGCTGGGCTGGATGGGGTCGCCGCCGAGAGCAGGGGAGTCTGTGCTGAGGTCGGTCTGTGTGGGTTGGAGCGGGGGATGGCGGGGCTGCTTGGTGATGGTATGGGCAGGACAACGGCGGAGATCAGCTTGCGGTTGAGGGTGCGCAAGCAGGCTGTCACGGACGCCTTGCAAGCAAGCCCGGGCTTGTTCTGTCGGGAGCCGGGTGGGCTTACATGGGCCTAAGCACAACGCGCTGCTGTGCGGCTCGCAGACGACGCTGCTGCGGCCTGACCGGCGAAGCCACGAGGCAGGTGCGGTCCCGGGGAGCGAGGCAACAGCACCGGCCGGGGGGTGAAGTCCGGGCTGTGTCAGTCTCTAGGGTCGGCGGCGACTCGCAGGGCTGGCAGGTGGGCGACCGTGCCTGTCCCGGCGTTCCTGTCCCGGATGTTTCTGGCTGACGGGTAGCCGCGGGCCTGGGAGGCCCTGGCCCGCCTGGTCGCCGGGTTTCCTAGATCAGCGAGCTCAACGCGCTGTTGCTGGTCCCGCCGCCGGCCGCGACGAGCCCTGTGGCGTTGCCTGCGCCGACTGCAACAATCCCGACAGCGTTAACTCCGCCGATCGCGACGACCCCGACGGCGTTGACGGGGCTGATCGCGACTAGGCCCAACGCGTTCAGGACGCTCACTGTGAACAGGCCTATCGCGTTCCAGACGCCTGCCGCGGCAACACCGATCGCGTTGGCGCCGGCTGCGGTAACACCGACGGTGAACCACTTTCTTATGTCCAGGCACGGCATTGAACCGGTCACCTCGTCAAGTGGCGCTAATACCACAATCTGGGGCTCGCTAGCTGCGGTGGGCCACCGCCCGACCGTGGCAAGCAACCCGGCGCAGCAGCGCCTTCTTCACCCACTTGGGGGCGACAGAGTGGAGACGACCTGGGTGGGCCTGGACGGCAAGCGTAGGCACCTTGCCGGCGCCCCCGGCAGCGTTAGGTGCCGACCCGGCTGATTGTCTTCCCGATACACACGGGGCCAGAGTAGAACCACGAACAGAGAAGCCCCGCTGCCTTTGACGGCAGGGAGGGCGTGATGGCCAGCGAGGCGATCTCCGTGAGGGGGCCACACACCCTCGGGTGTGTGGGCCGCAAGGCCTGTCATGTACAAGAAGAAGGCGGGCTACAACCCCGTCGGCAGCGGCTGGTTCTGGCTGAAGGTGCTGGCTGACGGCACGGCCGAGAAGGAAGGCACGGTCGATGACGAGTGCGGCTGGTGGTTGCTGGTCGCTGTGCCTCTTATCTTGGTGGGGCTGTTCTGTGTGGTTTGCGTGTTGGGTAGGGTTGCTTGGTGGGTTTGAGCGGTTGGCGGCGTGGTGTGTGTGGCTGGTTTGTGGTTGCAGCGGCGGGTTGTGTGCTGTGGGCGGTGGTGTTGGTGTCGCCGTCGGCGTCGGAGGCTGTGACTGTTGTGGAGGCGCCGGCCGAGCCGGGTTTGGTGGGTTTGGCGGGTTGCACGATCACGGGGACGGCGGGCGATGATCTGCTTGTCGGCACCGACGGTGATGATGTGATCTGCGGGCTCGGCGGCGATGATGTCCTTCACAGCCGCGGGGGCGATGATGTTCTGCGGGGCGGTCCCGGTGGGGATGTGTTGCATGGCGGCCGGGGTTCTGACCGTCTCTACGGTGGCCGGGGTTCTGACCGTCTGTATGGGCAGGCGGGCGATGATGTGTTGGTTGGCGGCCGGGGCCGTGACCGGCTGTATGGGCAGGCAGGCAATGATCTCCTCCACGGCGGCAAAGGAGCCGACACCCTTGTGGGCGGCCGCGGGGAGGACTGGCTTGATGGTGGGCCGGGCCGCGATCGTGCGTCTGTTGGTCCTGGCGACCGTGTCCGCTCGGTTGAGTCGGTTGAGATGGTCGGGGAGGAGCTGGGGCTGTCGGGGTCCCCGGGGGAGTGGTTTCTGGTCAAGTATCTGGGGGCGCAGGCTGCCCCGGATTCGGCGGCCCAGGCGCTCGCGGAGCGGGTTGTGCTTCGGGCGGGGGATCTGCCGGCGGGACAGCTGCTGCTGCTGCCGCCGGGCGAGAAGGCCGGGGATCTTGTGCCGTGCCTGGTGGGGCGCGTTGACCTGTCGGGGCTGGCGGTTGCGGCGGAGGCGTTTTCGCTGGCGGCGGCGGGGCCCGGCGGCGCTTTGGTGTACTCGAACGTGTCGGTGTTCAAGGATGAGGGGCGGGCGGAGTTGGCGTTCCGGCGGCTGGCGGACGCTCACACTGGCTGTGCCGCCGACGCGGCGGAGGCGGTCGAGGAGTCTGGGCCTCTGGGCGGGCTTGTGGGGGTAAGCGTCGTTGAGACGCTCGAGTTCCCCGCTCTGGGTGAGGAGTCGGCGGCGTGGCGGATCCAGATCCGGCTGGGCGACCCGGAACTCGGCGGTCCCGAGGCGGTCGTCAATGTTTCCACCGACGTCGTTCATGTCCGGGCCGGCCGGGTATACGTCTTGCTCGCGTTTGCCGGGTTCCCGGCCCCGTTCGACCCGGTGCTCGCAGAACAACTCGCCCACACAATCGCCCAACGGATCCCGCCGGCGAGCGGCTAGCGGCCCAGGCAGGCGGCCCCGAGCGGGCCACCCCGCGGGGGCCGGGCTCACCCGCCCGGGTCGTCCCCGCAAGGGACATCTTCCCCGGACTGCAGGCCGGTGGCTAGAATTATCGCGAAATCTTCTGGGGTGTCAGGTTGGGGGTTCCGGGCTCGCCGGCGGGCTGTCAGGGCGGCCGCGGCCAGCCCGCTCCTTCGTGGCGGGGCCGGGGGGGTTAGCGGGGGCGGCCG
>JAPOVR010000040.1 GCA_026708005.1 Actinomycetes bacterium
GAACATGATGAACGCCAGCGCGACCGGCAGCACAACATCCGTCAAAACACCCACACCGGCATCATCACCGCACAAGCCGATGGACTACTGCCCCTAGAACTATCCACGGCTAACAAGCTGCTAACAGTGCAGCTACAGGCGAAGGGAGACACAGCGAGCAAGACAGCCACCCGTGGCTGGAGCGAAAACCCCGCAAGAGCATGCCAATCACCCGCGACCCTGCCGCACCGCTACAGCCGCCCGACCCGGAAACCAGCATGCGAACGGGCAGGCAGATCCCCTCCGCAGTAGCTCGCCCACAACCGGGCCTCCCCGTGTCTGATGTAGCACGTTTCCTTAGGCCGTTTGAGGGGCTCGTGCCTGGCCCTGTCTGGTGGTCTTGCCTAAGCGGACATGCTCGCGCGTGTGATCGAGCTAACGGGGTCGGACATGTCGGGCACTCTGCTCAACCAAACAGGCCCTGGTGGCAGAGGCTGGTGCTTCGACTCTTGAGGCTGCCCCAGGCTGGTGTTCATCGGTGTCCTGCCGTTGACCGGGGCTGACGCCCAGTTACAAGTGGTCAGGAACGCATTTGGCTCGGGTGCCGAGTGGACAGCCCGAGGCGAGGCCGTCTGCGGCCGGCCGGCCGCCCCGGATCCGGCCGTGCCCATCTGTCGCATATTCACGTCTGGCCCACCGGCCCGGTTGGCGGCCCGAACCCACCACGGCGGCCCCTGCAGCCCACCACAGCGGCCCCTGCGGCCGGTGGCCGTAAGGGGCGAGCGCCCCCCCCGACAGTGCCTGGCGACGAGAGATGGGCGGCTCGACGACATGGCAGATATGGCTAATGGTTCGGAGCGTGAATCGGCGGGTGCGGGGCCTGTTTGTTCAGGCGGGTAGTGAGTGCTATGGTGTTGTGTGGATCAGGGTCAGGCGCGCGGCTGTGCAGAGAATGATCGCAGTGTCATGCTTTGGTTCTGCCTCGGCGAGACCGTGAAGGTGAACGTTCCTGAGGTTCAGCCCGAGGGGGTCTGTCAGGATGGTGCGCAGGTCCCATCGGAACAGCGCGGGCAGCGACTCAGGCAGCAACGATATGAGCCGCCCTAGGGTCGACTCGCGCCCGTCGCGGCCGGCCTGCGGCTCGACGTATGAGCTGCCCTGGGTCGCTTGTGCCAGCGAGCGGATCACTGTTTCGATGCTTGGAAGCGCGACCCGTGCCGCGTCCTCGTAGCGGCGATCCCAGTAGTAGCGGAGAGCCCTCGCGAGGATCCCGGCGTCCCGCTCGGAGACGAACTCGGCACGAAAGGCCGCTGAGGCAGTGTCCGGGTCAGGTCGGTAAGTCGAGCCGATCCGCGTGAGCATTTCATCCAGAAGGATGGCGAGCATGCGAGCGCGAAGGCAGGCGGCTCTGGTGCAATTCCACTGGATCTGGGACTCTTCCTTGTCGAGAAGCCGGATCGGCTGGCCTTTCGTGTCGTTGATCGTCAGCGGAGCCGACTTGCCCAGCCAACGAAGCGCGGGGAGTTCGCTATCGGGCGTTTCCAGGATCTGGGGATCGGCCCCCATGTCACCCATTTCGAGCAAGCGTGCGAACGCCGACAGGAAGTCGTCTGTTCCAACGACGCGATCGATCTCGCCGCGGATGAGGGGTGCCCGAGGTCGACCTCTAGCTCAAACGTGCTCGTGAGCATGATGAACAGGCGTTCACGGGCTTCCCTGCTCGCTTCCCTGCTCGCGCCGGCTGGCACCTGCATCGTGACGCTGTGCTCCGTGCTCGCCGACGCGCTCTTGTCTTCAAGCCGTGTCAACCTGCCGCCACCTGATGCTCCATTCCCATGTCCCAAATACCAGGGACTGACCCCCAAATCCCTAGCTCACCGCAAAGAGCTTCGAGAGGCTGATCGCTGAGCAGATCCCGTCGCCTCCCGACGAAGGCGCAGCCACAGACCATCCGCACCCCAATGCCGACACTACCGTCTTGATGCCCTGAAAGTCAGTTCCGGACGGCAGCTCCTGCGCTTGAGCAGCCCGCCCTCACACATAGACAGCCGCCGCGGTTTTCAACAGCTTTTCCACAGTCTTCCTGCCTTGCCGATCCCTTATCTCAAGTGTCCTCTGCAAAAGGCAGACCGGCTAGGTCTGCCGGAGCTCCTCCCAGACCAGAGAGTTCGTGACCGGTGGGTGCGTCTGCGTGTGCCCGTGGCATGTTGGCAGGGCTGCCGGGGCAACTTGTGCCCGGCCTGCCCAACCCTATCTGGGTTCTTTCCCGGAGAAAGCCTTACTCATCACGCGCAATGGAGCCAACAAGGTCGGGCAGGCTGGGCACTTCCCTCAACAAAGCGGTTGCCCGGCTGCAGGACTCGCTCCTCGAATTCTGGAGCTGCCCTTGGATTGGGGGTCCGATTCGTACCCACCGCTGATGGGCTGGGCGCGCTGTCCGTTGATCGAGGAGCCGGGCTGCGCCGACAAGGATCTCCTCGGAGCAGCTGTTCACTAGCCCAACGGGGATGATGTGCACCACGAGCGGCTCTGCGCTTCTGTAGCTGGCCGCGCCCCCGAAGCCGGGCGGATACTGCCTGCACACTGCAAGCCGACCACCCCGCACCGGCCACCTCGCTGGCGTGGTCATCGAGCGAATTGGTGCCTGCCAACGCCCAAGACAGCGGACAGACCCCACCTACCCAAGGGCCCTCGTCGGCCGCGAGACCCGAGCTGTCGCAGCCAGCACCTCAACCTCGGGCCTCCGGTGAGCTCCCTTGCTGACCGATGCACCGACTTGCCGTCTCTTGTCGTCACTGGGACCATCACCTTCTGCTCGCGGACTTGAGGACGGCTCGGTTTGGTCGCCGTTTCTCACCCAAAAAGCTGGGCCGGACATCGAGCAGCAGATCCGCGTGTTTGCCGCTGCTGGCCGGCGGGCGGAGCCTCCGACTGCCCCAGCTTTTCGGTGGTTTCCAGGTTAATAGGCCCGGTTTTCACATGCTTTTTCCATCCTTTTGCCTTCGATCTCCCTCGAGTTTTCCCGTGATTGACAGGAAAACTATCAAGAAACTTGATATTGGTCTTCTACAGGGTGGGGAGTGCGAGGGCAATATGTGTGTATTAAAATTCGGTTTTGTTCCGCCCAGCTATTTCGTTTCACTGTCCGTTTTAGTGTGGCGTCTTTATTGTGGTTATCTTTGTTCTCTAATTGCGGTCATAGTTTGCTATTTTTGTCGTCTATTGCGCCATATCATTGGTGGCATAGGGTGGTTACAGTGTCGCTGTCGAGTAAGCTATCGTATCCGCTTGTTTGGTGTGCGCTTGTCGCTTTTGCTCCACAAGGTTGGCAGGTGTGGTTGTCTCTGTCTCGTGGATGTATGCCGGCATGCTCCCTTCCACGTGTCCGCCTGCTGTCTAGTAGGAGGTCTCAAGTCTTCAGTTCCATGCGAGACCGCCGTCGTGGAACGCCCCCGCACGTGCCAGACGGACCTTGTGGATATTTCGGGGTGAGGGTAGAAACATCGAGGGAGAATGACCAGAGGTCTAGGATCGCATGTCAATCCCTACTGTACCGTAATGATTTCCGAGAATGGTGAGCAATCGACCTCGTTGCATGCCCTGACTTTGTAGCTGGTAGTTTCATACTCCCCGAAGAAGCCTCTGTTAGCAGAAGTTCCGAAGGATTGGTCATGTAACGGGGCGCTAATCTCTTCCCCGAGCTCAAAGGAGGAAGAGGGGACTCCACCTATCCATAGCTCATAGTACGTTGCCCCTTCCACCGGATCCCAAGTCACTCTTACGTCGTCAGGAACACCATCTCTAACGATCTTCTCTCCCTGGAGCCCAGTTGGGGTGGATGGCGCATCAACCGAGCCATCCGATTCCGTCAGCCCAGCCGCCCTGCGAGAAGAACCACCAGAACACCCGCTATCGTTGCAGGCCTTGACACCGTAGTAGTAGACGGTGTTTGGCTGCAGCCCCTTATCGACATATTGGAAACGGTCAAGGCTCGAACCCAGGGGCGTGTATCTCATTTCTTGGGTTGCCCCATCCTCAGTTGCCCGAGATACCCGGTAGTAGCCAGGAGGAACATCATACGAAGCAGGAAGAAAGTCGTGGACGTTGCTGGCGATAATCGAGCAACCCGCGTCGCTGCAGGCCGCAACCCAATAATGCTGGTCATAGCCACCCACTCGCCAACCGAGTGTAAGCGCATCAGCGCTCCTGTCGACAACCGTGACAGAGAACGGGGGATCAGGAACCGGGATGGTATGAGTGTAAGTCGTCCCGGTCACGTTCCCATCCAGCTCATCGCACTGCGGGTAGGGATCTGACGTGTAGCAGCGAGGGCTTCCCGGGTTGTGGTAGACGCTATAGCGGGTAGCACCCGGCACGGGATCCCACGTGACCTCCAACGACGAACCCTCCCGGGAAACACGCACACTCCCAGGGGAACGGGGCATCAGCCGGGCAGGGCTGGCGGCGTCTATCTCGGAGCAGCCGGAGCCGTTACAGGCAACGACCCAGTAGCCGCTGGGCTCAGCGCCAGGACTGTCGTGGACGTATAAAGTGTCCCAGACCCCGCTGGCGAGTTCCCTACAGATCACGGGATGGCCGGAACCCACACCGCATCCCAACTCGCCGGAGTAGATGCTGTAGGAATCCGCACGGGCAGAGGCGTCCCAGACCAGCACAACAACCGAGCCCACGTACCCATAACGCAGGCTGGAAGGCGGCTCGGGTACAGCCGGGCCCCCACAAGCGGCCACCGACAACGGGAGCAGAACCGCCAAGACCAAGGCAGCACGACCCAACTCCCAGGCCAAACAAAGCCTAGCCAAAGCCCAGATCCTCCAACGCAGCGGCCCTAGAGGAGCAGCACCCTACCCAACCGGCCCCCAGACCGCACACAACAACCCACCCCACCACACAACCCAGGAGCACCAATACACACCAAAAACGCAGCCAAGCCAAGCAGCAGCCCGTCGAGACGAACCCACCTAGCCGCCAGCCCAAACAGGCCGAGCTGCGTGAGCGAGCCAAGACCGACGCCACCCCAGACCATCTAGCCCGCGCGGTCGAAAGCCCGCGCGGTCGCCCAAGGCCGCGCACCCCGCCAAGAACCCGAACAAGAGCCCCAGCTAGCCCAGCACGGGCACTACCGCACACAGATTCCCCGAGAAGACCTGTTCGCGCCGGGCGGTCTGCACACGGGTACCTACAAGCCCTGCCGGCTGGCCGGGTCGCCGGCCAGAGACCCTGCCCGGTTTCTCTGCTCTCCAACCTAGACGTCCTATCTGTTGCGCTCAAGAGTGGCTGAGAACATCCGCGCAGCCTGAGTGAGCCTGTCGACTCAGGTCAGAAGCCCGCCGTGACAGCGAGCGGCGGAATCCCCCAGTTGGGCGGCCTCCGATCTGTGCCGGGGCACCGGGCTGTGTCGACAGCGTGCGCCGCGGCTGTGCCGCGGGTTGCGCTCGAGGTCGGCTGAATCTTCCTCTCCTTCCTCGGCTGGCCCCGCAGGCTGGCAGAGCGCGAGCCGGCCGCCAGCCAGGCCATGGAAACACCGCCGTGGGCGCGTTTTTAGCGAAAAGGGTGGCCTGGGCTGTGGCAGGTTGCTGTCCGCGGCAGATGAACCGCTATCTCTGCCCACGCGGCCTGACGGCAGGCAGGCCTAGTTGCCCGTATGCCCTCTTGTCGGCTGCGTGGTTCAGGAATGGTACATCTGTCGCAAGAGCAACGTCCCGACTGTCGGCAAGGGGGCACCTATGAACGCGGACATTGTGAGGCGTCGTCGGCAACGCCAAGAGGTTGTGCTGCCAGGCGATTCGGCAGCACCCGGCCCAGCATCACCGCTAGTGCAGATCAAGAAAGGAGACGATGACCGGCGCAGGGCTCTCGCCTTGGCTGTGACGAACGAGGTTGCGAGAGGCAGACGCGTCGAGTCGCAGACAGACTTCCACGCGGTGCTGATAAGGGGACGACGACCCAACCATCTCTTCCACCTGTTGGCGTCGGTTTTCACGCTCGGGTTTTGAGGGTTGTCTGGCTTATTCTGATTGTTTTTCGGCGGCGAGAAACGAGATTCAGTGTTCGTTGATGAGTGAGGTAACGCCCAGACGTGAGGACTAGGCAAAGCGAGGCTTCTCCTATAGGAACACCTTTCTTCGCTCTCCCTGCCTTCCCGGTTTCATCATGATCGACAATCGGCAAGATTCTGAATTGGCCCTGCCATCATGCTGATTCCAGCAAGATCACTGCAATCATGCTGCTCGGTCGTGGGTCAGCCAGATCACAGCAGAAGCATGACAGAAGCCGCACTGTCGATCAAATGTGCGATCCGTCCGGCTACGACTCTACACTACAAAGCCTACATCAATGGAACAGGATGAAATGAAAAATATCACAATAAAACAACGTATTATTGGCTCATTAATTGATCATGGTGAGCCGCATTGCACAGAATGTATATCTGGGAAAACACCGTCATCAGGAAGCGCAAACAGGAGCATTCCTACATGTTCCGACACGACTCGTCCAGCAGTCACAAATCCATTGTCCCGGCTACACACCACAACCGCACAGTCTGTTCGCCCACAGTAGCGGCCGCCAAGAGGGAGGAAACCGAACCAGAGAAACCGCAAGAACGACAACAGCAGTGAAAGGAAACCCAAGCTATGGAAACGACAGTTATAACAACAAGGACATCAACGACAGCAAGACGCGTCGAGAGGCCCCAGCAGAAGCGAAGCGAGCCGCGCGGCGGCCCAGAGCGGAAACAGCAGAGACCCCGTAAGACCAGAACGAGGCCTCCTGATGACGTCCCGGGAGATCCAGGAGGAGCTCGGCGTGACTAGGGCGACCGCGGATGCGATCATGCGCCAACTCGGCAAGACCCGGTTCCCCGGCGGCCGCCGCGTCTATGTCCACCGGCAGGCGGTTTACCGGCTGGTTGAGGAGTCGACCGTCCTGTGAGCAGCGTCTGGATCCGAACCCGAACCACCCGTGTAGGGAAGAAGCGCTACCTGGTCTGCTACCGGCTCCGTGGCCGCTACGGCCGGGAGTACAGCGCCGGCACCCTCGATACCCTGACGCTCGCCAAGACACGGAAAACGAAGGTGCAGGGGCTGATCGCAGCCGGCGAGCACGAATAGATCCAACAGCTCGTCAACCCCACCAAGCCTGCTATCTGCGAGGCAGCCGCCTCGTGGGAAGCGCTCTACCAACAATGGCTTGACGGCACCTACGACCTGAAACCCTCAAGCCGCAACGTCTACGAGCAGCGCTGTCGCGCGCTCGCCCAACACATCAGGCACCGAAACCCAACCCGCTTCGACTGACAAGACTGCGGCGAGCTCATCGCAGCCCTCGTCGCACAGGGCTCTCCCCCGCCACGGTCAAGGCCTACATCGGCACGTTCAAGCAGGTCCTTGACTACGCCGGCGTTGAGTCCAACCCGGCCCGTGGCCGGCGAGTCAAACTGCTCGCCAAGAGTCCAAGCCCCAAAGGTCCCCTGCCGTACCGAGATCCGGGTGATCCGGAACCAGCTCCCCAGCACCTGCTTATACCGTTCGACACCCTCGAAGCGACAGGGATCCGGATCGGCGAGCTCAACCAGCTCACCTGGAACGACCTCGACCTCGCGGAATCCAGGGTCAGGATCGCCCAAGGCAAAACAGCTGCCGCCAGCCGCTGTGTCCAGCTCCCACCCGGGCTCACCCAACAGATCGAAGCCACCCGCCCACCAGCAGACACCGCCTCCAGCCGGAAGATCTTCCCCACGCTCGGCGAGGGCACGCTCAGACACGCGATCCGCAAAGCCTGTGAACGCGTCGGAATCACCCACTACCGCCCCCACGACCTCCGCCACCGCTGGATCAGCCTCGCCCTAAAGCGCGGCGTCCCTCCGCCCGAGGTCGCCCAGCAAGCCGGCCACACACGCCAAGCGATCACCCTCGACACCTACAGCCACGTCATCACCGACCCCGACGACAACCAACCCCTCGCCTGGGAAACACACGGGGCCCCCAACCACGAAACGCACGGGCCCCCGTGCGGACACACCCCCAAACCAATGCCAAAGCACTAGCAAACCCACAGAAAACCCGAAACTGCGTTGATTCTTCTACGGGATTGTTTGCACGGGGTTGCCCGGGCAACTGCACGGCAGTGCCTGGGCCACGGCGCTGCCAGCTCGCCGCCCCGCGCCGCCGACAAGCGCTAGCCAGGCCGCCCCGCACGGGGCCTGCCCCGGCATCCCCAGCCGCCGGGAAGATCCGGGCAGGACAACGGCTGGGGCTATCTATCCCTCGCTGTCATCCGAATCAAGGGCGGGAGCCACGAAGCCGAACCGCCGCTCCTCCTCGGGCTGGTGCAACACGAATCGGACGATCGAGTGGAGCGGAACGATCAGCTGCTCGCAGATCTCATCATCATCCCCTCCGGCCTCGCCACCCTCAGCCTCCCCTCCGTCAGGGAAAGGCCGAAGCGTCACCCAGCCGAACCCGGGCTGCGGCGACATTGAGTGAAGACGGAACCGGCGTCCGTCATGCAGGAGAACGTCGACCTCGACCTGGCCGCCGCAATCACACTCGTTGGCGAACTCCTGGATCTGCGCGAGGACGCGCTTGATGAAATCCCCGACCGGCGGTGCCGGCGCACCCGGCCCGCCTGGGATCCAGAGCTGCGACATAAGAGGACTCTAGAACAGCGAGGAACCGTCCGGCGCAGCCCCTGCCCGCACTCGCCCCGCCGCGGTGGCGACACGACCCCGCGGCGTGCGCTGGATCAGGCCGAGCTGGAGGAGATAGGGCTCGTGGACGTCCTCGATCGTGTCGGCCTCCTCGCCCAAGACGACAGCCAGGGTCGAGAGCCCCACCGGCCCTCCGTCGAACTTCTGCACGATGGCGCGCAGGAGCTCAAGGTCGGCTCGCTCAAGCCCATCGTCATCGACCTCGAGCAGTGCGAGCGCCTCCTCGGCGATCGCCTTCGTGATCCGGCCGTCGTGGCGGACCTCCGCAACGTCGCGCACTCGCCGCAACAGCCGGTTCGCGACGCGCGGTGTGCCGCGCGAGCACCGTGCGATCTCGGTTGCGGCCGCAGTCTCGGTGGCGACGCCGAGGATCTGAGCGGATCGCCGGACGATCGTCTCCAGCTCCTCACCGGTGTAGTAGTCGAGACGGAACGTCATCCCGAAGCGATCGCGCAGCGGCGTGGTCAGCAGGCCGGTTCGGGTGGTAGCGCCAATCAGGGTGAACGGCTTCAGATCAAGCGTGAGGGTGCGCGCTGCCGGCCCCTGCCCCAGGATGATGTCGAGGCGGAAGTCCTCGAGCGCCGGATAGAGGATTTCCTCAATGGTCCGGTTCAGGCGGTGGATCTCATCGATGAAGAGAACGTCGCGCGGCTGCAGCGAGGTGAGGATGGCCGCCATGTCACCTTTGCGCTCGACCGCCGGACCCGCAACCGAGCGCAGCGTGACGCCGAGCTCGGCTCGGATGATGTACGCGAGGCTCGTCTTGCCGAGTCCCGGCGGGCCGGCCAGCAGCACGTGGTCGAGCGCCTCGGCGCGTCCCTTCGCCGCCTTGAGAACAATCGAGAGCTGCTCGCGAACGCGCTCCTGACCCACGAACTCGTGCAGGTCACGGGGCCGCAGCGAGCCCTCAAACTCGTCATCGTCCTCGACGAGCTCCGCCGCAGTGAGGCGTGCTGACTCCTCGAGCTCAGGTGATCCCGGCGCGCCGCTCACGCTTTCTGGAGCGCTTCCTTGACGCGGTCCTCGACCGGAAGACCATCATCCACCGACTTCAGCCGCTGCTCGGCCTGAGCCACGGTGAAGCCAAGTCCAACGAGCGCGTCCCGCGCCATGACGTGCTCACCGTGAACGGCGCCCGCTGCCGGAGCCAGATCAGCCGCGCCGATCCGCTCCTTCAGCTCGAGCACAACCCGCTGGGCAAGCTTCTTGCCAATCCCGGGAATCGAGACCAAGAGCGCCGCATCCTCGCGCGAGATCGCGCTCGTGAGCTCGACCGGTGAGTAGGCAGAGACGATGGCCAGGGCGACCCTGGGCCCGACGCCGGAGACGCTGAGCAGCTGCTCGAAGAGCTCGCGCTCGCCCGTGGTCGCAAAGCCGAAGAGCTGGAGCGCGTCGTCGCGGACGTGAAGGTGGGTCTCGAGCACGGCCTCGTCGGCGTCCGCGGCCTTGCGGACGGCGCTTGGCGTTGCATGGAGCCTGAGCCCGACGCCGCCGACCTCGAGTACGAGACCGTCGTCTGTCAGCCCGACTGAGCGACCGCGCAGCCTGCTGATCACGTGGCCGCTCCCGCGGCGGCCAGAAGCGGCGAGCCGAGCGCGTGGCAGATCGCCACCGCGAGGGCGTCGGCCGCATGGTGCGGGCTTGGATCCTCCCCGAGCCCAAGCGTGGCAGCCACCATCCGCTGCACCTGCTGCTTGTCGGCCCGCCCGAAGCCACATACCGCCTGCTTCACCGTCGCTGGCGGGTACTGGGCCGAGCTCACGCCTGACTTCGCACAGGCAACGAGAATTGCGCCGCGGGCCTGGCCGACCGACAGTGCGGTTCGCGCATCGACCCCGACGTAGGACTCCTCGATCGCGACGGCCTCAGGCCGGTAGTCGCAGATGAGCTCAGTGACGCGGTCGTGGATCGCGGCGAGCCGCTGGTCGAGGGTGAGATCGGGGGATGTCGACCACCACCCGAAATCGAGTGACCGCATCGCGCCGTCGGCCGACTGCACCACGCCGTAGCCGCACGCAGCAGTGCCCGGGTCGATCCCGAGAACCCTCACACGGTCAGATTAGGCACCCGAACGGACGTTCCTCCCCGGTGAGAGAGGTCGACCGCGAGACCTCACACCCTGCGTAGCAGGTCGCCTGCCCCGGGAAGTGGATCGCGGCTTGAGCCGTGGACGAGCGTCCGAGCGCGCGCTTGATCGAGAGCGGCCGGTTGAGAGTAGCCGGTTGGTTTCCGTCCGGCTTCCTCCTGGCGGGAATGGCCGCTGCCGGGAAGGCGTTGGTAGCGAAGACCGATTGGGCATCTGGCCATCGTTGGCTGCAGACCTCGGGTGCAGCCGCCGTCAGCGCGGCAAGGACCGATGTCCGTTTGGGCATATGGCCGTCGCCGGCTGTCGGATTCGAGCCGGCGGCAGGCGGTTGGTTGCCCCTCGGCGCTGTCGCCGGGTGCGATCCCAGAGATCAGCCGTTGACAGCGATCCAAGCTGCGATACTCGCGCAAGCGCAGCGTCAGGCGTTGCTGGTACTGGCATCTGAGGTTCGCCAGAGCAATCCCCGCGCAAGCGCAGCGCCAGGCGATGCCGCCGAGCTGCTGAGCCGCCGCGAAGGACCTTCGGGCCGCGATCGCCGCCGTGGCGGGGCTAGGCCGCCGTGAAGGATCTTCGGGCTGCGGTGGCCGCCATGGCCGGGCCCCATCGCCACCACGAAGAGCCGGAGCGGTTGCGAGAAGCCGCCGGCCGAAGCCGCCAGCCTGCCTGAAAGGGCAACCCGCCTCCCACACACCACCTGGGGGAGGGTAGCCCAGAAAAGCGCGCAGCTTCCGCACGAACTGTCACAGAAGCGTCATGAGACTGTGTCAACTCTGCGCGGCGGTTTCTGCGTAGCCGCTCCCGCGCGACCGCGTCCGCACGGCCGTTCCTGGACAGCCGCTTCTGCGGGACCGCGTCCGGCCGGCCCTGGCCACGGCCCGACACGCGCGCCGGCCCAACCGCGCTCGGTAACACCCATGGGCTCAGCGCAACCGCCCTGGGGCTCCCGAGCAGCCAACCCTGGGGTCGTCTCGCCGGGCCACATCCACTTGGCCCAGCAATGACTTGCCCTCTGCTCGAAGGAGCCGCCCTCAGGGCAGACGCCAGCGCTGGGCCTTGGCCCTCCCCACGCTACCGCTAGGCCAACTGCCCGACCACGGCCGCCCCTACGCCACTGACCAGCCCAACCGACGCTCTCCCTTCGCCGGCTGACCCCTGCGCAACAGCCCCCAACAAGACCTGGGCAGAACGAGGTGCTGAGGGTCGGAACGAGGTGCCGAGGGTCGATCGCTAGGCGACCGCGTTCATCAGCTGCTCAGCGATGTCGAAGTTTGCGTAGGTGCCTTGGACGTCCTCGTTGTCATCGAGCTCGTCCACCAGCTTGAGCAGCCTCCGGGCCACGCTTTCGTCAGCAATCTCGACGGTGCTCTTCGGGACCATGGTGAGATCGGCCGACTCGAACGCGATACCGGCTTCCTCGAGCGTGCCGCGAAGCGCGACGAGGTCGTCGGGCTCGGCCGTGACATGAAACGTCTCCCCGTTCAGCTCGACATCCTCGGCACCGCCATCGGCGGCAACGAGCACGAGGTCGTCCTCGTCGGTCGCAACCTCCGGGACGAGCACGACCCCCTTGCGCTCGAACTGCCAGGCGACCGCACCGCTCGTTCCGAGTTTGCCCTCGTACTTCGTGAACACGTGCCGTACCTCGGCAGCCGTCCGGTTGCGATTGTCGGTGAGCACCTCCACAAGGATGGCCACACCTCCAGGCCCGTATCCCTCGTAGGTCACCGCCTCGTAGTTGGCAGCCTCCGACCCCGTCCCCGCCCCGCGCGCGATCGCCCGCTCGATGTTCTCCTTGGGCATCGACGCCTCGCGCGCCTTCTCCACCGCGTTCTGCAGAGCGAGGTTTCCGTCCGGGTCGGGCCCGCCTTCCCTGGCCGCCACGATGATGGCCCGAGACAGCTTCGAGAAGAGCTGGCCCCGCTTCGCGTCGGCCGCGCCCTTCTTGCGCTTGATCGTGGACCACTTGCTATGCCCGGACACGTAACCCCCCGTTGGAGGCATGTAGACCTGCCGACCGAGAGCGGCCCACGGACGCGAGAAACATCTCGTGGACACGGAGGTCGTCGGTGAGCTCCGGGTGGAACGAGGCTGCGAGGTAGCGGCCGCGGCGCACGAGCACGGCGTCGTCGTCGAGCTCAGCGAGCACCTCCACGCCAGCGGCAACCTCCTCGATCCTCGGGGCGCGGATGAACACGCCGCGCAGCGGCACCGGATCTCCGACCAACGTCACGTCAGTCTCGAAGCTTGCGACCTGGCGGCCGTATCCGTTTCGCCGCACCACGATGTCGAGCGTCCCGAACGCGAGCTGATCCGGCACGCCGTCGATCACATCCCGCGCGAGCAGGATCATCCCCGCGCAGGTTCCGAAGACGGTTCCCTCGAACGAGCGAAGCGCATCGTCCAGCCCGTACGCCCGCATCAGCTTGCCAATCGTCGTCGACTCCCCGCCCGGAATCACCAGCCCATCCAGCCCGTGCAGGTGCTCGGGCAGCCTGACCTCGGCGACGTGTGCTCCGAGCCGCTGGAGCTTCGCCCGATGCTCACGAAAGTCGCCCTGCACGGCGAGGACACCAACATCCATGCACGCATTCTAGAGACGGGGCAACAGCGGGCCGACCCGACGACGACCTGGCCGGCCGACGGAGCCAGCGACGGACGGGCGAACGCAGCCGCGGCCCTGCTGCCCGCGGCGCGGCTACCAGCCGCGCGTCTCGAGCAGCTCTTCGGGGGCGAGCGCGGCGGTCTCGAGCCCGCGCATCGGCTCGCCCAGCCCCGTCGAGACCCGGGCGAGGATCGCTGCGTCCTCGTAGTGCGTCGTGGCCTCGACGATCGCCTTGGCCCGCAGCGAGGGGTCATCGCTCTTGAAGATCCCAGACCCGACGAACACACCGTCGGCGCCGAGCTGCATGCACAGCGCTGCGTCGGCTGGCGTCGCGATTCCACCCGCCGTAAACGTGACCACGGGAAGCCGACCGTTCTCGGCAACCCAACGCACGAGATCGGCAGGCGCCTGGTGCTCTTTCGCCGCGGTGAACAGCTCATCAGGCGAGAGTGAGCCAAGTCGCCGAATCTCGCCGAACACCGACCGCATATGCCGCACCGCATTGACGATGTCGCCGGTGCCGGCCTCACCCTTGGTGCGGATCATCGCAGCGCCCTCGGCGATTCGACGCAGCGCCTCCCCGAGGTCGCGGCAGCCGCAGACAAACGGCACGGTAAAGCCCCACTTGTCGATGTGGTGCTCCTCGTCGGCCGGGGTGAGCACCTCGCTCTCGTCGATGTAGTCGACCTCGAGTGCCTCGAGGACCTGCGCCTCGACGAAATGGCCGATCCGGGCCTTCGCCATCACCGGGATCGTCACCGACGCCTGAATCTCTTGGATCTTGGTGGGATCAGCCATCCGCGCGACACCGCCGTCCCGGCGTATGTCGGCGGGGACTCGCTCGAGCGCCATGACCGCACACGCGCCGGCATCCTCTGCGATGCGAGCCTGCTCGACGCTCGTCACGTCCATGATGACGCCGCCCTTGAGCATCTCGGCGAGACCCGATTTGACGCGAAGCGTTCCGAACTCGCTCATGCCAGACTCGCTCATACCGGAAGTCTATCCCGAGCTGGCGATGAATTCAGCCCCTGCGCTGACGGTTCTTGCACCGGGCCGGCGCAGCCGGAGAACGACGCCGATTGACGACGCCTCGGAGAGACGTCCAACGCGGTCCACGCCCGAGTCGCCTTCGTCGCGTGGCAACGCCGCCCCCCACATGACAGCATGCCGCCATGAAGATCTCGATGTTCCACCTGATGCCCTACCGCGGGCTGCCGGATGATTTCGAGAGCCGCTACCGGTCGGTATGGGTCGACCCTCCCTGGAGCGAGCTCGCCGACCCGGAGCTCGCGGGCCGCTACTACAACTGGACGTTCGACGAGCTCCTGCACGCTGCCGATGTCGGGCTCGACGGCATCTGCGTCAACGAGCATCACCAGAACGCCTACGGCTTCATGCCGAGCCCGAACCTGATGGGATCGGTGCTGGCGCGCGCGACGAACGGAACGGACGTGGCAATCGTCCAGATGGGATCGACGCTCCCGTCCACGAGCCCGCCGACCCGCATTGCCGAGGAGTACGCGATGCTCGACTGCATCAGCGGTGGCCGCCTCGTTGCAGGCATGCCCATCGGCAGCGCGATGGACGTCAACCTCTGCTATGGGATCACGCCGGTCGAGCAGCGTGAGCGGTATGCCGAGGCGCACGACCTCATCCTGAAGGCGTGGCGCCACGACCAGGAGACGTTTGCCTGGAACGGGAAGTACTTCCAGCTCGGCATGGTCAACCTCTGGCCGAGGCCGATCCAGCAGCCCGCGCCCCCCGTCTGGCTGCCCGGGGCGGGCAGCTCATCGACATGGGCTCGCGCCGCTGAGCACGACCACTGCTACTGCTTCCTCAGCTACTACGGCAACGAGTTCGGGAAGAAGATGATGGACGGCTTCTGGGAGTTCGTCGACCGCCAGGGGCTCGACCAGAACCCCTACCGCGCCGGGTTCCTCCAGCTTGTCGTCGTCTCGGAGACGGACGCCAGCGCCGAGCGGGAGTACTACCCGCACATCCGTTACTTCTTCGACAAGTGCCAGCACATCCCGACCGAGTACTTCTGGCCGCCGGGACACCAGGACTACGCCAGCCTCCGGCGCAGCACGGGGATTCAGAAGCAGCTCGAAGGGCTCGCGAACAACCGCGACTGGTCGTTCAGCGAGTTCGTCGATCGGCAGGTCGTGATAGGAGGAAGCCCAGCGTCGGTGCGCGATCAGCTCGCCGCGGCCATCAAGCAAATCCAGGTCGGCAATCTGATGGTGCTGCTGCACATCGGCTCGATGCCCCACGAGCTCACCATCAAGAACATCGAGCTCTTCGGCCGGGAGGTGCTACCCCACCTGCGGAGCATCTGGACCGACGAGTGGGAGAACCACTGGTGGCCCGAGCGCCTGCGTGGGCCGCGCGCGGGTACAGCCACGAGCGGGGCATCCCTCCGCTAGCAGCCGCTCCGCCCCACCCCGCACACCGTATTCCGGGGCAGATCATGGGGCCGCCCCGAGAGGGAAGGATCGTCCGGGCGGGGATCGTCTTGCCTTTGCGCCGCATGTTGGGTAATGACCCAAGGCACGGTCTCCGCAACTCGCACGGAGGACCCGCTGACGGCGGTCTGCGCGCCAGGAGTGGCCTGAGCCACACCGCGCGAGCCTGGAGCCCGAGCCCGAAGCCCGTAAGGAACAGCGCCGTCTCAGCGCCCGCCTGAGTGACCCTGTCTACGCGGTGAGGCTGTCTACGCGGTGAGGCCTGCCTCGACGCTCGCCCCGTGCGGCTCGGCCGCGGCGGCGATGTCCGCCCGGGAGCGCCCGTACAGGGGTTCCCGCAGCGCGACGACCGGCGCGCCCGGCACGCCAAGGGCGGCCGCCTGGCCGGTCGACATCTGCACGAGGTCATCGACCGTCACCGTCACCGTCGGCAGGCCGTGATCCTCGGCTGCAACCATGTCGCGCATACTGCGCGACGCGCAGGTCGCTCAGTCGCCGACAGCGGCAACGAGCGCCGAGTAGCGATCTTTCATCGCCTCGGCCCACCCATCGGGCCCCAGGCCACCGGCGAAGGGCGACCGGTCGACGCGCTCGAACGTCGCGTTCGGAACCCGTGAGCCGATCGAGCGCTCGATACCGTCGAGGATGCCCTGACCCCAGAGCGCGCCCGGATTGAGCATGCTGTCGACGAGGCCAATGCGGGCGCCGTCCAACGACGGAGGCCGCGACGCAACTGTGCGCTCGTCGAAGCTGTCCGCGGCCGGAGAGATGAACCGATCTGTGTCGCTCACCGCCTAACCTCCCTCATGATTGCCGACCCAAAGCCGAAGCACACCGACGTGTAGCCGCCCGCTGGAGCACCGGCCACCGTCACGACCACCCGCTCGGGCGAATCGACGATCGGTACGAGCTCGCTCGGCTCGAACTCGCTCCGCCAGCTCGGCGGTGCAACGTCGTCGATGAGCCCGTACAAGCCTCGATCGAGCAGCTTCTCGCCCTTCACACGGGCATGCTCGAAGATGAACTGCTGGATATCGCTCCGCTCCCAGCCCGCTGCGGCGATGTTGCCCGCGTGCTCGAGCCCGAGGATCAGCCAGAGATCCTCGCGGAAGTAGGCGTTCGTCGTGCTCGGAATGATGACCGTCTCGGCGATCGTCCGCAGGATCAGCTCTGGCTCGGTCCGGGTGAAGTCGGTGATGGTCAGCGGCGCGTCGGCCGCATACGCCGTGACGACCGTCGTGTCTGGCGCGTACCCCCGGTCGACAGCGAGGGTCGGCCAGGGTGAGAGATCCTCGTTCTCCGTGTAGCAGTACGTGAACTTGCCCGGATGGCCGATTGTCGTTGCGTCCAGCGCGCCTTCGTCGGCATACCGAATTGGCTTCGCGCCGCCGATATTTCGCAGGCAGAGGTTGACCGCACGTCCAATGGTGGCGTTCGCCCGGACGCCGGGTCCTAGAGCCCCCGCATCACCGTGCATGCCGATCTCGGCGGAAAGCGGCCCGTTGACGAGAATCATCGGACTCATCGGGTCGACGGCGGTGATGATCAGATCGAGCGCGAACCCGGGGTCGGCCACCGCTTCGACCGCGGCCTCGACGACCGGCAGATAGGCGGGCAAGCAACCAGCCATCACGGCGTTGGCGGCAACCTTCTCAAGAGTGGCAACGGCGGCGGTGGGCTCCAGCACCGCAACCGTCTCGCCTCGCTGGGAGATGCGATCTCCCAGCATCGCCTCGACGCGCTCTGGCGTCGGAGGCACGACAGGCAGGCCGTCGGTCCAGCCGAGCTCGTAGCAGCGCTCGACATCCTCGCCAGCTATGAGCACCGTCGTATCCACCGGCTCGCGCCAGAGCTTACGCGACGGCGGCCGGCGGGGCAACGCCGCTTGCACAGACACCGGCTCGAGCGCGTGCGCCCCAGCCGGCCTGCCCCTAGGAGGGCTCGGCGAAATACGCCAGTCTGTCCGGCCGGTCTGATAGTTTTCCCTGCATATAGATAGAAAAGCCCCCGCGAAGTGGACGCTTCCGGGGGCGCGGCCGAAGGAGTGGGGCTCCAATGGCGGGTAGCAGGGCGATCTCTCGCCCGTACGCTCAGCCAGATCCTTGATTCGCCCGAGATCCAGGTTCTGATCGGCGAGCTGGAGCAGAAGCGCTCGATCGGGAGACGCGGCTACGGGGTGCGGGCGCTGCTCGGCGCCTGTCTCGTGAAGTCGCTGTACTGGCTACTGACGTGGACTCGTACGGCTGATCTGATCCGGGAGCATCAGGGGCTCCAGGACGTGCTCGGCGGCGCCCCTTCTGAGTGGGCGTGCTACAGGTTCGGCCGGAAGCTGCGCGCCCATAGGCGGCTTCTGGACGGCTGCCTTGCCGAGGTCGTGGCCGCGCTCCGCGATGATGATCCCGAGCTTGGTCGTGACGTGGCGATCGACTCGACCGACCTCGCCGCGTACGCGAACGGGCAGCGCTACAAGTACCGAGGAGGCCCCGAACGCGAGGCGTTCTCAGACCCGGACGCGAGCTGGGGACACCGCTCCGCCGTATCGACAAGGAAGGGCGGCGGCTTCTACGGGTACAAGCTGCATCTCGCAGCCTGCTCTAGGACGGGGCTGCCGCTCGCGTGGGAGATCGGGAGCGCGAAGGACGCGGATATGCGGATCGCCGGGCCGGTGCTCGACCGCCTGGATGCCAGCCCCGAAACGGTCGCGATGGACGCCGGCTACGACTACCGGTCCGTCTACGACGCCTGCAAGCAGCGTGGGGCGCTCGCCGTGATCGCCGCGCGCCGCAGGTCAGGGACCGGGGACGGCCCGATCGACCGCCGCTCAGACAGATTCAAGCGGCTCTACCGGGCACGATCAGCCGTCGAGCGCCAGTTCGGAGTGTTGAAGCATCACTTCGCGCTCGGCCAGATCCGGGTACGCGGCCTGGACAGGGTGCGGCTCCACGCCGACCTCTGCATCCTCGCCCGGCTCACGATCGCACTCCAGGACGAATAGCCGCCGTCATCGCGGCCGGGATTGCCGGAAAGCGGTTCAGCTACCGGGAGCTGACCGCCTAGGAGGCTAAATTGTGCTGCTGCCCCGACTCTCCCTGTAAGGAGGATGTTGTGACGACTTTGCTAGAACCTTCGCCTTCCCATGAGATTTCCGGGATGCCAAGGATGGGCTTCGAGGTATCCCAGTACCCCCACCATGACCTGTTCGCCGACGCCTTCGTCGTGAAGGCCATCAACTTCGCTGGTGAGGGCGAGAACTACAGTGCTGTTTTCTTCGGTCACCTCGCAGAGGAGCGGGCAGAGCACTACGCCAGAGTGATGAGCTCTCAGTACGGGTAGTCTACTTGGGCAATGGTGTCGTCCACTCAGGTGGATGGCCTGGAATGCGGGGAATAGGAGTGCCATTCGCCGTCATTAGCCAGGCGGACACCCGTCATCTTGCCAACTTCTAGGCATCTCCAATTGTTCGTTGACCCTGGTGATGGGTGTTGGAGCCCGCTTTGGCTTCCTCCTCCGTACTGATAGCAGAGGACTTGTAGGCGACCTCTTTTGTAGCCGAGAATGTGCGGACAGAGTTTCCGTTCGTGGTCCTTGTAGATGGAGATGATTGACTGCCTGGTGTTGATGGCAACTCGAAGTGTGTCTTCAGCGCTCCCTCTCTGAGAACTCATGATCTGATCTCCCTGCCCCCTTGGGGGGCTATCACTGGCGGGCCTGCTAGCCCACTCCTCTCAGAGCCTACCGGCCCGATCGGCTGTTGCCGCTCTGGCCGCGCGGGCCGCTAGGATGCCCGAGGCTTTTGGGTGCGCGCGGCCTTGGTCGCGCACGAGCTGCTACTCGACTCATGGGCCGTCACTGGAGGAGAGGCGGCCGGGAGACCGGCAGTCCTCTCCTGCCAGGGAGGCCATATCAGCGCCTGAGCGCTCTTACCAGAGCACCCCGGCGAGCTAGAGGCCTAGCACGATGAGCCCCGCTGGGGGCAGGATGGCTATCACAGCCGCTGTAACGATCAATCATGCTCGCCCCGGACGTCATGAGACTTACGAACGTGCATAGCGGCACCAGGGAATCCTCCGGCCCGGCTGATCGGTAGGTGCCGGGCCGGAGGACTACGCCAATCTCGTAGGAGCCGTTCCTGTAGGAGCTGTTCCTGAGCCCGATTAGGACGCTGGCGGGCTCGGCGGCTGCGGATAAGCCTCGGTTAGGCGGGGGCGGCGGTGTTGCTGGCCGGGGTGGTGGCGGGGGTGTTGTTGTGG
>JAPOVR010000139.1 GCA_026708005.1 Actinomycetes bacterium
TTGGCCCAACACCCGACAGGCCCCACACCACCAGGGGCACCAACCCCCCGCCACCAACCACCCCCCCACCAAGGCCCAACCAGACCCAAAAGGACAACTCAGATTCCGGTCGAGCTCGAGCTCGTTGTCCAGGAGGGCAGCGGCGTTCCGGGCGCAGCCGCCTGGCGCCACTAAGGGCAGCCCGCCCCCCACCCACCACCCGGGGGGGAGGATGGCCGAGCCGGACGCTCGATCAGTCACAAGAGTGTCATGAGACTGTGCCGATTCTGCGGAGCTGTGCTAGCTGTGCTGTGGGCTCGCCCTCCCGATGCCGCCAACTCGCCCGCGGCAAGTGAAAGGTACAGAGACCACACGGGGGGCGCTCTTCGCACGAGGGCTCGCTCGCTGGCCCAAGCACAATCGACGTCAGGGACAGTAGCCGGGGCTGATCCAGGTTGCCCCGTATCCTGCAGTTCCATGCCGGGGCCCCGCAGAGGCACCTTTATCGAGGCCGCCCCCACGGGGTCATCGCCCTGAAGAACACGATTTGGGCGGCCGCGCAGTCAGGGGCCTTCCCCGCGCAGGGTCACCTCAACCGCCTCAGCCTCGTCGGAGACCCGACAATGGTCACAACCCGCTTATCCCCAAGGCGAGCCGGAGGTTGGGCTAGCCGGAGGTTGCCTCCACGACGTAGGCCGCGAGATCCTCGATCTCCTGCTCGCTCAGCCGACCGGCGTATGAGGGCATCGCGCCTATGCCGTTCGTGACCCGATCGACCACAAGCTCGAAGGAGGGATGCGACTCGTCGAGATTGGGCCCGATGGTCCCGCTGGCGCTGGTCTCAGCAAGTACGTGGCAGGCGGCGCAGTCGCTCGAGTCGAACAGCAGCGCGCCAGCGCTTGGGTCGCCCGGCGACGCGGCAGCTGCGGGCGCTTCACCCAGATGGGGCTCCTCATCCGGAGGCGATGCCGGTGGCTTCTCAGGCTCACCTGGATGCACGCCGCCGTGCTCAGCGGCCTCCGCCTCGGATCCCTCGGCACCATAGATCTCCACGATCGCGAGCATGCCGGCGATGAACGCCAGCGCGACGAGCGTAAAAACCGCGAGGTTGCGTCTGCCCGGGAAGCCCGGACGGCGCTTCGGTATGACCATCGAGACCATCAGCGAGAACGAGACGAGGGCCGCACAGACGACGGCCATTGCGATCTCCCCGCTCGAGAGACTCGCGATGGTTGGGGCGTTCAGGTCCACAGGCGACAGTACGATAGCTATTGCGGTGGGCCGCGTCCCAACCTACACGGTGGCGGCCGCGGCACTCCTCGTCGCAGTCGCTCTCGCAGCCGCTGGTATCGCTGAGCGGCCTGATGCCCTATCCGACTGGCAGGCGTTCGCGCTCGGCATCGTCCAGGGGCTCACAGAGCTGCTTCCTATCTCTTCGTCGGGACACCTGATCATCGTCCCGTGGCTGGCCGACTGGGAGTTCCTCCACGAGAACGAGGCGTTCAACGACGCCTTCGACGTGGCCCTTCACCTCGGCACGGCGCTGGCCGTTGTCGTCTTCTTTGCCAGCGATCTAGGCCGGCTGACGCACGCGTGGCTCACAACGCTTGCAGAGCGTCGCATCGAGACAGCCGATCAGCGGCTGGCGTGGTTCATTGTGATCGCAACGCTGCCCGCGCTCGTCGTCGGCGGGCTGTTCGGAGGCGCGATCGGCAGCCACCTCGGCGAGCCGTGGCAGATCGCCGTCTTCCTCGCGGTCTTCGGCATCGTGCTGTTGCTAGCAGACCGCTTGCCAGCAAACCGTGCGTTCGCCGACCTGGACATTCGAATCGCAGGGGCAGTCGGGCTCGTCCAGTGCCTGGCGCTCATGCCGGGAGTCTCTCGCTCGGGTATCACCATCTCCGCCGGGCGTGCTCTTGGGCTCGAGCGCCCAGCAGCGGCCCGATTCTCGTTCCTGCTGCTCGTGCCGGTCTCGGTCGCAGCCGTTGCCTACACCGCGGTGAACGACCTGATTCTCGGCGAGCTGCCACCTGGCTGGGTGGGGCCATTCCTGGTGGGAACGATCGCAGCATTCGGGAGCGGGCTGATCGCCATCCGGCTGCTGCTCGGGGTCGTGCAGCGCCACAGCCTCACAGGATTCGTCATCTACCGCCTCATAGCCGCGCTCGTCATCCTCCTCCTGATCGCAAGCGGCGCTCGAGACGCCATCTTCTAGCGCGGAGGCGACAGATGCGCGCCGGTGGAGCGCGCGGTCTGAACCGAGAAGAGCTTCGCGCGCGGGACGCGCAGAAAGCAGGACGTGCAGAAAGTGACATGCTCGGCACAGTTCCGTGCGAGACACGCGCGCCCACAGCCACTAGCGTCAAGACTGGAGGGAGGCAAGCGGCCGGCCCAACCAACATGTCTGCCCTGGGCATGGCTCCTCCAGACACTCCTCTGCTCTTCTCCCGACCCGGTAGAAGCTCCCCTCGAACCGAGCGGGCTGATCCTGGGCATAGCTCCTTCGGACACTCCTACCTTCCTCGTCTCCTCGCCCCGCTGCAGGTCGCCATGTACCTCTCGCTCTCCTTCAGGCACTGCTAACTTCCTCGTCTCCTCGCCCCCAAACGCCTGCACGAAGCCGGGACGCTTCTCCACCCGAGGAAGCGACGCGCTCTGCCGGAGCAGGGACGCCTCAACGACGCTGGTCTTGGCGACTCGGCAGGCAGCCCCATTGCGGCAACCGCCCGGACCTGGCCGATGCCGCGCTTGGAGGCTCTCGCGCTCAGTGGGTGCTCGCTTAGCGGGCGCTCTCCCGCTCAACAGGCCCGCACCCAGCGAGCCCGCGAGAACCGATGGACCGCGTCGAGCAGCTCAGCCGACTTCTGCGCAGCCAATCCCGGATCACCTGAGGCCATCGCGTCGGCAACACAGTGCTTGACGTGGCCGTCGAGGATCTGGAACGCGAGGCTCTCGAGCGCGGTGGAGGCAGCTGAGACCTGCGTCAGGATGTCGATGCAGTAGCGCTCGTCCGCGACCATCCGCTCGATCCCGCGAACTTGACCCTCGACCCGCCGGAGGCGCCTGATGAGCGCATCCTTGTCAGCAACGTAGCCGTGTCGCGGTTTCTCGTCTCTCGTCATGCGGCTTCCCTCTGCAGTTCGGCTGGGCTCAGGTATGGCTCGGGCGCTTGCCTGTCCTCCCGCTCACTCCGAAAGCGGCGCAACCGGAGCGAGTTCATGACGACGAAGAGGCTGGACAATGCCATCGCTGCGGCCGCGACAATCGGGTTCAGCAGTCCAGCGACCGCCAGCGGGATCGCGGCGACGTTGTAGGCGAATGCCCAGAAGAGGTTCGTCTTGATCGTCCACAGCGTTCGCCGCGCCAAGGCAATGGCATCGGAGGCAGCTCGGAGATCGCCCGACACCAGCGTGATATCGCTGGCCTCGATGGCGGCGTCGGCTCCCGTTCCGGCTGCGAGCCCGAGGTCGGCACGGGCGAGCGCGGGCGCGTCGTTGATGCCGTCGCCAACCATCGCAACGACCTCGCCTGCTGCCTGAAGGCGGCTGATCTCCGCGGCCTTGTCCTCGGGCATCACCCCGGCCGAGACGCGGTCAATACCCACACGTGCGGCGACAGCCCGGGCCGCGCTCGCGTTGTCGCCGGTGAGCAGAATGGGCGTCAGGCCAAGGCTCCGCAGCCGCTTGAGCGCCTCGGAGCTGGTCGGCTTCAACCGATCTGCGAGCGTGAGCAGGCCCCGCTGCCTGCCGCCCCAAGCGACGGCGACGACGGTCTGCCCGCTATCGACGGCATCAGCCTCGGCGTGCTCAAGCTCGGCTGCCGGCACAGTTCCGTACCGTTCCGCGAGCAGACCGGGGCGTCCGACGACCACGGCGTGACCGTCCACAAGCCCTTCCGCGCCAAGACCAGCCTGGCTCGAGAAGCCCTGGACGGTGGGAAGCGTGCCCAGCTCAGCCCGCGCGCCAGCGGCGATCGCGCGGGCGACCGGATGCTCGCTCGCAGCCTCGACGCCACCTGCCAGGCGCAGCAGCACCGCTCGATCGACACCCGCCGCTGGGAGTACGTCGACAAGCCGCACCGATCCCTCGGTCAGCGTTCCGGTCTTGTCCAGCACGATCGTGGTAACACGGCGTGTGCGCTCGAGGATCTCAGGCCCACGGATCAGGATCCCGAGCTGCGCGCCGCGGCCGATGCCGACCATGAGCGCAGTTGGTGTCGCAAGTCCAAGCGCACACGGGCAGGCGATGATGAGCACGGCAACGGAGGCCGTCAACGCCTCGGCCCCGTTGCCGGTCACCGCGAGCCAGCCGGCGAGCGTGGCAAGCGAGATCGCCAGCACGAGCGGGACGAAGATCGCCGAGACGCGGTCTGCGAGCCGTTGGATCGGAGCCTTGCCCGCCTGCGCCTCGGCCACGAGCCGCCTCATCCGCGCAAGCGCCGTGTCGGAGCCAACAGCGGTCGCCTCGACGGTGAGCCAGCCCGAGGTGTTGACGGCTGCGCCAATCACGTGATCGCCGGCGCGCACCTCGACCGGCATGGGCTCGCCCGTCAGCATCGACTGATCGACGGCCGAGGCACCTTCGATGACGACGCCGTCGGTGGCGACTTGCTCGCCGGGGCGCACGACGAAACGGTCGCCAAGGCGCAGCTTCTCGACCGGGACGACAACCTCCTCGCCATCACGGAGCACACGGGCGTCCTTGGCACCCAGCTCGAGCAGCGCCTGCACCGCCTGGCCCGAGCGGCTCTTCGCTCTCGCTTCAAGTAGGCGACCAAGCAGGATCAACGCCGTGATCACGCCGGCCACCTCGAAGTAGACCTCGGCGTCGTCGACAGAGAGCATCGCCGCGAGCGACCAGGTCCACGCCGCCAACGTTCCCAGGGACACCAGGGTGTCCATCGTCGCTCGGCCATGACGCAGGCTCGCGAGCGCTGAGCGGTGGAAGCCAGCTCCAGCCCAGAAGACAAGCGGCGTTGCGAGCGCAAGCGCCGCCACCTCCCACCCGTCGAAGTGGAACGCCGGCACCATCGAGATGACGAGGAGCGGCAGACCCAGCACGCCCGCTGCCGCGACACGAGGCTTCAGGAAGGAGAGATCGCCGTCCGGGCCGCGCTGCCGTGGGCCGCTCTGCGCGCGGTAACCCGTCGCCTCGACCACGCGGATGAGCTCATCGACCGTGGCCGAGCCGCGATCGAAGGCCACAGACGCCTCAGCCGTTGCGTAGTTGACCGCCGCATCGACCCCGTCAAGCGCATTGAGGGCGCGTTCGACGCGCGCCGCGCACGACGCGCACGTCATGCCGTCGACCGAGAGCTGCGCCCGCGTGCGCTCGGAGGCCTGCTGTCCCCCCTTCATACCCCCATAGGGTATCAGGCGAACACTCCGCCGGAGCCGGTCTGGAGCGACAGACCACCCAGAGCGAGAGGCCACCCTCGCCGGAGATCAGGCTCATTGCGCCCTCTGTCTGAATCGGAGCGTCCGCGTCCGAGCCCTCGCGGCCGGCGGTCCGGCAGAGGCCGGGCCGCCTCAGGCGAGCTCCCGCCCCCAGGGCAGAATTTGGTGCCCGCTCACGAAGCTGGCGCCGAGAACCTCGAACGGGCCGATTGAGTTGAGCCGGTCCTCGTCGGAGGCCCCAAGCTGCACGGAGCCTCGCCCCCACACGGTTCGCTCCACCTGCGTCTCGGCGTCCATCATGACGGTCTGGTCGACCTCGGCGTCGTCTCGATCGGCTCGCGGCAGCACTTTCCAGAACAGGCGCGGGAACGTCGCCGGCACGTCGAGGGGTTCGCCCGTCTCCCCGAGCTCGGCCGCGATCAGCGTCGCACCGTGCCGCTCGGTGCGGCCGGTGATGAAGGCGCCGCGCTCGTCGAGGCAGATGCGGTCGGCGAGCTTCATCTTGAAGCCCCACAGCTCCCTCGTCGCGGAGAGCACCTGGTCGGTGCTCGTGTAGCCGAACACCCAGTAGCCCCCCTCGACCTTGCCGAAGCGAACCGGAGCGATGACCGCGCTGTCGTGGTAGGGACGGCTCGGGACCGTCGAGTCGAACCGCATGACCGTGCTCTGCAACACGCTCTCCCGCAGCTCGAGCGCTGGCGGGAGCAGTGCGGCGACGCGCTTCTCGTCCACCTCGCAGAACACGCTGAGCGTGCGGAACCGGTGCTGCCACGGGGGCAGCGGGTAGGGGAGGTGTGCCAGCTGGGCCTCGTCCATGGTGTCCCTGGTGCGTGAGGCGTTATAACACGGAGCACCTCAGGCAACGACACCCACGACCGGGAGGCGCGCATGCAGCAGCACGAGGAAGGCTACTCGATGCCGCGCGGCGGCCCGCTCTACGAGGAGCCGCCCTTCGGTGGAGGCAACCGGGGCGGGCTCATCCTCATGACGTACCGAGCCGACCCTGAAGCGGTTGCCTGGGAAGTGCCTGAACCGCTTGAGCCAGATGGCAGCGGGCTGATGTTCGCGTGGGCGAGCGACCTCTGCCAACCCCCTCACACAGTCGACCTGTACCACGAGTGCGTCCTCGGCATCAAGGTCCGCTACGAGGACACCGATGGCTGGTACATCCCCTACATCTTCGTCGACCACGACATGGCAATGGCCTTCGAGCGGGAGATCTATGGCTAGCCGGCCGCGCTCTGCGACAGGACGCCGCTCGAGTTTCACGGCAGTCAGATCATCGGACGCTGCGTTCGCTACGGCGAGCTGCTCATGCACCTCTCCATGAACGTGACGAGCGAGCCTCCCGAACGACGCGCGACCGACATCGAGGGGGAGTTCTGGCAGCACCTCTCGGGGTCCTGGCTCCAGCTGCGTAAGCTCCCGAGCCCCGCGAAGGACGGCAAGCCCATCAGACAGCTCTTCGACATCCCGGCGCAGGACTTCGAGATCAGCGAGATCTGGGCGGGACAGGCGCGCTCGAGCTCGGCAAGTCCGGGCTCTTCCACCACATGCACACACTCACCCCGCTTGAGGTACTCGGCACGTGGTTCGTGAGGGCGCGCTGGGTCCTCCACCATCTCGACGTGATCTGGGAGGGCTAGACTCTAGACCAGCCAGGTTTCCCCCCAGCACGTTGAGGAAGCGCGGGCGCTCCATGAGCCCCGCGGCGCCCCGCTCAGCTCCCGAGCGGCGCGCCGGGCAGCAGCACAACGACTGCGCCCGTGAAGACACCCGGCCCGCAAGGGGGCGCGGGAACGCTGGCGCTGTCCCCACCCGATCGACCATCTACGCTCTGCGCGCCATGACTCATGGGCAGGAGGAAGCATGAAGCGCATCGGCGTCGACGTCGGCGGCACCTTCACCGACCTGATTCTCGTCAACGAGGAGACGGGACAAATCACGGTGGACAAGGTTGGCTCGACGCCGGAAGACCCTGCCCGCGGCACGGTTGCGGGCATCAGCGAGGTGTGCGAAGCTTCAGGCGTCGCGCTCGCTGAGGTCGATGCGGTCCTCCATGGGACGACGATCGCAACGAACCTCGTGCTTCAGCAGCGAGGCGCGTCGGTCGGGCTCATTACGACCGAAGGCATGCGCGACATCCTCCAGATCGCGCGGCACAAGCGGCCGCTCAACTTCTCGCTGCACTGCGAGCTTCCCTGGCAGAGTCACCCCCTCGTCAAGCGACGCCACCGCCTGACCGTGAGCGAGCGCGTCGCGCCGCCGAATGGCGAGGTCCTGACCCCGCTCGCCGACGACGAAGTCCGCGAGCGCGTTCGTCAGCTGAAGGCGGCGGGCGTCGATGCCGTCGCGGTCTGCCTGCTGCACTCCTACCTCAACCCCGTGCACGAACGCCGCATTGCGGAGATCGTCCGCGAGGAGTTCCCGGAGGCCTACGTGTCGGTCTCGCACGAGGTTCTACCCCTGTACCGGGAGTACGAGCGGTTCTCGACCGTCTGTCTCAACGCTGCGATCGGGCCCGAGGTCGCGAGCTACGTCAGCCGGATGGCTGACTCGCTTGCGGAGTCTGGATTCACGCACGATCTCCAGCTCATGCAGTCGAGCGGCGGCACGGTGGGTGTCGAGAGCGCGAGCGCACGACCCGTCTCGCTCCTCATGTCCGGTCCTGTGGCCGGGATGATCGGCGGCATCTGGGCGGGTCGCATGGTCGGCCACGACAGCGTCATCACGCTCGACATGGGCGGTACGTCGGCCGACATCGGCGTCGCGCCCGGCGGCGAGCTGCGGATGCGCCACCTCGTCGACACGACTGTCGGGGGCTACCACGCCATGGTGCCCATGGTCGACGTCGACACGATCGGCGCCGGCGGCGGCTCGCTCGCCTACGTCGACCGCGGCGGCGTCTTCCGGGTCGGCCCGCAGAGCGCCGGGGCAGATCCAGGGCCTGCCTGCTACGGGCTCGGCGGCGAGGAGCCCACCTCAACGGACGCGCAGCTCGCTCTCGGGCGCCTCCCGGGCGAGGGTCTCCTCGGCGGTGAGATGCCGCTCGAGCTCGACCGGGCTGAGCGCGCGCTCGAAGGCTTGGCCGAGCGCCTCGGAACCAGTCCAACCGAGGCGGCGCTTGGACTGCTGCAGGTTCAGAAGTTCGGGATGACCCAGGCGATCGAGCTGAACTCGGTTCGCCGTGGCTACGACCCGCGCGAGTTCACGCTGGTCGCAGCCGGGGGTGCCGGCCCGCTGTTCGCGTGCGAGATCGCCCTCGAGCTGGGCATCCCGCAGGTTCTCGTCCCGCCCCACCCGGGCATCACCTCGGCGACGGGGCTCCTCGCAACCGACGTGCTGCACGAGTTCGTCGCAACCACCATGGAGCGGCTCGACCGCCTCGACGCAGCCGGGCTCGCGCGCACGTTCGAGCACCTCGAGCAGACCGCGGCCGAGCGACTCGCCGACGAAGGCTTCGAGGGCGACCGCGCGGTCGTCACCCGCCACGCCGACTGCCGCTACGTGGGCCAGGGCTACGAGGTGCGCTGCGACGTGCCCGCTGGAGATGTCGATGCCGGGTGGGTCGAGCGAACGGCAGAGTCGTTTCACCGCGCCCACGAGCGGGAGTACGGTCAGCGGTTCGACGCGCGCATCCAGATCGTCAACGTGCGTATCGTTGGCGTTGGGCTTGTGCCGCCGCTCAGCTGGCCCGAGATCGACACATCGCCGTCAGAGCCTCGCCCCCGCACCGAGCGCGACGTCGTGTTCGAGGTGGGGGGCGAGGCCCGGACGATCGCAACGCTCGTCTACGCCCGCGAGACGCTCCCGTCGGGAGCGACGCTCGCGGGGCCTGCAATCGTCGAGCAGTACGACTCGACGACGGTCGTACCGCCAGGCCTCGCGGTCGAGATCGACCGCAGCGGCAACATCATCATCGACTGCACGACAGTCGAAGCCCGAACGGATGGCGAGGCTGCCGCCGGCCTCGCCGTGCCGGTGCTGATGCGCGTGATCGGCGGAGCATTCCAGTCGATCGCGAAGGAGATGTCGAGCATCCTGTTCCGGATGTCGTACTCGTCGATCATCCGCGAGTCTGAGGACCTTGGGGCCGGTCTCTTCGATCGGCACGGGAATGAGCTGGCCGAGTCTGACTCCACGCCGATGTTCATGGGCGCCATGCCGAAGATCGTGAAGGGCGTCATCGAGGAGCTCGGCGACGACATCCACGGAGGCGACGTGATCGCCCACAATCACCCCTACAAGGGCGCAACGCACTCACCCGACATCGGAATCGTCGTGCCCATCTTCTGGGAGGGTGAGCTCGTCGCCTTCGCGGGAGCCTCAGCACATCTGCTCGACATCGGCGGCGCCTACCCGGGCATGTCCATCGACCTGGTCGACATGTGGGCCGAGGGGCAGATCTGGGATGCACTCAAGCTCTCTTCCAGGGGAGAGCGCCAGGACAGCGCGTGGCGCTCAGTGCTCACGAACGTCCGCACGCCGACGCACAACCGCGGCGACATCGAGGCCATGATCGCCGCCTCGGAGCGAGGCAAGGCGCGATTCCTCGACCTGATCCGACGCTACGGGAAGGACGCCGTGCTCGGTGCGGCACAGGACTGGCTCACCTACTCCGAGCGCATGCTCCGGCAGGAGATCGCCAAGGTGCCCGACGGTGAGTACGACGCGCCGATGGGCTGGATGGACGACGACGGCAAGAACTACGGCAAGCGCCTGCCGGTGAAGGTTAAGGTGGTCGTCGACGGCGACTCGCTGACGATCGACACGACGGGCTCGAGCGACGAGACGCCGACGGCCTTCAACTGCCCGTACAGAGGTGCCGTCACTAGCGCGGCCACCTACATTGTGCGAACGATCTTCCTCGACGAGGCAACCTACGACGTCTTCGTTCCCCAGAACGAGGGCATGCTCGCGCCGATCGACGTGATTGCGCCCGAGGGCTCGATCTTCAATCCACGCTTTCCGCGGGCGACGAAGGCGCGCTTCTGCCAGATCCAGCGCATGGTCGACTTCACCCTGCGCGCGCTGGCACCCGTCTTGCCCGAGAAGATCACAGCGGGCAACTCGGCAGCAACGACCTTCTTCTCGTATAGCGGCTTCGATCCCGAGGACGACGAGTACTGGGTGTATCTCGAGGTCAACGAAGGCTCCCACGGCGGCAGGTACGGCGCCGACGGGTGGGACTCGGTCGACTGCCTCGTCGCGAACACGAGGAACAACCCGATCGAGGAGCTGGAGTGGCGCTTCCCGATGCTCACCGAGCGCTACGAGCTTCGCGACGACTACGCGGCGCCAGGGAAGTGGCGAGGCGGCATCGGCATCGTTCGCATCAACAGGTTCCTCGTGGACACGATCATCGCGAGCGAGGGCGAGCGCTTCTACGGCGACCCGCCGTGGGGCATCTTCGGTGGCAGCGACGGCAAGCTGGCATCGACGACCAAAAACCCCGGCGAGCCGGACGCCGAGGAGTGGCCGTCGAAGTTCACGAACGGCCGGATGCGCGCCGGCGATCGGGTGCAGATCATCGTGCCGAGCTCAGGGGGCTACGGCGACCCGATCGAACGGGACCCCAAGCAGGTCGTCGAGGACGTGCTCGACGGCTACACCTCGCTCGAGCAGGCCCGCGAGGACTACCGGGTGGTGATCGACCCGACGACACTCGAGCTCGATAACGAGGCGACCAGGCGGCTGCGCGCCCGCGAGCCGAACGCGTAGCGTCGATCATCGGGGCGCTCAGACCTGGCGGGGTGCTCAAGCTCCGCGGAAGGCTCAAGCTCCGGGGCCGCGCGGGCACAGGCAGGCAGCAGAAGCGCACGAACGGAAGCAGAACGGGCCTCCACCTCCGCGCAGGCACAGCCCATCCCTCGGCGACCCGGGGCTCGCCCAAACCCTTCGCTCGCCCAACCTTCGGGTCCACGGCCGCGCAGGCCCAGCCCATCCGGCTCTATCCAGGGAACCGCTGCGAGACCTGCACGAGCAGACTGACCGGGAACTGATGCACCTATACGCCGGCACGGCCCCAGCCAGGAACTGCTGCGAGCTGGCGGTGCTCGTCCCGGCGGTCTCTGCCGCAGTCGCGCGGGCGCGGAGAAGCTCCGGCAGGAAGCTGAGTGCACCCTTGAGCTCCAACCGCCGCTGTGCGGGCGCGGCCGGCCCGAGCGGCTTGCATGCACCGACCGACGTGTCCCAATTCCAGCCGGGCGGGCGCGACAGCCTCCGCTTTGGTGCGGAAGAAGCGGCCAGGGTCCCAACCGCAGCCGGGGAACTGCTGCGAGGGTTGCTCCTGCCTGCACGTTGGCCCCTCCCACCGCCCCGCCCTCCCTGGCTACGCTAGGCGTTGTCCTTCGGCCGCATGCCGAGCCCTCACGCACGTTGTCTGCGAGTCTTGAGCGAGACACCACTCACGGCGTTCACCCATCGCGCTCGCCGGCGGGCAGCCGCAACGGTCGCCGAGCACCACGGCGGCTGGTCCTCAGCCCGGGTCAGAGCTGGGCCCTGACGATGCACCTCGCCGCGGCTCCGGCCGCTCGCCCCGCAGCCGCGTCGGAGCTGAGCAGGCGGCTGTGGATGTCTGTGCGTGGTTGTGCAGAGATCGGCGCACTCTCGGCGCACTTTTCTAACGCCTCCGTGACAGAACGCGCGCCCCGCTCGGCTACCCTTCCCCGGTGGTGGGTGGGAGGCGGGCTGCCCTTTCCGGCGGCTTGGTCGGCCGGCCGTGCGGTCGGGCGGTTCAGACCGCGGAGCCACGCAGAAGGCGGCGGCCAGCCAGGCGGGCCGGGCCGGCCTTAGGCCGACGGCTCCCAGGTCACGTACACGCCGCGCTCTCGGGCCGTCAGGCGGGGCAGACCCTCGTCGAGGACGTGGCGGCGGAAGTGAGCGGTTTGGGAATGCGCGTCGAGCGCCGCCTTATCGACCCACTGCTCGTAGAAGTAGAAGACGAGCGGGTTGTCCGGATCACGGTGCGGCTGGATACGGAGGCAGCCCGGCTCCTTGCGCGTTGCCTCCACGAGCGGGCCGACAGCCCGCGCCACCGCGTCCCCCTCGCCTGCTCGTACCAGCCACTTCGAGCTGATCACCACCGCCATGGCCGTGTCGCTGCTACCGTGTCCTGCTAGAAGTCGAACTCGGGCCCCGCGTACTCGCCCCCGACGAAAGCCTCCGTGACGTCGTCCATGTCTGGCGATCCGTGCTCGGCGATCACCTCGGCCGCATACGCTTCGGCATCGTCCTGCGGCTCGTAGCCAAGCGCGCGCCCCGGGCCGTCATCCCACCAGCCGCGCGTGTTCGCCGAGATCCCCCAGACGGTCACGAAGGTGACATCGGGCGCCCTCAGCGCTGCATCGACGAGGCGCACGGTGTCCCCCGGACTCAGCCAGGTCGCGAGGTGCCGAGGGCGCAACGGGCGCAGCAGGAACGAGCCAATGCGCAGCGAGACCATCTCCATGCCATACCGATCGACGTAGAGTCGGCCGAGCGCCTCGGCGAAGACCTTGCTGACGCCGTAGTACGTGTCGGGTCGGGGAGGAAGATCGGCAGGTGCAAGCTCCTGCCGCGGTGTCAGCCCAACCGCGTGGTTGCTACCGGCGAAGACGATGCGGCGGACACCGGCACGGCGTGCCGCTTCGAAGTAGCGGTATGTCCCCTCGATGTTGACGCGGTGAATCTCCGCGTAGGGTGCCTCGGTTGGAATGGCAGCCAGGTGGACGAGGCTCTCGACACCCGCAACGGCGGCCTCGAGCACAACGTCGTCGAACATGTCCCCCTCAACGAGCTCCTCGCCATCGGCGGCCTCGCCGAGCGGCTCGATGTCCTGCAGACGGAGCTGCCAGCCCGCCTCGCGCAGACCGGAGCGAAGGGTCGCCCCGATCTTCCCGCTCGCGCCGTTAACGAGCACAAGGCCAGACGTCATTCCTCCTCCTTCCGTGACCAGTCGAGTAGTGATCGCTCGAGAAGCGATCGTAGAGCCTGGATACGTCAGCCCGCGCGCGATGCACGCCCACGAGCCCAAGGGCAGTTGCCCGGCCGGATCGGCCGGACCTGCCCGTCCGCGGTAGCCCGCCGCCGAGCGGCACCCAGATCTGCCCGTAGTCGCCGTGCTCGACGCTCAGGAGGAGAAAACCGGGTTGCCTGAGGCCGCATCGTCCAGCCCGCGCTCAGCAACCTCGGCCTCGCGCATCTTGAACTTCTGGATCTTGCCGGTCACGGTCATAGGGAACTCGTCTACGAAGCGGATGGAGCGCGGAACCTTGAACCGGGCGATGTTCGCGCGGCAGAACTCGCGCAGCTCGTCCTCGGTCACCGTCTCTCCCTCCCGGACAATCACCCAGGCGCACACCTCCTCCCCGTAGCGCGGGTCGGGGACACCGATCACCTGAACATCGGAGACGCTCGGATGCGTGTAGAGGAACTCCTCAACCTCGCGGGGATAGATGTTCTCGCCGCCCCGGATGATCAGGTCCTTGGAGCGGCCCACGATACCGATGTAGCCTTCGTCATCGATCACGGCGAGATCGCCGCTATGCATCCAGCGCGCCTCGTCGATCGCCTCGCGCGTCGCCTCGGGCTCGTCCCAGTAGCCCAGCATGACGCAGTAGCCGCGCGTCAGCAGCTCGCCGGTCTCGCCCCGCCGCAGCGTCTGGCCGCTCGCGGGATCAATGATCTTGATCTCCACGTGCGGATGGATTGTTCCCACGGTCGTAACCTGCTTCTGCAGCGGCGCATCGCGCCGAGTCTGGGTCGAGACCGGCGAGGTCTCGGTCATGCCGTAGCAGATCGTCACCTCGTCCATATGCATCTGGCTCTTCACCTGCTTCATCACCTCGATCGGGCACGGCGACCCCGCCATCACGCCGGTTCGCAGGCTCGTGAGGTCGAAGCGCCCAAAGTCGGGATGGTTCAACTCGGCGATGAACATCGTCGGCACGCCGTAGAGGGATGTGCAGCCCTCCTCCTGCACGGCCTCGAGCACCGCGAGCGGGTCGAAGGCCTCGGAGGGAATCACGATCGTCGACCCGTGCGTGACGCTGGCGAGGTTGCCGATCACCATCCCGAAGCAGTGGTAGAAGGGCACGGGCAGGCAGACGCGGTCGCGCTCGGTGTACCCGAGGATCTTCCCGATGAAGAACCCGTTGTTGAGGATGTTGTGGTGCGACAGGGTCGCACCCTTCGGGAAACCGGTCGTGCCCGACGTGTACTGGATGTTGATCGGCTCGTCGGAGTGGAGTGCGCTCTCGCGCTCGCTCACGGCTTCGGGCGACGCCGAGTCGCCCAGCTCGAGAAACGCCGGCCACTCCTCGTCGAGGTGAACACGCTCGCGCAGCTGGGGCGAATCGACCGCCGCGATCACCGCCCGGTAGTCGACGTCCTTGAACCCAGGCGCCATGACGAGCAGCGACGTGCCCGACTGGCGGAGCGCATACTCAAGCTCGTGCGAGCGATACGACGGGTTGATGTTCACGAGGATGGCGCCCACCTTCGCGGTCGCGAGTTGCAGCACGACCCACTCGGCGTTATTCGGCGACCAGATCCCGACCCGATCGCCCTTCTCGACGCCTGACGCGATCAGCGCGCGCGCGCACCGCTCGACCTGCTCGTGCGCCTCCGCGTACGTCCAACGCGTGCCCTGCTGGCGCGAGACGAGACACTCAGCCTCGGCATGCGCGACGACGGCGCGATCCCAGACAGCGCCGATCGTCTCGCCGAGCAGCGGCAGTTCGGAGACGCCATGGACGTAGGCGAGCTCGGACACGCTCAGGAACGCTAGCGTGTCCATGGTTCGCGAGCGGCCACGGGCCACGAGCCGCTTCCGGGCTTTCGGCTGACGTTCTTGGTTCTCGGCAGGCGGAGCGATCACGCAGAGGCGTTTTGGGCTCTCGGCGGGCCGAGCGGCCACGCCAAACCAGGCGGAGACCGAGTAGAGGCCGAGTGGAGACCCAGCAGAGACCGCGTAGAACATGGCGCAGTTTCATGACGCTTCTGTGACAGATCGTGCGCAAGCTGTGCGCATATCTGCGCTGCCCCCGGGTGGGCTGCCCTTCGCAGCAACCCTGGCGGCTGCACGCCCGGGCGGCTCGATGTCCCTCCCGATGGCCTGGGATCCCCTGAGAGTGGCTCGCGACACCCCTTCAGAGGGCCTGGCGTCGCTTCTGGCGTCCCCTCATGACGACTCGACGCCTGCCACTGCGGTCCGGGGTCGCCTCCCGGCACCCCAGCCCTCCCGGCACCCCAGCCCTCCCGGCACGCCGGGGTTCGCCGCCCCAGGACAACCCAAAGACGAAGCGGGCACACAAATCGGAGAGGTACCCGAAGCAGGGAGGATCGTACGCGCCTGCGCAGAAGACTTCGCCAAGATGGCTGAAAGCGCTGTTGGAACACTTCCGAGCACGCCTCCTTGGGAGACCCCACGAGCGCAACGAGCACCCGAAGGTGATCCGGACCGCCCAGCCGATCCGGATCACGCAGCCGAGCCGAATCGACGAGCTCGGGGTCAGAGGCCGCGGCGCGTCTGGTTCGGCGATGTGCTGCGTGACTCGTGGCGGCCGGTCCGCTGTGACGGGCTTCACCCGTTCGTGCTTGCGCTTGCAGTGATGGGGCCGCCGGCCATCGTCGGGACGGGTCTCGAGCTGTGGCTCAAGCCCCCCGGACACTTCTTGCTCGTCACGCTCCTGATGGCGGGCTTCCTCGTCTACAGCACGGCTTTGGCGCCTGTTCTGCCGGGGATCGCGCGCCGTCGACACGGCTCAGTCGCCGCTGCCGTGAACGCGGTTGAAGCCTCGTTCACAACGCTGATTACCGTGGGCGCCATCGTCGGCCTCCTCGTCGGAGCCGGCCTGCATCTGCGCCTGCTTCCGGGCTTCGCGCTGATCGGACTGTTTGCGCTCACCGGCCCGCTGATCGCACAGCGAGGGCTGGCCGCCGGCGCCGCCATCAAGGAGAGCTTCATCCTCGCGCAGCGCAACCTCGTCGGGCTCGTCGCGCTCGGCGCGACCGCCGGCGCGACCAGCGCCGGCATCTACATGGTGGCCTCGTTCCTCTTCTCGCCCCTGCCGGCGTTCTTCGAAGGGCTGGCCGCGATCCTCACGACCACCACGCTCGCCGCCCCCTTCGCGGCGACAGCGTTCGCGAGGACGTTCGATCTGCGCTCGCATGGCACCCGTCTGGTGGTTCTTCCAACCAGCCGCACCAGCGCAGCCCCTGCCGCTGGCGCAATCCCCGCCGCCAGCGTGGCAGGACAGGTGGTCGAGTCGACCATCGCAGCCATCGTTCGCCGGGGAGCCACAAGCCGAGGGCGTGTCGCGTATGTGGCCAGGTCGTCGACGCCAACCGGCCTGCCGCGTTACTCACCCGACGCGGCCACGATGACGTTCACGCGTGCCGCCGTACGAGGCGACGGGCTGTCCCCGAGCGCGGAGACCAACGCGGCGCGCGAGCTGCCGACGACGCCTTAGACTTCCACCCCAACCGCGTCTCTCAGCCAGCGAGCAGCCACCGGCAGGCGGCACCCAGACGACGGATTCTAGGGACTGTAAGACTACAGCTGGGAGCTGCTTCCGTGACGATTCTTGATCTCTTCTCGCTGACCACGAGGACGGTTGTGGTCACCGGGGCTGGTAGCGGCATCGGCCAGGCCGTCGCCGAGGCCGTCGCGGAGGGCGGCGCGAACGTCATCTGCGCGGGGCGCTCGGAAGCGGCGGAGGCAACCGCCGCCTCGCTTCGCGCAGCTGGCCACGAGGCCGTCGGCGTCCGCGCGGATGTGACCGATGAGGCAGCGGTCGCCGCGCTGATGGACAGGGCCGTCGACCGGTACGGGCGGCTCGATGTCGTCTTCGCGAACGCCGGCACGTCCGATCACTACCTGCCGGTGCACGAGACGTCGCTTGAGCAGTGGAACGAGGTCATCGCCTCGAACCTCACCGGCGTCTTCCTCTGCGCCAAGCACGCGGCGCGCCACATGCTGGCCCAAGGCGGCGGCAAGATCATCCCGACGGCGTCGATTTGGGGCCAGATCGGTGCCGATGCAACTCCCATACCCGCCTACGCAGCCGCGAAGGGAGGCGTGATCAACCTCACCCGTGAGCTCGCCTTGGAGTACGCCCGAGACGGGATCACGGTGAACGCGCTCTCGCCCGGCTTCTTCATCACGGGGATCGGCTCCGACAAGGACCCGCCGCCGGGAACGATCGACCGGCTGATCGACGCCGCGATCGCCGCCGTCCCCACAGGCCGCATCATGGAGCCCGCCGAGCTGAGGGGAACCGCCGTCTACCTCGCCTCAAGCGCCTCGGACTCGATGACGGGCCACGTCCTGACCGTCGATCTCGGCGTCACCGCCCACTAGCTCGACTCGGGCGCCGCCGCACCGCCTGGCGTGATTGCGGCTTGCGCAGGCCGAGCGGAGCTGGGCCGCCAGAGACAGCCTGGGGGAATCGGTGTTCGAGGTTTCCCCGGCGGCCTCGGCGACCGTTCCCTCTGGATTCTTCGTCGATGAAACGGATCGGCGTCGATGTCGGGGGCACGTTCACAGACTTCGTGCTGGCAAGCGCCGACGGCACAACCCATCTCTTCAAGACGCCGTTGGCACCGGAGGACCCGGCGCACGCCACCCTACAAGGGGTCGCCGAGCTGATCCGCAGCGCAGAGCTCGAGCCGGACACGATCGGCCAGTTCCTCCACGGCACGACCGTTGTGACCAACATCGTCCTCGAGCACAAGGGCGCACGGGCCGGAATGATCACCACCGAAGGCTTCCGGGACATCCTTCACATCGCCCGCCACAAGCGGCCCACGAACTTCTCGCTCCGCGACGAGCCGACGCCTCAGAAGCACCCGCTCGTCCCACGTGCCCCTCGCATGACGGTGCCCGAGCGGGTCACGCCGCCCGACGGGGCCGCGCTCGTCGAGCTCGACGAGGACGCCGTGCGAGAGGCCAGCCGTCAGCTGGCGCGCGAAGCCGTTGAAGCGGTCTCGGTGTGCTTCCTCTTCTCGTTCCTCAGCCCCGCGCACGAGCGGCGGGCCGCGGAGAACGTTCGCGAGGAGCTCCCTGACACCTTCGTCTCCGTCAGCCACGAGATCGCCCCGATGTACCGCGAGTACGAGGGGTTCTCGACGACCGCGCTCAACTCCTCCACAGGCCCGCATGCCTCTCGGTACATCGCACAGCTTCGCCGGGGTCTCGAGCAGCTCGGCGTTGGCGGGGAGTTTCGGCTCATGCAGTCGGACGGCGGTGTGACGAGCGAGCGCCACGCGGTCGCCAAGCCGGTGACCCTCCTGATGTCGGGTCCTGTGGCCGGTCTCGTCGGCGGCATTCGCGCCGGCGGTCTGGACGGCTTTGACTCGACCATCACGCTCGACGTGGTCGGCACGGCAGTGACGGGCTCGCCTTCTTCCGTCCCGTCGGGCTCAACGGCCGCCGGCTCCACCAATCCCGCCACTTCGAAATCGAGCATCTCGTCAAGCTTGGTCCTCTCGTCAAACAGCGGCCCCAGTAGCCAGATCGAGAGCCACACGCTCGCTGCCGGTGCGCCCGCTCCCACCAAGCCGCCGCCCAGCACGGCTGAGTTTCGCCTGGCCCACTCGAAGCGCTCCCGCGTCACGTGCTGGGAGAAATCCTGGCCAGCGGCTATCACGAGCAAGACGGCCATCGGCATCAGAACCGCGTGCGCTAAGAACATGCCTCCGCCCAGCGCGATCGCTGCCAGCAGCAGCCGCGGATGGGTCACCTGATGCCAAAGCGCCCCTGCCGCGATGCCCGTCGCCGCCAGCACGCCCAGCTCCAGCACCAGCCGGAGCGTTTCGCCCTCCAGCCCCGTGAAGCGCACCGCTCCTTCGCGTAGGAAATCGGCCGCTGCCTGCGAGCTCAGTACGTAGCCGGAAGCGGCCATCCCTGCTGCCGCGGCTAACGCCAGCAAGAGGTGCCGGAGCATCTCCACGCGATGGGGAGCCACGACGGGGCCCGAAAGCATACCGGTCTCCTACCCTAATCCGCAGCGCCGTTGTCCGTTCCGCCCCGCCCCCTGCGCATTTCCTGCGCCTGGCACGAGAGGAGAGGACACGAACCAGGGCACGCATCTCCTCTAGGTTATACGTGTCCTCCTATCAGCAGGTTTCTTCCACAGCAGGCCTAATAGTTAGCGAGTTGATGTCTCACGTGCCTGAAGGCTGGACGAAGTGCGTAGCGCCCTCGACGAGCCGAGCATTTACTGATCTGCGCAAGGCTGTTATCCCACGACGATGGCACGTGTCGCCCTGAAAGCCGGGATCGGGCTGTTTCTGGCGGCCGTCGCCGCCTTCGCGGCCTTGATGGGGGTGGGTGGCGGTTCGTTCGCGATCCTGCTCGTTGCCTGGGCATTCGTGCCGGCGCCCTTCGTCTACCTCTACCTGTGGTCGCGGCCGAGCGAACGGCGCTGGCCGCGAGTGGCGGCCAACGTCTACATGGGCGCCAGCGCACTCCTCACCGTGCTGCTGCTGCTAGGGGAGAACTGCGAAACTCCGGCCGCGGGCAGGGTCTTGGCGAGAGCGTACC
>JAPOVR010000135.1 GCA_026708005.1 Actinomycetes bacterium
CGGCGGGCTCATAGCCCTGGGGCGGGGGGTGGGGGCTCTGGGTTCGGATCCTGCCGGGCCTGTCGGGGTGATCGGGAGAGCCCTGGGGCTGGCGGTGGGTGTGGGTTACGACCCGAACAGCGCGGCCGTAGCGACTCCCTGTATCCGTTTGAGCTCCTCGTCGCTTAGGCAGTCCCACACTTTCAGGCCGTCGTCGGCGATCTCAGCGAGGTCGCTTGGCGCCATCGCCGCTGGGTCGTAGGAGCCTGGGTTGATCAGTGCAACATAGTGCGGGTGCTCTCTGGCGACGTCCACCAGGCAGCTGCGGGACTTGTCGCTTAGCCCGCCGGCGCCCGGCGACGCGGTGATCGAGACGAAGATCTGGACGAGGGACTCCGGCGTGACGCAGTCCGGCAAGTAGTCCACCGTCGCGAAGGCCTCGTGGACTGTGGAGTCCAGGAGCATGGCGTACTCCTCCTCCGGGAGGCTCTTGCGTACGCAGGCGGCCTCCGGTTCGGGGAGCACATTGATGATGTCGCGCTTGGCGGAGGTGTTGCTGTCCAGCACGTCCTGGACGCGTACCAGGAAGCCCACCTTCTCTGCATCGGTCATGCAGTTGTAGATCTCCACGGTGTATGAGTGCGTCTCGGCGATCGCGGCCGCGTCCTCCCCTGCCGTTGCCACCCAGAGGCTGGCAAGGATCGCCTGCGGACGCTCCATGCCGACCTCAACGATGCACATGCGGGTCTCCGTGGCCATGTGGGGCCCTGCGGCCCAGCCGCCGGCCTGGGCGTCGATGAACGCAACACCGAGAAACACCACGTTGTCGGGCGTGAGGCAGCCGACCAGGGTCGCAACCACCGCGGCGTTGATGCCCGCCCGCAACAGCGGCGTGCCAAGCAGCACCCCATACACGGCGTCTCCGACAGCCCCGCGGATACAGGAGGCCTCGGACTCGGAGATCCTGTCCACCACGTCCTTGCCGGTCGTCGCCGACGTGACGACAAGATCCTCCAACGAACCCACAGGTCCCGGCTCGGGTACGGCAGCCGAGACAGGAGCAGGCGCCGGCGGTGGAGCTGGCGGGGGTAGCGGCTCAGGGACCGAGTCAGAGCCGGACCCGCAGGCAGCACCGAGCACAACCAACGCCGCCGCGACACACAAACCGAGAACCCTGCCCCTACCCACGGAAGCCGGCAATCTACCACCCACCCCGGAACCCCCGACGCCCAGCCCCCACACCCGGGCAACAGCCCCCGTGGACACGGGCCGGGCCGGGTTGGTGTGGGCCCTCTGAGCGACGCGCGCGCGACCCGGCAGCACACTATCCGCCGCCAACGAGTACCACTACCTGGGTATATGCGGTGGACGACAACGACAAGTGCGCTACGGAGCATGGCATGGCGAAGAAGTCATCCGCACCAGTTCCAACGTGGACGACCCGCCCCGCCCTGCGGGGTGACGCTCGACGACTCTTAAGTCCGCGTACATGGATGGGACCGGGGTCGCCGCAGCCCTCCAGCAAGTCCAGGGCATGCCAAACAGCGGCCTCCCCAAGACAGAGGGGCGGGCGCACGGCGGGCCTGGCGCTCCCCGCCCCGTCCCGCGCACGGATGCCGGACGGCCAGGACATCGCAGCTGGAGGGAGAGTGCAGCCGGCCCGAGCGAGGGACCGGCTCCATGCCCAGACAGCGCACCGCCTACAGAAGAAACACCTACCGACTTCCCCCAGCGCCTAGAGTGGTTCAAGGAGAAGTCCGACTTGCCGTGGGCGGAGCTGGCCCGCCGTTTCGACACCCATCCCTACACCATGAGGTGCTGGAAGACCAAAGGGGTACGGCCCAGCGCGCGGCACATGATGGCGCAGCACCCGGGGGGTACGGCCTGTCCCGTCAGCTCCGCCCCGGCCGGCCGCCAGGCCTGTTTCCCGATCAGAGAACATCTGTGTCTAACAGATGTCTCACAACGCTTGACCGAAACCGTCTCCGGTCTGTTACGGGATCTTACCGTCTTGGGCCCTCAAAAGCTCTGTTTTAACAGGAGATTCCAGGAACAGACGTAAACAGACCAGAACAGACCGTACCGTCCACGGCGAGCCCATAACCCGGGGGTTGTCGCTGCGATTGTG
>JAPOVR010000115.1 GCA_026708005.1 Actinomycetes bacterium
ACCACCTGCAGAAGCCGGCCTACATCTATGTCCGGCAGTCGACGATGGGGCAGGTCCGCCAGCATCAGGAGAGTACCGAGCGGCAGTACGATCTCCGGGACCGGGCCGTCGAGATGATGTGGGCGCCGGAGCGAATCCGGATCCTCGACCAGGATCTCGGACAGTCGGGAGCGCAGACGACCAACCGCGAGGACTTCAAGACGCTGGTCGCCGATGTGTCGCTGGGCCGCGTCGGCGCGATCTTCGCCCTGGAAGCCTCGCGGCTCGCGCGCTCGAACCTGGAATGGCATCGGTTGATCGAGATCTGCGCGCTGACGCGGACGCTGGTCATCGACGAGGACGGCTGCTACGACCCGGCGGACTTCAACGACGCGCTGCTCCTGGGAATCAAGGCCACCATCGCGCAGGCCGAGCTGCACGTGATTCGCGCGCGCCTCCAGGGCGGCAAGCTCCACAAGGCCCAGAAGGGTGAGCTCCGCTTCCCGTTGCCCGTCGGCCTGTGCTACGGCGACGAGGGGCGGATCGTGCTCGATCCGGACCGGGAGGTCCAGGGCGCTGTCCGGCTCGTCTTCGACGTCTTCCGTCAGACGGGCAGCGCCTACGCGGTCGTGCACCACTTCGGCCGGCAGCAGCTGCGGTTCCCGAAGCGCGCCTACGGGGGCGCGTGGGACGGCAGGCTCATCTGGGGCCGGCTGAATCACAATCGCGTGCTCGACATTCTCAAGAACCCCACGTATGCCGGGGCGTACGTCTTCGGGCGCCACCAGAGCACCAAGGAGGTTTCGCCCGAGGGCGACGTCCGCATGCGCACTCGGCGCGTCCCGCTGGACGCCTGGCTCGTCCGGATCCAGAATCACCACGACGGCTACGTCTCCTGGCCGGAGTACGAGTGGAACCAGCAGCTGCTCGAGAACAACCGCACCAATGCCGAGCACATGCTCTTGAGCGGCGCCGCGCGGGAAGGGCTCGCACTACTCCAGGGCCTGCTGCTGTGCGGGCGGTGCGGTCGCCGACTGACCGTCCGCTACAAGGGCAACGGTGGCGTGTACCCGACCTACGAGTGCAACGCGCGCCGACGCGACGGAGTGGCGACCACCAGCTGCATGAGCCTGCGTTGCGACCTCCTGGATACCGCGGTCACCGGGCGGGTGCTGGCGGTGCTCCAGCCTGCCGAGCTCGAGGTCGCCGACGAAGCGCTACGGCAGCTCGAACACCGGGACAAGGCGAACTCCGCCCAATGGCGCATGCGCCTGGAACGAGCCGAGTACGAAGCGCAGCTCACCCAGCGCCGCTACGAGGAGGTCGACCCGTCGAATCGCCTCGTGGCCGCGACGCTCGAGCAGCGCTGGAACGATGCCCTGGCGCGGCTCGAAGAGCTCCGGACGCAGTTTGCTGACTTCCAGAGCAAGGAAGCGCTCGTGGTCACTCCGGAGCAGCGAGCCCGAGTGGTTGCCCTCGCCCACGACTTCCCTCGCCTGTGGAACGCGCCCACGACCAAGGCGAAGGACAAGAAGCGCATCCTCCGGCTCGTGATCAAGGACATCACGGTCGAGCGGTTCGCCGAACGCAAGACCGCCCTTCTGCATGTCCGCTGGCAGGGCGGCGCTTGCGAAGACGTCGAGGTCACCCTGCCCGACGCCATCGCCGATCGCCTTCGGTACCCCGACGAGCTCATCGACCGCGTGCGCGAGCTGTCGCGCAAGTGCTCCGATGACGACGTCGCAGCGGCCCTGAATCGGGAGGGACGCCGTAGCGCCAAGGACGAGGCCTTCAACGCCTCGATGATCCGTTGGATCCGCTACAAGCACCGGATTCCCGCGCCCGCGTTCCAGCGTCCCGGCGAGCGCAGCGTCCGCCAGGTCGCCGACGAACTCGGCGTCAGCCGCAGTGTGGTCTACTACTGGATCGATCGCGGCATACTCAAGGCTCGACGACGCAACCATGGCTCGCCGTACTGGATCACCCTCGACGACGAGACGAAGGAGACGTTGCGTGCCTGGGTCCGGAACTCCTCGCGAATCTGAATCGGCGACCAGAGGATCCCGAAGTCCTGCTGCAAGAGGTGCAATGTGAAGCCGGCATCCCG
>JAPOVR010000077.1 GCA_026708005.1 Actinomycetes bacterium
CCGAGAAAGGCGCACGGCTTGCGCACGATCTGTGACGAAAGTGTGGCAATAGCGTCGCGAAACTGCGTTCCTTCTGGGTAGCGGCGCTGCCTGGCCCGACGGCGGCGCCCGGCCCAAGACCGCCACTCGCACGGCCACTCCACCTCTAACGACCGGGGCGCTTGGACTGGAGAGCCTGCCAGCCCGCGACCCGCCACCCGCACGGCCCACTCATTAACTCCACCCGGCTCTGCCGGGTTGGCCGCAGCCGATTGGTCTAAGGGCCGATCGGCTGCGGCCAACGCGAGCAGGCCGCAGGCTCATGGGCTCAACAGACTCAGGTCGGTCAGCCGCTTAGCGCTTCAACGATACGTTGGGCGTTCGTTCTGATCATGCCGTCGTAGGTTTCTGCCCCGCTCCCGCGCTCGCCAAGCGATCCCGTGTAGAGCGTGACGACGGCGATCTGCGCACCGATCTCGCTGGCAATCACCTCTGCCAGATCCGCGGGGTGCGTGGTCTCCGCGAAGATCGCCGGGACGCCTTCATGCTCGATCGCCTCGACAAGGGCGGCAACGTCGCTCGCCGACGGCTCGGCAAGCGTCGAGCCCGACGGGATGATTGTCCCCACAACCTCGAAGCCGTAGCGCTCAGCGAAGTAGCCGAACGCGTCGTGGTTCGTGACAAGCTTGCGCGACTGAACGGGGACCTCCGCAAGCAGCGAGGCGACCTCCGCGTCGAGCGCTTCGAGGCTTGCCGCGTATTCGACAGCGCACATCGTCTGGTCGCTGCCGACCACGGCGCTCAGCTCGGCCGCGATCAGCCGTGCAGCGGATGCCATCCGGAGCGGATCCATCCACACGTGCGGATCCAGCGAGCCGTGCTCATGGGCGTGCTCATCTTCATGCCCGTCGTGCTCATCTTCATGCCCGTCGTGCTCATCTTCATGCCCGTCGTGCTCATCTTCATGCCCGTCGTGCTCATCTTCATGCCCGTCGTGCTCATCTTCATGCCCGTCGTGCTCATCCTCATCGCCGTGGCCGTGCAAATCCGGACCGCGATACGGAATCGGATCAACCAGATCAGCGACGAACAAGACGCGCGTGCCCGAACTCTGAGCGTCGAGAATGACGTCCGTGATCCCCTCCTCGAGGTTGAGTCCGTTTGCAATCACAAGATCGGCCTGCCGCAGGAAGGCAGCCTGGCGCGCCGAGAGCTCGAACGCGTGCGGGTCCTGACCGGGTGACATCAGCGTCTCCACAGTGACGCCGTCGCACACGCTGTTCCTCGCGATGTCGCCGAGAACCGACGTTGTCGCGCCCACTACCACCGGGTCCATCGCCACGTCGGCGGCAGCGCTCGGCTTGGGCCTCTCCACGCTGCCCTCGCTCTCAGCGCCTCCGTCCTCTGGCTGAGCCTCCGGGTCTGGCTGAGCCTCCGGGTCTGGCTGAGCCTCCGGGTCTGGCTGAGCCTCCGGGCTTTCGAGCATCTCGACAACCGCCGGCTCAGGCTCTGCTGGCGCGCTCTCCCCTTCGGTGCTGCCGCCGCAGGCTGAGAAAGCCACGGCTGCGAACGCTGCAGCGATCACCCCTACGGCAGCCCGGCCGAGGCCTCCATGCGGGATGACGTTCGCGATCAGGATGGACTGCATCGATGGCCCTCCTCAAAGAGCGGCAACACTGCATAGGAGAATAACAAGAATTAGTATTAATATCAGAAAAGAGGTGTCTCCCTGCGCCGCATCCCTCGCCGTGAGGACGACCCGCCGTTTCAGGCTTAACGAGCTTCATGACGAGCGCGTGGGCGTGCCTCGGCATCCCGGTAGGCCTTGCAATCCCCTGACCGGACCCCGCTTCCCCGGGTGGCGGCTGAACAGCAACGTGCCCCTCGCGGCGGCGCAGCGACCACGTGTCCAGCCCGGCCTCGACCAGGCGGCTCGGTCGAGGGCCGGTACCGCGTGCTTGCACATCACGAGCAACACGCGGCCGTGATCCTCCGCGCCGTCCGGCGCTCGGCTACCGGGACGGCCGCGCGGCCTCAGGCAACCGGCTCAGCCGCCAGGAACGACGGGCGGTTCGAGGCCCTGCCC
>JAPOVR010000123.1 GCA_026708005.1 Actinomycetes bacterium
CCCAACAACCCACACCCCCACCCCACAAACCCCCACACACACCAAGAGACAGGCCAGTCACAGAGACGGCACGATCTGCGCGCCACCCGCCACACCTCCACCACTACCCTGAAAGTGGGTGGAGACATGGGGTGGCCCCTTGGCAGCCTGTCCCACGAGGACACGTCCGGCAGCAAGGCAGAGCACCGAGCAGTACGGCGCGCCGCGGCGAGGCGGCGACGAGGGGGCTCTTCCGGTGACCCGGTGATGCACCGGCGCGGGCACACCGACCGGGTCCTCCCGTTGCACCTACGCACCGGCACTGGCCCAGCGCCGAGCCGATCGCGACCAGCGAGCAGCTGCTGGACGGGCGGGCGCACTCGCCGCGAGCCGCGACCAGCCGCCTAGATGGTTGATTCGACGGTGGTGGCGGTGTCGGGGGTTGTGGCGGCGGGTGGGTCGAAGTCTGCGGTGTCCAGATGGCACCGTCGAGCGGGGAGGCCACGATGCACGCCGATTTCGACCCTTCCCCGGTGTTGCTGGTTATTGCACGGCTGACGATCTGTTGCCCAAGCCGAGCACCAACGCCTCGGCGCGAGCTCAGCGACGCGAAAGCGGTGACGCTCGCGGTTGCCCAAGTCGCGATCGCGATTCCGCCGGAATCCGGTGGTTCCCAGGGACCGCCCGCCGGCCCGGCTCGGTCGCCTGTTCAGGACACTGCCATCCCAGCCGGGTCTTCCACAAACGCCGCGTCAGGCTGCCCGGCACGATCCGGATGGCTCGGTGGCGTGTTGCGCCGCTGCCTGCACGGGCAGCCACGACACCGTGCTGCTGCTCGACGCCGGCCCGGTCGGGCTGCGGCAAGAGCATCGACACCAGCCGCCAAGACCGCCCTGGCCGAGGTCTGTGGCTACAGGTACCGCACCGCCCGCTGGCGCCGCTTCCCGGGATGCGCCTCCACGGCCTGTTCGCGCCCGACCCCAGCCCACACCCCGTCCAGCCCCGTAGCGGCCAACCGGACCGAGCACCAGGATCGCGCCGCCAACCGGGGCACCCCGGGCTCCAGCCCGATCCCGCCGACGCGTCGAATCAATCTTCCCTTCCCTCAACCACCAACCCACCCCCGCGAACGCCACCGTGGCCCGCACACCCGCCAAGCCCAGAGTCCGCATCGCCACACGACCCCCCTCACCCCCAACAGCCCGCATCTGGCCCAACCACCAACCCGCCCGCCCAATCCGCGCACCCGCCGACTACACCGCAGAAACCGTGGAATCAATCATCTAGAGAGTGCCGGGCGGCCTTCTAGCTCTTGGCGTCGGCGACTTCAGATATGAACTGATCAACCTCTCTGGCCGAGAGACGAGCCTGGAAGAGAACCGTGCAAGCTTCGAGCACTGCGATCGTTTTGCCTTTAGGGACAAACACCACGGTCGTGCTCCCTTTCTTCCTGTATGCCTCTGCCCGCGTCGTTTGGTCCTTGTAGCTCACCCCTTAGAGCGAAGATGACCTCCCAGCCTCCTGCGGGGAATGGCCAAGAGATCGCGCCCACAAGATCGGGCAGCTCCCTCACCTGCTGGTTGACCGGAAGGGCAAATCTTGGTGATTCTGCCTCTTCCGGGACCGGCTCAACCAGCTCCCAGCCACGATCCCTGAGGAACACTTCGAGATCACCAGCCTCGTGGAGAATCTTGAACAGCAGACCCGTCACCTCGTCCATGCACTCCGTCAGCTCCGACCAGGTCTCACCGCTCGCGTTCAGGTTCAGCACCGGGCAGACCGCTACCCACCTCGCCGAATCAGGGTCGCGCGCGATGAGCCGCTCAGCATCTACCGCTCCCTTCGCCCCACCGATCTCTACGACAAGCTCCCCGGTTCCAGACATGCGCGTCTTATCCCTCTCTCCTGTCTGTCGCACCCCAGATGGCAGTGTGTGACTTTCCAAAGGATGCGGTCGCTTGTCGAGAATCCCCGGCGGACGGGGCGGGCTGCCCTTAGCGCCCTCGGCGGCCGCTGGATCGCCCGGCCACCGCCCGGCCCCGGGTAGCGACCAAGAGCACGCAGGCGGAACAACCTGACCGGGTGCACCTGGCCGGGTGCCGCCCGAGCGGCCCGGTCGAGCGCCACCGCCAAGCGTCGCTGTTCCCACCGTGTCGACTGCTGGCTGTAGGCTCAGCGCCGTGCAGCCCGAGCCGTTGCTCTACGGTGACCGGAAGGTCTACACGGTGTCCGCATTCAACAGCGGCGTGGCGTCGTGGATCGCCCGCCTTCCGACTCTCTGGGTCGAGGGAGAGGTCATCGAGCTGCGGCGCCAGCCAAGCTGGCACCGGATCTTCTTCACGCTGCGCGATCCCGATGAGGGCTCGTGCCTCGCGGTTACGATGGGGCGAGCCGAGTTCGACGAGCTCGAGCTCGACCTCGCGGATGGCAGGCGAGTGCACGTTCAGGGGCAACCGGAGCTCTACCAGACGCGCGGTGTCTTTCAGCTGCGGGCGAGCGCAATCGAGCCACTCGGCCTCGGCGATCTGCTCGCCGGTCTCGATCGCCTCCGACGGAGGCTCGCAGCGGAGGGCCTCTTCGACGTCGAGCGGAAACGCACAGTGCCGTCGATCCCCGAGCGTCTCGGTCTCGTGACCGGCGTCGATGCCGCAGCCAAGCGAGACGTGATCGCCGCGGTCACAACGCGGTTTCCCCCGGCGCGCATGGTGATCGCCGAGACATCGGTGCAGGGCGCTCGAGCCCCGCTCGCGATTGTCGGAGCCCTCCAGACGCTGGCAGCTCAGTCCGGCGTCGACGGAATCATCCTGGCGCGTGGAGGAGGAAGCTTCGAGGACCTGCTGCCATTCAGCGACGAGCGGGTCGTTCGCGCCGTCGCGTCGTGCCCGGTCCCGGTTATCTCGGCGATCGGCCACGAGCACGACACGCCGCTCTGCGATCTCGCTGCGGATATCCGCGCCTCGACACCAACAGCCGCTGCGAGGCTCGTCGTGCCCGATCAGCGCGAGACCAGCAACCAGCTGAACAGGCTCCGAAGCGATCTTGGCAGCGCGGTCGTGCGGTGTCTCGACCACGAACGCAGCCGGCTCGTCCAGTCGCGCGAAGCGCTCAGGCAGGCGCCGAGGCGGGCGCTCGAGCGAGCTCGTCTCATGGTCGAACGCGATGGGCAGAGGCTCGAGGCGGCCGTGCGCTTGGCGGCCGAGCGCCAGCGCGCACAGATCGACGGCCTGCTCACCACGCTGCGGGCACTCTCCCCGTGCTCAACGCTTGAGCGGGGCTACGCAATCGTCCAGGCTCAGGGACGCCTCGTGCGCACGACGCGCGCCGTCTCACCGGGCGCTTCTGTCGCCATCACCCTCTGGGACGGGAGCTTCACCGCGCGCGTTGAGGAGCTCCAACAGCGAGCGGAGCGATGACCGGAACGCCCTCCTTCGACGAAGCACGAGCCGAGCTCGAGGCGATCGTGCGCCAGCTCGAGGGCGGAACCGTAGAGCTCGACGAGCTCCTGAAGCTGTGGGAGCGCGGAGAGGAACTCTACCGCGTCTGCGCAGCGAAGCTCGATGCGGCCGAGGGTCGAATCGAGGAGCTCGCGCTCCGCGAGCCTCCGCAGCCAGAGACCGAGCCGCAGCCAGAGACCGAGCCGTAGCCAGAGACAGAGCAGGACAACGCCCGCTTAAGTCTTCCCTCCCCCTCCTGGTAGAGTCTACGCCCATGACAAGCGAACAGTTCACGGAGGCCTTGAACGAGCAGATCGGGCACGAGTTCAGCGCCTCTCAGCAGTACATCGCGATCGCCGTCTACTACGACGCGGAGACGCTGCCGCAGCTCGCCTCCCACTTCTTCCGGCAGGCGGTTGAGGAACGAAACCACGCGATGATGATGGTGCAGTACCTCCTCGACGCCGAGGAGGAGGTCGTGATCCCCGGCGCGACCGCGCCGCAGACCGAGTTCGGCAGCGTCATCGAGCCGGTGGAGCTTGCGCTCGCGCAGGAGCGGCGCGTGACAGATCAGATCAGCGCACTGACCGAGCTTGCGCGGGAGGAGAGCGACTACCAGGCTGAGCAGTTCCTCCAGTGGTTCCTGAAGGAGCAGCTCGAGGAGACGTCGAGCATGTCGGATCTGCTCTCGATCGTGACGCGCGCGGTCGGGCCGAACATCCTGCTCGTCGAGGAGTATCTGGCTCGCATCCAGATCGGCGATGGCGGCGACGATACCGGCGCACCTGAGGCGGCCGGCGGAACTCTCTAGCTCGACTTGAGCTTTAGAACTCGATTCTCAGCATATCCTCCAAGCTCGGAGACCGCGCCTGCAGACCCGAGCTGGAGCGGCCCAACGACTACAACCCAACCCGACCGAACTCGGCCTGCTCGGGTGCCAGGTGTGCTAAGGCCACCCAGGCCCCGCGCAGGCCCGGGCTGAAGCCGGACTAGGAGACGGGCGACACGAGCCCGCTTGGTCACCACGGAGGAACCATGCGACGCTCCGGCTGACAGCAGCCACGCGTCCCGCCCACCAGCTCCAGACAGCCACGCCCACCGCCCACGAGCCCACCGCGGCCAGAGCACCCAGATCAGGCATCCAGATCGGCGACCGGCGGCGCAGCATGACGAGGGGAATGTCGAGCTGGAGGCCGTGGACAGATCAACGGCGCCCCAAATCGAAGCCCCCCTCCCAGATCGAAGCCCCCTGAGAGCTGCCCCGATCGGCGGCCAGCGGCGCTCTACAGCACCAACCGGCCGCTCTAACCAGAGCGCAGCGCCGAGGCGAGGCGCCCAAGCCCCTCCCCGAGCTCGACGAGGTCGCGCCGCGCGCGTGATGGGCGCCCGCTGAGCCGAAGCACCGCTGTCGCCCCATGGCCGTAGAGCGGGGTCTGCGGGATGCGCACCGCACCCCCGAAGACGACGCACGGTACACCCGCGGCCCCGCAGACCCGTGCGACGGCTGCCGGCGCCTTGCCCTCGACCGTCGTTTGATCGACCGACCCCTCGCCGGTCACAACGAGGTCGGCGTCCCGCAGGCGCTCGGCGAACCCGATGGCGTCGAGTACCAGGTCGGCCCCCGGAACGAGCTCGCCCCCGAGCGCCGCGAGCGCAGCGCCCAGCCCGCCAGCGGCGCCAGCTCCCTCGACATCAGCGACGTGGGCGAGCTCGGACATGTCGGCAAGGCGCCTCTCGAGCAGGGCCACCTGCTCGGCTGTTGCGCCCTTCTGTGGACCGAAGGCCGCAGCGGCGCCGCGCGGCCCAAGCAGCGGATTCTGCACGTCGCACGCCACGCGAAGCCGGACGCCGTCGAGCGCGCCGGGCGGGAGTGCAGCACGAAGGCCCTCGCCGCCATCGACGGTCGCGCTGCCGCCCAGCGTGACGATGAGCTCCATCGCGCCCCTCTCGAGCGCGGCGAGCATCAGCTGCCCAAGACCGGCGGAGGAGGTCTGCGTGGGATCGCGCTCGTGTTGATCGAGGTGGATCAACCCGATTGCCTCCGCCGACTCGACAACGGCTGTTCGCGAGCGCTCGAGCAGCAGGAAGCGGGCCGTCAACTGCCGACCCAGCGGGTCGGCGACGTGCGCCTCGTGGACGGTACCGCCAACCGCTGCCTGGAGAACGTCGGTCGTGCCCTCGCCGCCGTCGGCGACCGGAAGCCGCTCAGCGACGACGCCAGGCGTCCGCTCGAGGCCTTCAGCCAGCGCCCCGGCTGCAGCCGGCGCTTTCAGCGAGCCTTTGAGCGTGTCGGGGGCGCAGATGACGCGCACGGATCGGCGGGCGGTGGCTGGTGTCCTGTTTGGGTGGCGCGTCCTGCGGAGGTAGCAGGTGCCCCAACCGCTGAGTGACCAGGCCCATGCTACTCCAGCGCGCTCAGCCCGGTTCCCTCCCGTCGGCGGGTTGTCTCGTCGGCGGCGAGCGCTCGGCCTGAATTGTCTCGCTGGCAGAGGCTGATGGCCAGCCGCGCTGCCGGCCGCCGCCGTGCCAGAGTCCTGCACGCCTCAGTGCCACCGGAGCCGGAGCCGAGCGAGCAACGCCCAATGTCGCCAGGCCGCTGCGGCGTCACTAGTCTGGCTCCGTGACCGCACCGAAACCGCAGCGAGCCGCCCCGGATGTCGCCACGCCTCAGAGGCTGGGCCTGCACGCCTAGCGGCAGAGCACCCCAAACACGTAGCCACGCTTCGACAGCCCCCTCAGGACGGTCTCGAGAGCGGCGACTGTCTGCGAGCGTTCGCGGCCACCGTCGTGCAAGAGGACAATCGCTCCCGGGTGCACGTTGGCCAGCACGTGCGAGGCGATCTGTGCGGCGCCCGGCCGCCGCCAGTCCTGAGGGTCCACGGTCCACGGGACGATCGCCTTACCGAGCTCGGCGGCAATGCGGTTCACGCGCTTGTCCGTTGCCCCATAGGGCGGCCGCAGGCATGCGATCGGCTCGACGCGCTCGCCCACAGCATCACGGAGCGCCTGATCCGTGCTGAGCACCTGCGAGACGATGTCCTCGCGGGAGGTCTCGTCGAGCCGGACGTGGTCAAAGGTGTGATTCTCGGCCTCGTGCCCGGCGTCGACGATGGCGTTCGCGATGTGCGGGAACTTGGCGACCTCCACCCCGAGGAGGAAGAAGGTCGCCGTCACGCCATAGTGCGAGAGCAGCTCCAGCACCTTCGGCGTCCACGTCGGGTGCGGCCCGTCATCGAAGGTCAGGTAGACGATCGGTGCGCCCAGCCTGCTATGCGTTGCCGGGCGCGATGGCTTCGGCTCCTCGGCCGCTTCCCCTGAAACAGGCTGGTGCCAAGCGGCTTCGAGGGCGTCCCAGGTCGGGCCGTCGACGACGCCGGTCGGCTCCAGGTTCGCCTCTCGCTGGATCTGGATCACCGCCTCCCGCGTCGCGGCGTCGTAGATGTCGTAGTAGCGGCCGGGATCGCTGAAGCCGAGCGACGGTACGCGCGCGAGCCGCTGCTGCAGCGCGCGCACGAAGTGGCCCCGGTCGCCGGCGCCCAGCATGAAATCGTCGGCGAACCTCTCGGACGACGGCCTGGGCAACAGCTCCTCGGCCTCCGGCAGCAGGGGCGGCAGGCCGGGTGCGCTCTCGATCGAATCGAGGAACGCCGCCGCCTGCCGCAGGAACTCGTCCACCGGATCGAGGCTCAGCGCGCGCCCGGCCGCCTCGCGCGCCCTCTCCAGCTGGTTCGGCGCCGCGAGCGCCAGCCCGAGTGCGCGAACCGCATGGATTGCGGGGTCGGCAGGCCGCTGCCTGACCGCGCGACCGCTGTAGTCGAGGAGCGTCACGGCCATCGTCGCGAGATCGGTCTCGGCGGCGGTGCCCGCGATCAGCGGCCCATCGAGAGCGAACGCCTCCAGCGGCACCTGCGCGCGCATCAGATCGAGCGCCGCCTCGTACTCGCCGGCGAGCACGTTCGTCAGCAGAGGCTGGCCGGGCGAGCCCGCGTGCGCGAGCCGCGCCGCCGCCGTCTGGTTCACGAGAATCGAGAGCCAGCGGAGGCCGTCATCGTCCGGCGCCCGGCTCGCCGTCCGGACGGCGAGCGCCGCGGCCTCCCGCCAGAGATCGGCCTCCGCGAGCGCCACGACGCGCCCGGCAGCGGTCGCGATGCCAGGTACGAGGCCGGCGGGAACCCCGAGCTCCACCGGGCGCAGCGCCGTCCCGTCGCGGCGGTAGATGGGTACCGCCCGCTCCTCGACGGCGCAGGCATAGCAGAAGACGTACGGATTCGAGGCGTTGAGCACGAGCTCGTGACCGCCGTCTCCGTCGAGGTCGAGGAACGCGCTGCGTCTGAGCGTGAGCTGACGTGCGATAGCACCGCCTCCAAGCGACCGTCGAAGCGGACGACGTCCAGCGTCCCGGCGTGCGCTCCAGTCTGGCCGTGGACTACGAACCAGACGCTGCCGGCCACTCCAGGCGCGGCAGCGTCGAGGGCCACAAGGTCGACCGTGTCCGCTCGGTGCGGACGAGAATCGATCTCAAGCCGATCGATCTCCGCCGACCACGATCCGTCGTTGCTGCGTCGATAGACAAGAACGAGGTGAGAGAAGTCGACGACCTCGCCGTCGGCGTCCTCGCGGGCTGGTTGTGGGCCACTCGTGACCCCGGCCCAGTACCCTCCGTCCGCATCCCGCATACCGAGGTCAAGCACGCGCACATCGAGCTCACGTGCGCCGGGCCCAAACTCCTCGGCGATTGCCGCAAGCACGATCGAGCCGAACTCGGCCGCGTACTCCGCACGCATCGCGTCGCTCAGCGTCGCGGCCGGCGCTGGGCTGGGATTCGCCGGCGGCGGCGAGGCTGCCGGGCTCGGCGGCAGCGCTGGGCTTGGCGAAGGCGTCGGGGCCGGAGCCTGCACCGTCTCTCCCCTTGACTCGGGCGTGGGAGCCGAGCCAGAGCCGCCCGAGCGATCGCACCCGCCAAGGGCAACAGCGACGAACAGTAGGACGGCTGCGGTGGCAAGGCGCGCTCTCATCGACGCCGAACGTAGCACGCACCGTGAGTCGCTCAGTCGCAGGCAGGTCGGCGGAACACAATGGACTCGACCTGCGAGCTCCGATCACGGACAGACCGGCGGCGGGCGAGCGGCTGGGCAGCCCGTGCGGGGCCGTGCGATCGATACCCGCTCGCAGGCGCGTCAACCAGCTGAGCTGTCCGCACGAACGCCCGCGGGCAGAACACCTGACGGCGCCGGCCCGGGCCAGGCTCGAGGAGATCCCACAAGGGCCCCCACCCGCTCCGGCGGGGCGGGCGGTGTCGCCTCAACGCGGCCCTTCTGTGCGGCGCGAACGGGGCCCGGCTGCTGGAGGGGGGCGAGCCCCCCGGCAGCGGCACCCGCGAGATGCTCAACCCATCGATCTCCACCAACCGACCCTGCGAGACAACCTCAACCACAACCGCCCCGCGCCGAAGCTCATCGAAGCTCGCAACCGGGATCACCTGACGCCGTCCAAACGGCCCCTTGCTCAGATCAACCCTCCAAACCACCCGGTCGCCGAGCCGTACCCGCACAACACCACAGCCTGCACACCGGGCGCAACCAACGCCAACGCACAGGCTTCAACCCCACCTCGACGCAACGTCGCACCCTCAGACCGCGACCGGCTCACCGTCCCCCAGAAACGCCCTCTGCACCTTCCTACGATCCCAGCCCTCGCTGCGCACCAACCGCCGGTCATCAACCGGCACAACCACACACCGCTCCCCACCAGCCGCAGACCGATCCCCACCCTCAAACACCGCAACCCCCGAGAAACAATATGTCCGCCCAGACCTACCATTAAGCCGCACCGACTCCCCATCAGCCAGATCAGATCGAACCACCCGCTCCTCTCCAAATCCCTCACGCCACGACGCCTCACGCACCACCAACTCAAGACCTGACACACCCGGCAGCTCACCAGCAGACACCCCAACCCGCGCCACCCGACCATTCAACACAGCCCGCTCCACCGACTGCCCCACAACTACCGGCCCACCATCAACCGCAACCTCCGGGTCAGTGCTCTCCTCCGGGTCAGTGCGCCCAAACCCCGACCGCGACCACAACCCCGCACCCGCCGCGTTCACCGTCCGCACCTGCACCTCATACCGCGTGTCAGCCGAAAGGCCGGAGATCGTCGTGGACGTCGCAACCCCCTCAACCGGATGCGCCAACCACCCACCACCAGACTCAGCGTCAGCCACGCAGTAGCGCAACCCAAACCCCTCAACCGCCAACCCACCAGCACCAATCACCGGCATCGCCCAGCGCACCACCAAAACACTCCAGCCCTCAACACCCTCCGCCGGCGCAATTGACGGCGGCGGCACCACCGTCACCTCCACCGTCCCATCGTCCCTGCCATCGTTCCCATCCGACACCGTGCAGGCAAACGAATCCCTACCGTTGAAACCGGCGCTCGGCTCATAAACGACCACGGTTGTGCCATCGGGCCTGGTCTTGATCTCAGCCGTCCCATTCGACGAATCCCCAACTGACTCGACCGAAAGCGCATCCCCATCCTCATCCGTGTCGGTGGCGACCATATCGATCGTCACCGGCGTCGCCTCATTCGTGCTGGCGAAATCATCAACAGCCACCGGCCTATCACTCACCGCCCCGATCGTCACCGTCGCCACGCCGGTCGCACCATTCGCGTCGGTGATCGTGTAGTCAAACCTATCCACACCGGTCACGTTCGTGTCCGGCGTGTAGTCGATCGAGCCACGCCCGGTCGCAATCGACACCGTACCCAAAGTCGCGGTACGCGAGTCTCGACCGCCGTCACAATAAACGTGCCCCACGATCCGGATGGCGGTCGTTGCTGAGAACAGTCAGATTCGTCGTCGGAGCATCCTCAGAGATGTCAAAGGAGTCGTCGACCGTTACAGGATTGTCGTCGGCCCCGGTGATCGTGACCGTGACGTCCTGGGTCGTGCTATCCGAGGCCGCGACCGTGAAGACGTCGGCGACGGTGTCGCCCGCGGAGAGGGCGTCCGGGTCCGCGTCCGCGTTGTCGAGCGTTTACGTCCACGCCCCCAACGTGGTGATGCTGAAGCTCCCGTGGGTGCCGGCCGTGTCCGTCTGCGCCGTGATCGTCGGCGAGTCGCCCCCGTCCGTGTCGGAGATGGACACCGTCCCCGTAGCGGTGGTGATGGCGTCGTCCTCAGTCACCGCGCCGGTCGTATCACCAGACCACACCGACACGTCGTCCACGTCGCTGATGCTGATGGTGACGGTGATGGTGTCGGTCAATTCCGCACCGGAGCCCTTGCCACCCCCGGAGTCGGTAATGGTCACGTCGAAGGAGTAGGAGCTGTCCGACTCAAAGTTGAGATCCGTGTCGGTTTGAAGCTGTCCAGAAGTAGAGACGATGGTAAAGGACGCGGCGTCGCCGGTTGACGGTATGGAGTAGGTGAGGGTTGTGTCGTCGACGTCGGTTGCGCTCACAGCGTTACCGATGTTCGTACCGGAGGCGGTATTTTCGTCGATGTTTCGCGTGGTTGAGGCGCCCTCGGTGAAGGTTGGCGCGTCGTTGAAGGCGGCGACGGCGATGTCGAAGCTGTCTATGACGGTGTTTGTCCCGTCGGACGCCTGAATGGTCACTGTGGTGGTTCCGACATCGGCGTTCAACGGCGTACCGCAAACCGTCGCTGCGGTGCCGCAACTACCGGTGCCAGCGGCAAGACGTTCTTCTGGCGCGGCCGGTCCGGCTAAGACCTCAACGTTGCCGAGACCCTCGAGACACAGCTGAACGTGTTCGCGCAGTTCGCGCCTCGGCTCTCGGCGGCCTCCAAGCGGGCGCGGACGCTCTTCCTGGGCAACATCCAGCCCGGGCTCCAGCGCGCCGTCTAGCGGACGGTCGCCAGCGCCCGCCCGCCGGCCACCCGCCACGAACAGCTCGGCGGCCAGTAAGACGTCGCGCCACCGACACCGTTCCCCGAGCCACCGACACCGTTCGCAGAACGTCAGCTAGCGGCGGCGCGCACCATCGGAGGCCGCGACGGCGCTAACCGAGCGGGCGGCACGAGCTAGCAGCTCCCGCGCCAGCCTCACGCGTGCGGGAACTCGCTGCCAACGCTGCCACAGCCCTCGCCGGCGCAGGAGCCGGCCGGCCACCCGGCGATCGCTCGCCGCCGCTCGCTCCGACGTCGGCGGCGCGACGTGCCCGCCGGTCACCCGCGGCATCTGCCGGAGCACGGCAAACGAGACACTCTCGCGTGCGAGGAAGGCGAGACCGAGGCCGACGCCGGTCGCGATCTCGATTGCTTGGATACCAAGACCGGCCGCAAAGCCGTGGCCGTAGCCGATGCCGTAGGGCAGCAGCACAAGCGCGACAGCCGCCTGGTAAAGGCCAACTGACCCAGGCCAGAGCGGGAACGCAAGCGCGACGTTCACGACAAGCAGCACGAGCGCGGCGGCGGCGATCGGCTCGTGGATCCCGAACGCGCGCAGGGCGAGCCAGACGGCCAGGAGCTGCAGCGCCCATGCGGACAGCTGGAGGAGCGAAGCGGCGATCGCCGAGCCTGGTGCACGGAAGACGCCGAGGCCGCGCCGTACCATCAGGAGCGCGTTGCGCAGCTTGCCGATCTGCTCGCCGGCGTGGCTCGGGGACTGCCGGCACGCGAGCAGGATCGCCGCGAGCAGCAGCACACCGCCGATCGCAACGACGGCGCCGACACCGGGCGCAGCCCAGCTTGGCAGGCGGGCCGAGACGAGCACGAACCCGACGAGGCCCGCGGTCGGAAGCACGTCGAAGACGCGGTGGGCAAAGACCGACCCGGCCACAGCCGGCCACGCGCTGGGACCCTGCGGCAGCCGGCGAACGAGCACCGCGACCCTCGCGAACTCGCCGACGCGGCCTGGCAAGACCGCATTGCCGAGCAGTCCAACCGAGAACGCGGAGATGACGTTGCGGTGGGCGGGATGCGGTCTCCCAACCGCCTGCTCGAGCGCAACCTGCCACGCGAGCGCGCGAACCCAGCTCGACGCGACGTTGGCGAGAAACGCCGCGGCGACCCACCGCCACTCGACGCTGCCGAACGCATCGCCGAGCACCACCAGATCCGGCGCCCGCCAGACTGCGACCCCGACGAGCAGACCGGCAAAGGTCATGAGGAGCGTCGCTCGCCCGGCCGTCGTCCCCAGAATCGCCTGTCTCATGTCGTTGGTATGAGCGTCTTCACTCGGTCAGGAGCTCGTAGATCGAGAGAAGCCTGCGGCCAATGAGACGCCAGTCGTAGCGCTCCTCGGCACGTGCTCGACCCGCATGCGCGAGCTCCTGGCGCCGTCGTTCGTTCTCGAGGATACCGACAGCGGCGTCCTCAAGCGCCCCGATGTCTCCCGGTGGAACGAGCACGCCGCTGCTCTCATCGGCGACCTCGGTATAGCCCGAGATCGCCGAGGCCACAACGGGCGTGCCGGAGGCGAAGGCCTGCGCGAGCACAAGGCCGAAGCTCTCCGCGCCAACGGCCGGCGCAACCAGGAGCTTCGCCGTGCTCAGCTCGTGCTGCAGCGCCTCTGCCGGCAGCACTCCGAGGATCTCGACCGCGTCGTCGGTGACACTGAGCCGACGCATGAGCAGCCGAGCGGCCAGCAGGTCGGTGCCGATCACCCGCAGGCTCGCGCCGGTTCGAGCAGCGATCGCCGGCCAGGCCTTCAGCAGCACCTGCAGCCCCTTCCGCGGCTCGTGCCGGCCAACGAACACGACCCGATGCTCGCGTCCGTCAAACCGGGGGGCCGGCGGAAGCTCGACACCGTTCGGAATGACCTCGAACTCGCCCCGGACATGCGGGAGCGCGGCCCTTCGCGCCTGCTCGGAGACGGCGATGCGGTGGTCGATACGCTCGCGGAGCAGGCGCCCCCACAACACCCGCCCGACCGGAAGCCACCGGCCGCCGGACGAATGGCACGTGACGACCAATGGGCAGTCGACTTTGGCGAGCGCGTAGGCCGAGAGGAGCGGCGCGAACGGCTCGTGGACGTGGACGACGTCGAAGCGCTGCTCGCGGAAGATCCGCCGCATCCGTCCCATCGACTGCGGCGTGAGGACGACGTTGGCCAGGGAGGCGTTCGCCGGGATCATCACCGTTCGCCCCACCGGGAGCACGTGGGACGGCGGCTCATCGTGGCGGCCGGGTCTCGTGTGCAGCATCCGGGTAAGCGGCCCGGGCGGATCGTTGCCGATGATGATCTTGGCGTCGACGCCCAGCTCGCGGAGCACCCTGGCCTGGTGGTCGACGTGATCCACCACGCCACCCCAGAAGGACCACGAGAACGGCGCGACGATGCCCACCCTCATCGAGCCTCCCAGCTTAGCGACCGGCGGGCAGCCCGGGCACACATCGCCTGTGCTCTCACGCGCGAGCGGCCGCTCGACCGCCGGAGGAGCGCGTCACTCGGATGCCGCCGCGCAGCCGAGCCGGTACACAGCCCTCCGCTGGCACCAGCGCGCACGACGGAGCAGCGGCAGGCCGCACTCGCAGGGTGGCCGCGTGGCCAGGCTGGCCGCGGACGTAGACTCGGCGTCATGCAGGCGGCGCACGCGGCGGCGGTAGCGGAACTGAAAGCGGGCGGGTTGGCGGAGCTTCACACCCACCTGGGCGGCTCGGCCGACTTGGCGGTCATGTGGGCGCTCGCGTATGAACAGGGCATCGCCCTGCCCGTCGACGACTACGGGGAATTCGATCGGCTCATCACGATTGCGGATCCACGAGGGCCGACGGGCTGCCGGCGCTGGACGCCGTCTACCGGTGGACGGAGCTGATCCAGTCAAGCCCGCTCGCCGTCGAGCGCTCCATCCACGGGCCATCGGCGGAGCGCACCGCCGTCAGAACATCACGGCGCTCGACGTTCGCTTCAACCCGATGAAGTGAAACTGCGGCGGCGAGCTCGATCTCGATCACATCATCGTGGCCGCGATTCGCGGGCTCGACCGCGCCGGCCTCGAGTATCCGCGGGTCCGGGCCGGCCTGATCCTGATGATGGACCGGACGTACAGCCGCGAGCAGAACGCGGTGATCGTGCAGAAGGCCGTGCGCTACGCCTCGCGCGGAATCGTCGGCGTCGACACCGCAGGCCCGCGCCCGGCGCCCGGCAGGTACCCGTACGCCGAGCTGGCCGACCTCGTCGCCGAGGCCAGAGCCGCCGGCTTGGGTGCTCCGATCCACGTCGGCGAGGAGGGCGAAGAGGGCCTCGCCGAGATCGGCCATGTCGTCGAGCACCTTCGCCCTGACCGAATCGGCCATGGCATCCTGGCGGCTGCCGACGAGGAGACCATGGCGCTCCTCAGCCAGACCGGAACCGTGCTCGAGATCTGCCCGACCTCGAATCTGCTCACGAAGGCGCTCGCCGATACAGCTGCGCTCCGCGACACGGTGCGGACGTTCATCGACCGCGGCGTCCGCTTCACGGTCGCCACCGATGGGCCGGAGATGATGCGCACCCGCCTGACCGACGAGCTCGAGCTGCTGCTCCGGCTCGGCGCGCTGACGGCCGAGCAGGCCAAGGCCGTCAACGCGCTCGGACACGAGACGACGTTCTGCCCGCAGCGCGGGTGAGCTCGGTCGCGGCGCCCTGTCCTCGGGCGCCCGCTCCTCCGAGACGGCGCGGTCGCGTGGCACCGCCGGCACATCCTTGACACGCCCGGCACAGCCACACCGATACCCTCGTTGGGCAAGCACGAGCCTCGCCCCCGAGCAACGAGCGCACGCCCGGGTGAGAGCCGACATCTGCCGCACGCCCTGACAGCCAGGCTCGATCTCCCGAGAGGCTCGAGCTCCCGAGCGCCCTCGGGGGCGCCTGCGCCCCTGGCTTCGGCTGAAGGGGCGACTCGCGGCGTCCGTACACCCAAACGTGCCTCTACACCTAAAGGTGTATCTCACGCAAATACACCGGAGTGTCAATTGGCAAGCGGCGTTCGCGCTGCCAGGATTGCCGCCATGCCAATCGTCGATGGCCCGACCCTCCAGTTCACCGAGCGTCAACGCCAGGTTGTCGGGCTCCTGGCACGAGGCTTTTGATGCCTCAAAATAGTGCTAATTTGCAGGCCGAAGTGTGGTCGGTGGGATTTCGGTTATGGCTTCAGGAGCCACACCTGTCTAGTTGGGCGCTCGCGGCCAGGCAGGGTCTCGTTCTGGAACCAGCCCCGGATATCGTCTCCAAGACGGACGCTGATAGTCGTCAAGATACCTTCCCGAGTGCGGTACCAACCAACGTCATCGAGGAACCCTAGACGGTCGAGCAGCTTGTAGATCTTGGCGGGCGGGGCGATGCCGGTTTAGGCTCGCCCTGATAGCGCAGATACGCCACGGGGGCTGTTGCCCGGGTGTGGGGGCTGGGCGTCGGGGGTTCCGGGGTGGGTGGTAGATTGCCGGCTTCCGTGGGTAGGGGCAGGGTTCTCGGTTTGTGTGTCGCGGCGGCGTTGGTTCCGCTCGGTGCTGCCTGCGGGCCCGGCAGGATCCGAACCCACAGCCCCCAACCCGCAACCCCAGGGTTATGAGCCCGCCCAGTCTAGGTGCTGCCAGGCAGAAACACGCACGGATAAGCCATGCCGGGTGCTCTTAGGTCAGCTGAGACCAGCTGAGATTGGTGCCAGATTTGGTGCCTGGGCAGGCAACGTGGGGTCGGCAGACCGGGTTGCGTGCCGTTTCTGCGCTCGGTCTGCCTGGGAGGGTTTCTGCCGTCCGGTCCTGCTGCTGCTGCGCCGGCGGAGGCGCCCGCCTAAGAGCGGGCCACGTCGTGTCGGCCTTCGGTGTTTAATCGTCGGTGAAGTAGTCGGTGTCGATCCGCTTCAGCGCGAACGTTTCCTCGATTGCTACACCGACGCCGTGGTCGATCATCAGCCCGGCCAGCTGGGTTCCGTCGATCAGGATGATCTTGGTCACGATCGCGGCCGCGTACTGCCTTGCTTCACGGGAGAACGACGAGGTCGTGATGAATACCCCTTTGCGTGCTTTCTGTCCAGCAAGCGCGCCAGCGAACTTCTGGATCTGGGGTCTGCCGACAGTGGCCTCCCAGCGCTTCGCCTGCACGCAGATCACGTCGAGACCCAAAGGGTCCTCTTTGATCGTCCCGTCGATGCCCTCATCACCGGAGCGGCCGATCGCCTTACCCGCCTCCCGGCGGGAGCCCCCATATCCCATACCCACAAGCAGATCCACCACAAGCCGCTCGAAAAACTCGGGGGAGGCTTCCTTGACCGCCTCGAGAACGTCGCCGGCGAGAGCCCCTCGGAGCGTGTCGTAGGCCTCCTGGAGGGCCTCCTCTGGCGTGGCCTCTTCGATGCCGGGGCTTGGCTTGAGCCCGGTGGTATTAGGTTTCGTGGAAGTCGCGAGCTCCTCGAACCGCTCGAGGAGCTCGCGGTCGATCGCGGAAGGCTTCTCGGCGAGAAACTGTCGGCCCCGGTCGGTGATCCGGAACAAGCCGCTCTGCGGGGCCTCCAACAGACCCGCCTTCAGCAGGTGCCTTAGTGCCCTCCGACCCGGCGGTAGAACCGCGTAAGCCTGCCGCTCATGATCTGCCGATCCGCCTCTGTGAGTTCGAATCGCTCGGCGCGCACTTCAACAGCGTCGCTGCGCCGCCAGGTCTCGCCGTCGCCGGCCAGTTCCAGCAGCGGCAGCACGATCGACTGGACACTGGGAAGCGTCACAATCAAGCCATCCTACCGCCCGCGGGGCCTACCGACCGCGGCCGCACCCGCGGCTCGCAAACCCGACCCACGCGACCCGCAGCCCCATGCCGGCAGCTACGAACGCTGTCCAACCTAGAGGGCTCGGATGAATTCCGCGGCGTTCACAGGCAGCGTAGACGGGGCCTGCTTCGTACCCCCGTCCATGCTTGCAGTGTCGGGCCGGAAGCCACGGGGCGGCGAGCCTGGCGAGCACTGACGGGGCTGTTGCGCCGGCTCCGTCCCTGGCCGTCCTGACCTCCCATGCGAGCGGCAGCCCTGTCTCGGTCGAGCAGGTCCTGTCGTTCGACGTGGCGGAGGCCGAGGCCGCATACGGGCGCCTCTTCGACGATGAGTTGGACAACCACATCCAGTTGGGCATGTTCGCCGTCGACCGGATCTCCGCCGACGGGACGATCGGCAAGGTCGCCGCAGCGACCAGCCATCTGCTGGACGGGGAATGCGTCCGCACCGCCAAGATCGAACACTGCAACGAGATCGAGCCCGAGAGCGCCAGCTGGCGTATCACCCGCGCCGACGGCAGCGAGGCACCCCGGGAACCCTGGAGCTGCGTACCAGGGACGCCGCCGAGGTCGCATAGCGACCTGACCTAGGAAGGCCCGTCGCGTAACCCGGTTCTTCCTCCCCGCCCCGCGAGGGGCATAAGCCCGCATCGTTGAGCGACACGGGAAGCCGCCAAGAGCGTCCAGACCGCTGACCTGTGCCGCGGGGGCTGGCTGAGGTCGGTGGGTTCTCCCAGTACAACCAACCCCTCGTGTTCGCGCCGCTGCAACCAGGCGAGTCGGCTCTGTTTGGCCAATTGGAGCCAGCCCAGCCCGTCAAGGCTGCCGCATAGGCGATCGAAGCCCCGTCTCAGGCATGCTGAAATGCCTAGCCGCTACCAGATCACCCCGGCGAGCCAGAGGCAGAGCACCACGACCGCGCCTGTGTACGCGATGATCACAGCCGTTGGATCGGGACGTTGCCGTACTCGTCGATCGTCACTGATTCCCGCTTCTCCCCGGCGATCAGCTCGATTGAGAGCCAGGCAAGACCCCATAGCCCGAACGTGAAAACGTCGCGATCAGATGCGCCGTCCGGTTCGTCCGGTGCCCCCGAACGAGAACCGCGTAGAAGTCGGTCTGGGATTCGACGCGTCTGCCTTGAGCGACGAGGTTGGTGACGGCGGTCGCGAGCGCTTGCTTGCGCTCGCTGTCGGTCTTGGTGGCTGCCTCCGACATGAGGGTGCCCCCTTCGAGTCGTGGGTACGGGCATCTACCACCGAGGCCCTGACACAGCGAGCCGAAGGGGGCGCGGAATCCCCGCTCCACGACCTCTGGCTCTCTTATGTCAGGAAGGGCCGGTGGCCCCGCCTCGGTGGTACCGCCACCCTATACGGCTGCAACCCCTATGTCGAGGTGTTCTGATGCCTCGATGTAGGGGGTCTCAACGATCCGCCTAAACACCGTCGTCCTCTCCCTGACGTGCTCTCCTGGGGCTGGTCCGCTCTGAGTGTGGGGGTGTGGGTCGGGGAA
>JAPOVR010000162.1 GCA_026708005.1 Actinomycetes bacterium
TTGGCCCAACACCCGACAGGCCCCACACCACCAGGGGCACCAACCCCCCGCCACCAACCACCCCCCCACCAAGGCCCAACCAGACCCAAAAGGACAACTCAATTAGCCCTGGCGCCTTGGGGAGCCCGCTGGCTCGCGCCCCGCCGCGGTGGCAGCTCGTGCCCAAGTATCTGCGGCGGCCGATCGAGCAACGGATGAACTACCGAGGCGAGGTCTTGGCGCCCCTGGCTGAAGACGACGTTCGCGCTGCCGGGCGATTCTTCAGGTCTGAGGGTGTCGAAGCGGTTGGGATCTGCTTCCTGTGGTCCTTCCTGAACCCCGCGCACGAGCGGCGTGCACAGGAGATCCTCAAAGAGGAGCTGCCGGGCAGACCGATCCTGATCAGCTCTGACTTCCTCCCCCTCATTCGCGAGTGGGAGCGCGCCTTCTGTACGTGCTTGAGCGCAGGGATTCTCGTGGAGGTACGAAGTCACCTGGAAGAGTTTCCATCCCCGTCTCCAGGAGCTCGGCCTTGCGATCGAGCCGCTGATCATGCAGTGCAACGGGGGCACGCGACCATTGACACGCTGCTCCGATCGCCGCTCTCGCTCGTTGCCAGCGGGCCGGCAGGAGGCGCGCTGGCGGGAGTCTTCTATGGGGATCTGGCCGCAAGCACGGATGTCATGACAACCGACATGGGCGGAACGAGCTTCGACGTCTGCGTCCTGCCCGGGAAGCAGATCCCGATCACGAAGGACAAGAGGCTCGAGAACGAGCCCATCGCGATCCCCTCCGTCGACGTCCACACGATCGGGGCCGGCGGCGGCTCGATCGCCTGGCTCGATCCAGGAGGAGCCCTCCAGGTTGGCCCTGCCAGCGCCGGAGCGCGACCGGGCCCAGCCTGCTATGCGGACGGAGGCGAGGCGCCCACGCTCACCGATGCGTACCTCACCCTCGGGTATCTCAACCCCGACTTCTTCCTCGGTGGAAGAAGGGGCTCGACCCCGAGTTGGCCCACGAGGCGATCAGGGACAAGGTCCCAGACCCACTCGGGCTGATGTGCCCGGAGCGGCCGCACGCATCGTCAGATCATGAATAGCCAGCTGGCCGATGCCATGCGGCTGGTCTCGGTGCGGCGCGGGATCGACCTGAGCCCCTTCACGCTCCTAGTCGGCGGAGGAGCAGGGCCCATCCAGTCCGGCCGGCTGGCCGAGGCGCTGGGCATGCGCCGCGTCATAGTTCCTCGGCATCCCGGCGTCTTCTGCGCCCTGGGCCTCATGCAGGCCAGCGTCACCCACAACGCCGTCAGGACCTATGCGACCACCGCAGAGACAGTCGACCTTGAAAGGCTGTCCGCCCTCTATACGGAGATGGAGGACGTGCTCACCAGGAACCTGAGGGATGAGGGGATCCCACGGGAGCGCATCGGGCTCGCGCGATTCATCGATGCGGGATACATAGGTCAGGGCTACGAGGTGTCAGGGCTACGAGGTCGAGACTCCCGTTCCGTCCGCCCCGCAGCTCACGCAGGAGCACATCTCCGGCCTCGTGGACAGCTTCGAGGATGCCCACGAGAGGCTGTACCACTACCGGATGGACGGCTTCCCGACGGAGTTCGTCAGCTGCCGGGTGGAGGCAACCGGCCTGGTTGAGCCGCTCCGGTTGGCTGACCTCCCGTTCGCAGGCTCCAACACATCAGCGGCGCTGAAGGGGCAGCGGGAGATCTACCTGCCGGAGTTGGGCGAGTACGCGGAGGTCAACATCTACGACGGCGACCAGCTCGAGTACGGCAACGTCATCGACGGGGTTTCCATCGTCGAGACGGGAGGAAGCACCTTGGGCGTCTGGGAGAACGATCGCCTCGTGGTGGGCAAGCACGGTGACTTCGAGGTGGAGATAGGGCACGGCTCGCAGGCGTGGCGCCTGCCGAGCAGGCGATGGATCACGGGCGCGGCGGGCGCGGCCATGGCGGTCCTTGAAACGGCGCCTGACAGGCTGTAGGTTCGGCGCTCAGGCTGCCACGACAAGGAGGCACGATGCGGACGTCGAC
>JAPOVR010000149.1 GCA_026708005.1 Actinomycetes bacterium
TTGCGTTCGGCGACCGTCATCTCGACGAGCGTGCCGCCTGTGGGCGAGTCAGAGCACACGGTGGCGCCACGCTCCGATCGTCTTGAAGAACGCCCCGAGCATGACATCCGTTCCGACGGCCGTAATCGGCAGGAACCCGAAGCCGCGCACGAGCACCGGGGTCATCAGGGAGCCGCCTCCGACGCCCGCGAGACCAGCACAGCGGGGGTCATCGATAGGCACTGATGAGAACGTCGGCCACCTCGGCTCGCGTGAACTCGGCGGGCGGCGCTTCGCCCTTGGTGAGCAGCTCGCGCACCCTCGTGCCTGAGAGGAAGACGTGGTCATCACCCCCATGGGGACAGCTCTTCGGGGTGGCCATCTGGCCGCAGCGGCGGCAGTAAAACGCGTGCTCGAAGAACATTGGCTTCATTCCGAGCTCACCCGGCCCAAAGTCGTCGAAGATCAGCTGCGCGTCGTAGGTGCCGTAGTAGTCGCCAACCCCCGCGTGATCCCGGCCGACGATGAAGTGCGAGCACCCGTAGTTCTTGCGGCAGATCGCGTGCCAGATCGCCTCGCGCGGGCCCGCGTAGCGCATCGCAGCGGGAAACGCGGAGATCGCCGTGCGCTCGGCCGGGTAGTAGCCAGCCATCAGCACTTCGTAGCACGCCACGCGAACGGCAGCCGGCACGTCATCTGACTTCGTCTCGCCGACCAGCGGGTGGAGCAGGAGGCCATCGACGAGCTCGAGTGCACATTTCGTGACGAATTCGTGAGCCCGATGGATCGGGTTGCGCGTCTGGAAGCCAACCACGCGGCGCCAGCCGCGCTCGGCAAAGTCGGCACGGGTCTCGGCTGGATCCTTCGCGAGCGCGGGAAAGGCGGGCTCCTGGCGCGCAAACACCGTGACGGGGCCCGCAAGGTAAAGGTGGTGCTGGGCATACAGCCGAGCGACCCCCGGATGCTCGGGGTCGGTGGTGCGGAAGCACTGCAACGCCTCCCGTTCGGCGTCGTAGGGAAAGACCTCGGTGACGTCGAGGACCGCCAGAGGCGCGCCGGCCTCGTCGGTGAGCGCCACACGGTCACCGACGGGAGCCTTCGGCACCGCCAGGCACACGGGCAGCGCCCACGGAAGCCCGCTCGCGAGCCGCATCGCCTCGACGACGGACGCGTAGTCGCCGGAGCCCATGAAGCCCGCGAGCGGCGAGAGCGCACCTGAGGCGAGCATGTCCAGGTCGGAGAGCTCCCGGGGCGTGAGGGCAACGGTCTCGAGGCTCTCGAGACCAGCGGGCCGCTCGCCGGAGCACACGACAAGCTCTCCACCATGCGGCTCAACGAGCCCGGCTGCAGATCCCATCATGCCTCGACGCCAGCCGGGATCACAGCGAGCTCCTCGAGCCGCGCGATGACGCGCCGCGCGCTCGCTTCGGGAGGGATGGCCTCCGTGTTCACGACGAGCTCGGGATGCTCTGGCGCCTCGTATGGATCGGACACTCCGGTGAACTCCTTGATCTCGCCGGCGAACGCCTTTGCATAGAGCCCCTTGACGTCGCGCCGCGCGCACTCCTCAACAGACGCGTCGATGTGAACCTCGACGAACGGGCTGAACTCCTCGACGGCCGCGCGAGCCCTCGCGCGCGTGTCCGCATACGGTGAGATCGCCGAGACGATGACCGCTGCGCCGTGACGAGCGAGACGGGCGGCAACCCAGCCTATGCGCTCGATGTTCGTATCGCGATCCTCGCGAGAGAAGCCGAGCCCCTTCGCGAGATGGGTTCGCACCACATCGCCGTCGAGGTACTCGACGAGGTGGCCGCGCTGCTCGAGCTGTGGGCCCACGAGGTAGGAGATCGACGTCTTCCCGGAGCCGGAAAGCCCCGTTAACCACAGCACAAAACCTCCACCGGCAGCGCGAGTCGATGTCGGGTGCAGGGTCGGGTGGATGTCGTCGGCCATCGTGTCCTTTCCAGGGAGATCGTGTGCTGCTCCGATGATGGATACCGCATCGGAAGAGGTCGCGGGCGTGGAAGCCTCCGCAAGACCACCCTCACCAGCACGCCCAGGGCGTACCCTTCGGCTTACTGCTGCGCCGGCTTCGATCGTGTCTTGGCTGGCGGCGCGCGACTCCCCCGGTCAACTCGAACGGCGCCGACAAGTCCCATCAGGTCAGGATGAGGGCTGTGCAGCCTTGGCTCACGCTACCCTGATGACGGACATGGTGGCGCCTGTCTCAACGCCGACCATCGTGCCGGAGGCCGCGAAGAGCCTGGCAGAGCGCTACGCAGCGTTCGCGCAGGCGCGGGTTGAGCGGCGACGGACAGACCCTGCGATCCGCACGCTCGATGTCGCGATCTCGGTGGGCGCGCTCCTGCTCTTCGTACCGATCGCCGTCCTCGTCGCGCTCGCAGTCAGGCTCTCAGCGGGCCCACCGGTGTTCTACCGGGGGCCGCGAGTCGGTCGCGCAGGCCACGTCTTCACAATGGTGAAGTTCCGCACGCTCGTCCCGGATGCGGAGAGCCGACTCGGTCCCTACTGGGGAGGCGAGCTCGACCGCCGCACGAGGAGCGAGGTGACAGCGCTCGGCCGGTGGCTGCGCGCGACGCAGCTCGACGAGGTGCCCCAGCTGTGGAACGTCCTGCGCGGGGACATGAGCCTCGTTGGACCTCGGCCGATCCGACCGGCGTTCTTCGAGCAACTCTGCGACGAGATTCCCCAGTACTGGCAGCGGCTCGTCGTCAGACCAGGGCTGACGGGCCTCGCCCAGACACGGATAGGACGCGAGCCCTCCTGGGGCGAGAAGCTCGCGCACGATCTCGAATACGTCGCCGACCGCTCGGTGCGTCTGTACCTACGGGTCGTGAGCGCGACGGCCTGGCGGGTCGTCCGGCAGTCTGGCGGCGGCGTGACGCAGCTCTTGGGTTCGGGCAAGCGGGGCACGGCCACCTAGCCTGCGTTGGCAGACGGGCCGGTCTTCACGGTCAGCCTTGGGGGTGTCGGTGGCACGCCGGGGTGTATGGCCGGCGGGCGGTCGTGTTCCCGCGCTAGTAACCGTAGGTGTGCTGGCCGCGCCAGATTCGCCACGCCGAGTAGCCAGCCGCCACGAGAACAGCGATGAAGATCACGATCTCGAGACCATTCGACGGGTAGTCGACGGCGAAGGCAAGCGCAATGTTCACGATCGCCAGCAGGACGGCGCCGTAGAAGATCCCCTTCGACCGGGTTGGCCAGGTGGCGATGTCATCCCGCCGCTCGCGCCAGAGCAGGTACAGGAAGAACGCAATCGCGAGGAGGAAGGCGATGCGAGCGAGGACAAACAGCACCGCCAGCGTGGGTTCGAGTGAGAGCCCTGTCACGACACCCGCGATCGCGAAGATGATCAGGAAGCCGCGAAGCGTTGGGTTCATGTTCCTTACGAAGTTCATCAGCCGGTGAGGTACGCGCGCACCGAGAGCGCCGCCGCAGCGAGTGCCGCACCCGTGAACCAGAGCAGCCGCCGAGCCGGTGCTGGCGGCGCGTAGAGCCACGGCGAGAGAATCGCGGCGAGCGCGACGGCGCCGTAGACGTAGTGGAGTCGATCGACGGAACGGCTACCACCGGAGAGCATCAGGAGACCGATCGCAGCCTGGGCGATCACGCTCGTCTGCGCGAACGCAAGGAGGTGCAGGTACCCGCGCCTGGGCGAGCGCTTGCGCCACAGGAAGTAGAGCCCCACGGCGGCGGCGGCGGCGTTCACAGCGATCACGAGAATGCCAACAACGCTGTGAAGCCCGACCATCGGCCGGAGCCTAGCAACCGGCCGTCGCAGCGCTGTGCGGCAGGCCGCCGGCAAGCCCAGAGGCTCACCGGGGCGGTACGATCGCCCCCAGATGATCGACGAGGGACAGGAGGCGCCAGACTTCGAGCTCGCGGCCGACGACGGCACGCCCGTGCGCCTCTCGGCGCTTCGCGGCACGCCGGTCGTCCTGTACTTCTACCCGCGTGACGATACGTCCGGTTGCACGAAGCAGGCCTGCGGCCTCCGCGACGTCTACGACGAGATCAAGCGTGCCGGCGCGCTGGTGCTTGGAGTGAGCCCCGACGAGGAGGCATCGCACGCCCGCTTCAAGGCCAAGCATGCCCTGCCCTTCCGGCTGCTCGCCGACCCCGATCACGAGGTCGCCGAGGCCTACGGGGTTTGGCGCGAGAAGAAGCTCTACGGACGCACCTTCATGGGCGTTCACCGGTCGACCTTCGTCATCAACCAGAGCGGCACGGTCGAGCGTGCACTGTACGGTGTCAAGCCGGCCAGCCACGCAGTGGCGGTTCTCGCCGCCCTGGGAGCGAGCGCAGGCTAAGTGGCTGCTGCCGCGACCGCACGAAGCCGGCGGGCGAGCTGCCGCCGCCTGAGCGTTCTCGCGCCAGCGGAGACACCCGTGTTGAGCCACCCAGGGGCGGAGCTCACGACAGGCGCGGGCCGGCGAGTCCTCAGCGCGAGCCCGCAGAATGAGCTGACAAGGAGAGGAGAAGAACGTGGGGTACACGATCATCACACCCGATGAGCAGCGCTTCGCGACGCCCAGCTGGCGAGCCGATGCGCCCGACGGACGTGAGATTGTCGAGCTGCCACTGCTGGCAAACCTCGAGCACTCGCGCTCGCACCTCTGGCGCTATCCGCCCCATACAACAGGCCGTCGCCACCTCCAGACCGTGCAGGAAGAGGTGTTCGTCGTGCTCGGGGGAATGGTCACGATGATGCTTGGCGAAGAGGGCGAACGGCACGAGCTTCCACCCCGCAGCCTCGTCGTCCTCGAGCCGCGAACGCCCATCTACATCGTCAACGAGACCGATGAGGAAGCGGTCTTCTTCGCCTACGGCGCTCCCACCGACCAGGGCGCTGAGATCTTCGACTAGCTGTTCCGCCTGAGGGTAGGGTCGGGGTCGGCGGGGCCAGCTGGCTCGGGGCCGGAGGGTCTCCGGCACCGAGGGGAGGCGCGCCGCGCCAGAGCCTGGGCGAAGCCCGTCTCAGCGGCGCTCGACGACCTCGACGAGCGCCTTGCGGTCGGCCCGCTGCGACCACTCCTGCGCGCTCCTCGCAGCAGGGTTGCGCGACCGAGCGGGGTAGCCAAAGGAGATCACGATCAGCGGCTGGAGCTCAGCGGAAAGTCCGAGGGCGGCGCTGGCCCGCTCGGCGTCGGCGAAGCCGTTGAGAGTCGAGAGCACCCCTTCGTCCCAGGCGGTCAGCATCATGTTCTGAGCGGCTCGTCCAACGTCCAGGGCACCCTTGCCGCCCGGGGTCACAACCGCCACGATGAGCGCCGCGGTCGTGACGTTCTCTGGCACGAAGACAGCTCGCGCCAGCGCCTCCTGCGCCGGCGCGCTCTCGACGACGACAAAGCGCCAGGGCTGCCTGTTGCGCGCGCTTCCCGCCAGGCGGCCCGCGTCGAGAATCCGCTCGACTAGATCGGGCGCGAGGTCCTGGCCAGCCGCGTAGCGGCGCTCGTCGCGCTTGCTGGCAACGGCCTGGAAGACATCCATAGCGAAAGCCTAGCGGCGAGCCCCGCGCAGGCGCTCGGGCTCGACTCGGCGCAGCCCAGCCGCACCAAGCCCGGCGGCGCTCGCCGGGAACGCAGCATCAGGCCCGGAAGTGGTTGATGCGAAAGACGTTGCCGTCTGGATCGGCGAGTACAGCCTGCCAGGCACCGTAGTAGGTGGCGTAGGGCTCGTGCAGGAGCTGCGCGCCCCGCCCGAGCGCCTTCGCCACAAGGCGCTCGACCTCGGCATCCGACTCGGCCTCGAACGTGAGGTACTGCTTGGCGCCCTTCGCGTCCCGCCAGGGCTCGATCTTCAGCAGCTCGTAGACGACGGGCGTCGAGAAGCCCAGCGTCACGCCGTCGAGAGCGAGCCCGCGGAAGATGTCCGATCGGAACTCGACGAGCTCAGGGAGGTCGAACACCTTCGCGTAGAAGTCCGAGAGTGCCGCGATGTCGTCGGAGACGATGCTGACCAGCGACAGCGATACGCCAGACATCACGCAACCGGACGCCTCGCCGGCGGCCGGCTCATCGCCGCCAGTCGACCGACGCGGCGTCGGGGTTCGGCGTGAGCAGATCGCCGTACAGGTCCGGGCGGCGGCGGTCGATCATCCGGAACGGCATCCCGCCGTCGAGGTCGGCGATGTCGAGGTCGGCGATGACGAGCTCCTCGTTGCCAGCGCCCTCCGCACCCTGGGCGAGGATCTTCCCGCTCGGGGCGATGATCCTGCTCACGCCGAAGAACTCGAGCCCCGCGTTGATGCCGCACATGTTCGCCATGACCATGAAGACCGAGTTGTCGAGCGCGCGGGTCGGCGAGGTGTGCGAGTAGTCGTAGAGGTGCCGGAGGTTCTCGCGGGGCTCGGGCGGCGGGAGGTAGAACGCCGCAACCGAGCCGCAGAGAATGCGGGCGCCTTTGATCGCGAGGACCCTCGATGTTTCCGGGAGCGTGAAGTCGGCGCACACCATGTTCCCGAGGGGCCCGATCGGGGTATCGGTGACGTTGAACTCGGCTCCGGAGTCGAAGTCTGGAGCTTCGTAGGCCGGCGTCAGGTGCACCTTACGGTGGACGTTGACGATGGAGCCATCCGCGCCAAAGAGCACCGAGGCGTTCGTTGGCCTGCCGCCGTTCTCCCCACGGGCCAGCATGCCGAACGCGACGAGTGTCTCGTGCTCGCGCGCCTTCGCAGCGATGCGATCGGTCGCCGGGCCGGGGATCGGCTCGAGCGAGCCCAGCACCTCGGCGAGCGCGTCCTCGGAGCCCGACTGCTTCGCCTCCTGGATCTCGGTGTAGCCGGGCAGGTACCCCTCCGGAAACACCGCGAGCTGCACACCCGCCTCGCCGGCCTTGTCCAGCCAGTGCTCTGCCTTCGCGACAGTTGCTTCGGGGTCGCCCTCGATCGGGCCGATCTGAACGGCTGCAACTCGAACACTCACCGGCTACTCCTCGGGTGGTGGAGGCGGAACGAACTCCCCGTCCTCCGTCGTCAGCGTGATCTCGCCCTGCTCGAGCAGCTCGTAGAAGCGCGCCCCGCGGTCGTAGAGCTTGAGCGGCCCTCGGGCTGCGGGGATGCGCTCGCGCCTTGCCGTGGTTGCGTTCTCATCGACCTCAAGCCGGTAGGGATCGGACGTTGCGACGAACACGACACCGTAGTCATCGGCGGCGCTCTCCACGGAGACGAGATCGCGAACGACATCGGTGCGAACCGCCTCGGGATCGCGGTTCAGCGGGTCGCCCCAGCCGCCGCCGCCCGGGCTCAGCACGCGGAGCACATCGCCCGGCTCAACGGCAATCCGATCGCTCTTCCCCGGCAGAACCCGCTCACCCGGCGTCTCCGGGTTCAGCATCCAGACGGTCGGGGCGCCAGCCTTCCCGCCGGCGACGCCCCATGGCTGTAGCGTGGCCCGGTCGGCGTGGAGGATGACCGTGCCCGCGATCAAGATCTCGATGTCCTTCCAGTAGCCCAGGCCTCCACGGAACGTTCCAGGGCCGCCGGAGTCCCGCCGCAGGCCAAGCCGTCGCAAACGGACCGGGAAGAACGCCTCGGCGAACTCGCCGGGCATGTTCTTTGCCTCAGGGGCGGCGTCGACCGTATCAGCCCCATCAGCAAACGGCCTCCCCTGGCCGCCTGCGCCGGTCACCTCGCGCAGCAGGAAGAACTCCCCGTCGCGGTCGAACCCATGGAGCCCGTACGAGGAGATCGTCTCTGCCGACGCCGGCACAAACCCCCCGAAAGCCTTCCCGAGACACCCCAACCCAACATCGACGATGCGCAGGAGCGGGTAGGTGCGCCACGAGCAGGCCGCCGGGAACTTCGGGCTGAGAATCGAGCCCTCGGGCACAACGCAGCGGATCACGTCGTTGACGCCGTCGTTGATCACCATGTCGGGCGCGAAGCCCTTGAAGAGCGTTCCCATGAACTTCGCGTAGTAGGTCTCGCTGCCTGGCCAGTTCAGTGAGCCCATGATCTGCGACTCGGTGCCGGTGAAGTCGAAGACGAGCTCGTCGGCCGTCTTCGTCATCGTTGCCTTCAGGCGGATGTACTTACGCGGCTCGAGCGGCTGGACGCCGTCGTACTCGCAGAAGTCCTCGAACTCATACGAGCCGTTCGGGACCATCGGCAGCACGACCTCGCGCAGATCGCGGGCACACCGGGCCAGCAGCGCCTCGAACGTGTTCTCGACAACCTCACGGCCATAGCGCTCGCAGATCTCCACCACCCGGTTGGCACCGATCGAGCAGGCATTGATGAACGCGTCGACGTCGCCCTTGAGATCCTCGGGGAACCGCGAGTTGTTCAGGATCGTCTCGTAGAGCGGCTCGTTGCGCTTCCCCTGCTCGTAGAACTTGACCGGAGGGATCATGATGCCCTCCTGGAAGATCTCGAACGCGGCCAGCGGAACCGACCCGGGCGTATCGCCGCCGATGTCGTTCACGTTGCCGAACACCTGCACCCACGCCACGATCTCGCCGTCGAAGAAGCACGGCACGGTGATGCAGATATCCGGCAGGTGGGTGATCCCCCCGTCCGACTTGTAGCAGTCGTTGAAGATGAACACGTCGCCCTCGTGCGTGTCGTTCCCGAACCGGCTGATGATGGGCGTCGGGGTCGCCGCGAACGACAGCGCCGTCACGCTCTGGCCTCTCCGATCGAAGATCCCGGCTCGGTGATCGTGTTGCTCGCGGATGATCGTCGAGCGTGCGGTTCGGTCGACCTGCGCCTCCATCTCGCGCCGCGCCGACTCGAGCGCCCCCTCGACGATCTCGAAGAGAATCGGTTCAAGCTCGGTGCGCGTCTCGGTCGTCGCCATTGTGCCTCCGTTGCTGCTGGTAGCGCGCTCGGTGATCAGACTACGACAGCCGCCTACAGCAGTGCCGAGCCGTCGATCCTCTCCTCGCGGAGGCCAAGCCTACGGTATCCGTGCCAGACGCGGGCAGCAACAGCATGAGGAGCCCGCTGTGGCGCGCTTACGCTGCCCGCGAAGGCGCCCCCGCCTAACCAGACCGTGACACAATCGTCGTAACGGTGTAGCGACCGCCGCTGCCTGGCGCGTGAAGCAGCTGCCATGGCCGGCGGCACAGATCCAAGGAGCAAAGGAGGGTTCATGCCAGCACGTGCACTTCCGAATCGACCCACGACTCGCAGGCTGAGGTGGTTAATTCTCCTAGCCTCTGTGCTTGCTCTCGCCGTTGCCTCAGCCAGCTGCGGCGGCGTCGATGACGATCAGGCGGCTCCTCCAGCCGCACAGCCACCGCCCGCGCCGGCGCCCGCTCCTCCACCGCCGCCGCCTCCTCCGCCGCCGCCTCCTCCTCCGCCGCCGGCTCCTGCGCCCCCGCCTGAGCCGCCGCCGCCCGAGCCGGCTCCTGCCCCACCCCCCGAGCCCGCTCCTGCCCCACCGCCCGAGCCGGAGCCGATCGCCCAGACGACCTGCATCGCCGAGGCAACCGTTGCAATCGAGGCCGCGAAGAGGCCGATGGAGCCGGTGATCCCGACCACCTCCCTCGACCAGACCGTGAACGCCGGCAAGACGATCTGGGTCGTCTTCCCGTTGAACATCCCGATCGATATCGCGATCCTCAAGGGGATGGAGGAGGCCGCCGCCGCCGCCGGCATGGAGGTCAAAGCCTGGGATGCGGTCGACCCGCAGACGTGGAGCGACGGAATCCGAGCGGCCATCCAGGCCGATGCCGATGCGATCTTCGCCGCGGCGCTCGACCCGCAGCTCATCGACGCGGCGCTCCAGGAGGCCGAGGATGCAGGCATCCCCGTCATCGGCAGCTACGGCGGCGATCCCGACGCCCCGCTGCCCTTCGGGGTCGACTACCAGATCGGGGTCAACTACGTGAGCGAGGGCAAGGTCATCGCCGACTACGTTCTCGCCAACACGGGCTGCGAGGGAACGACCGTCCTCTTCTCGACGACCATCTTCCCGTCTGCCGTGCTGGAGAACGAGGGCATCCAGGCCGAGTTCGAACGCCTCTGCCCCAACGACTGCGAGCTCGTCTACGAGCAGGTCGACTTCGCCGACCTCGCGACGACGGTTCCGGTCCTCACGCAGACCGTCCTCCGGCGCACGAAGGACGTCAACATGGTGATCGCGGCCTTCGACATCGTCGCGCTGTTCGTCAACCAAGGCATCGAGCAGGAGGGGCTCGACGTGAAGGTTGTCTCACATGACGGCGACGAAGTCGGGCTCGACGCGATCCGCAGCGGCACATCTCCTCAGGTGGCGACGCTCAGCTTCCCGCCGGGCGAGTACTTCGGCTGGGTCATCGTCGACCAGCTCTCGCGGCTCATGGCCGGCCAAGAGCCCGATCGAGACTCCGCGGCCTTCGTCGGTCAGCTGATCGATGCGTCGAACGTCGGTGCCGACAACTCGATTCCGGAGGTCTTCCCGAACATGGTGGGCTTCCAAGACAAGTACAAGGCAATCTGGATCACGGAGTAACGCGGCAAGAGCACCCCGACAGAGAACGGAGCGCGCCCGCTGCTCGCACGGGCGGCGGGCGCGCCAGCCCAAGGACGTCCGAAGCGCGCGGCGACGCGCCGTAGTGGCTGAGCCGCTTGCATGCGCATAGGCGGCGTCTGCTGAGCGCAGATACGACCTCCGGTGCACAAGCCGCGATAATGGCGGCGCGCCTTCAGCAGAGACCTGCTGCGGGACGAGCGATGTGAGGTCGATGTCGGCGACAGCGCTGCAAATCGAGGGGATGTCGAAGAGCTTCGGCGGCGTGCAGGCGCTCGCTGACGTCACGTTTCGCGTCGAGCCCGGCGAGGTCCACGGCTTGATCGGCCACAACGGCGCCGGGAAGTCGACGCTGATCAAGATCATCGCGGGCTACCACATACCGGATGCAGGCACGGCGCACGTCTGGGGCCTGCCCGTCTCGTTTCCGGTTCGCTCGCACCAACAGCTTGGCATCGCGGTCATTCACCAGGACCTCGCGCTGGTTCAGAGCATGTCCGTCCTCGAGAATCTCGGGATCAGCTCGTCGTTCGAGACGCGCGGGCTGCGACCGGTGAGCTGGGCACGCGAGCGCATCCGTTGTCAGGAGCTGCTGGAGCGGTTCGACCTCGACATCGACGTCGCGCAGCCCGTCTCCGAGCTCCAGCTCGCGACCCGAGCCATGATCGCGATCCTCCGCGCCGTGCGCCAGCTCAGCACCTACGGCGAGCAACACCTGTTCCTCTTGGACGAGCCGACCGCCTACCTCCCCAAGGAGGAGGTCGCACGCCTGATGGAGATGATGCGCGCCATTGCCGCGTCGGGCTCAGGCGTCGTCTTCATCAGCCACAAGCTCGGCGAGGTGCTCGACGTGTGCAATCAGGTCACCGTCCTGCGCGGCGGCCTGAAGGTCGGCACGGTCCCTGCGCGCGAGTCCACCCAGGCCGACCTCGTGAGCCTGATGCTCGGCTACGACATCGGAGACTTCTATCCCACGAAGGCGGACACGCGCTCCGGGGACGTCCTCCTCGCGGTCGAGGGGATGACGGGACGCACCGCGCGGGACATTTCGTTCCAGCTCTCGGCCGGTGAGATCCTCGGGATCACGGGACTGACCGGCATGGGCCAGGATGAGCTTCCGTACCTCATTGCCGGAGTTCACGCCAGCCCGGCGGCCTCGGCGCGCGTCCTGCTGCGCGGCCGCGAGATCAAGCTGACCCCCCGCAATGCGCTCAAGCACGGGGTGACGCTCCTGCCGGCCGACCGAGCCAAAGACGGTGTTTGGACGGCTGCGTCGGCCCTCGAGAACATCACGCTGCCGCACCTCTGGACGTACTTCCGCAACGGCCTCCTCGACAGTCGGCGGCAGCTAGGCGATACGGCGGAGCTGGTCTCGCGCTTCCAGGTGCAGCCGCCCGAGCCTACCCGTACGGTCGCAGCCTTCAGCGGTGGGAACCAGCAGAAGATCCAGCTTGCGAAGGGGTTGCAGGCCGAGCCCGCCGTCCTGCTCCTCCACGAGCCGACGCAGGGTGTCGACGCGGGCGCGAGGAAGGAGATCCTCGAGCTGACCAAGGCGGCAGCGGGACGCGGTGCCGGGGTTGCGATCTTCTCGTCCGACTTCGAGCAGCTCGCCTACCTCTGCGAGCGCGTCCTTATTCTCACCGACGGACGGATCACGGCTGCGCTGGAAGGGGCAGAGGTGACGGAGGATCAAATCCTGCGCGCCTGCCACGCGAAGTAGACCTCGCGTCAAGCGGGGCGCGGGTGGAGCGCGGTCAGCTTGACCGCGCCCTCGTGAACCGCGCAAAGAGGAGCGCCGCAACGAGTGCTGAGCCGGTAAAGAGATCGGTGACCCACGGTTGGGCGCCGAGGAGCTGGAGGCCGGTGATCCCCACGATGATCAGGTAAAGCGCAAGGACAGTCCCCCAGACGTTGAAGCGGCCCGGCTGAATCGTCGTCGCACCGAGGAACGCGGCCGCATACGGAGCCAGCAAGAACGATGGGCCAACGCTCGGATCGACTGCGCCGAGCGTTCCCACCAGGAGAACGCCGCCAAACGAGCTGATCACAGCTGCGCTGATGAACGCAAGCGCGCGGATCCGCTTGACAGGGAGACCCGCCAGGCGTGAGGCGTCGCGGTTGCCACCCACGAAGAGGAGAAACCTCCCGACCGGGGTGTGCTCGTACACGTACCAGAGCACGAAGGCTAAGCTCCACCCGTAAAACGCGCTGAGCGGCAGTCTGAAGATCTTGTGCCGGCTGAACTCGAGCAGATCGTCGGGGAGCCCGGTGATGATGAAGCTGTTCGTCACGGCGAACGCGAGCCCGCCGAGGGCCGTCATCGTGCCGAGCGTGGTCACGAAGGCATCGAGGCCCACACCGACGATCAACACCGCATGCAGCGCGCCGATGACAAGCCCCACGGTCAGGGCGATCATGATCCCCGCCGCGGTCGGGACGCCGTGGTTCGCCGTCAGCACGCCGATGACCGCACCCGCGAAGCCCATCGTCGCCGCAATCGACAGATCGAAGTCACCTGACCGCAGCGGGATCGTGACTCCGAGCGCCAAGACCAAGAGAATGGCCTGGGACTGCACCATCGCGACCCAGTTCCCGACGGTGGGGAACGTACTCGGAGAGAGCCCCGAGAAGATCGCGACCATGACCACTAGCACGATGAAGACCGCGTGCCGGGCTGCGAGGTCCCGCGCATGCTGGAGGCCGCCCGCCTCAGGCCCCGGCCGGCGGCGCTGCGGCGCCCCGGAGGGCATCCACTTGGCGAGCCGGTCCTGCAGCTGTACTCGTGGCGTTTGCTGCATACCTGAACGCGCCCGGCGCTCCGCGCTGCGACCTCGGTCCGGCCCGCTAGCCGGACCGATCCCCGAGGGAAGCCACGAAGTCGATGATGGCCTCGGCGTGCTCCTTCGTGCGCTCGAAGATCGTCACATGGCCGCTGCCCTCGAAGATGACGAGCCGCGCATCGGGAAGCAGGTCGCCCGTCTTGCGCGTGCCGATCCCCGAAGCCGTCATGTCGAGCGGCGTGGCCTCATCGAGCTCCCCAGCGATGATCAGCGTCGGAACGTGACACGTCGGTAGCCCCTTGCCGAGGTCGACCTCCCGCATCGCCTCGTAGGCCGCAAGCCAGGTCTCAAGCGAGGTCGTCTGCATCATCGCGGTCATCTCGCCGATGGCCTCAGGATGCGCTTCGAGGTGCTCGGGCGAGAGCGCGACCGTCGCCAGGACCGCCGAGAAGCCCCTGCTGAGACCCGCGCAGCGGCAGTGGTCTGCCAGGCCCTCGAGCAGCAGCCTCCTCGCGGCGTCGGGTTTCGAGAAGAAGCCCTGCGCGGTGATGCTCAGGCACCGGTCGGGGTACCGGATCCCCGCGGCCAGAGCGACCATCCCCCCGAGCGCCGTCGAGTTCATGTGGGCCTTCTCCCAGCCGACCGCATCGAGGAGGGCCGGCACGTCGTCGGCCCACGTCTCGACCCTCATAGAGCCCGCTCCAACCGGATCGGACTTCCCGTAGCCGCGCTGATCGAGGCTGAGGATCTCGAAATGCTCCTGGAGGTAAGGGAGCAGCGGGTGCAGGTTGAACCGGCCCAGCCCCCCGCCGCCGAGCAGGACCATTGGTTCGCCGCTGCCGAAGAGCTCGTACCACAGCTTGGCACCGTTCACGGTCGCATACGGCATCGAGCGGCCTCCTGGGCTCGTCGTGAGCCTCGTACGTCGTACGTCGGGTCGTGCGGGAGCACGAGTCTAGCTGGAGAGCCTGGCCGAGCTGCTCGGTCTAGGTGGTTTCGGACGAGGCCGCAACTAGAGGGCGCCCAGCTCCGAGCATGCCCGCCGAGCAGGCCAGGCCAGGCCGGCACGGCCCGGTCGATGGAGCTCTAGGCCATTTGTCTGCGCTCGGGCTGCGCGGGAGAGACCTGTGGGCGATCAAGCAACGCGGTGAAGCTGCGAGGGCACAACTGCCGGGCCGGCCCTGCCGAGCCGCCCCGGTCGCTAGGAAGGTTGCCGGGTGTGCCTCGCTGGCCGCGGCGGTGTCGCCCGCGGGTGAGTTCGGGTCACCAACCAGACCGGTGAGCCCAGCCGTGAATCACAGCAACTGGGGCGCAGCCAGACGGGAGAGCGGCAGGTCGGCCGCCTCAGCCGTCCGCCCCGCCCCTCCTACCGCCCAGACCGCAAGCCCAAGGCGACCCGGATGCCACCGCACCCACCGCGCCAACACCAGAAACCCCCGCCCCCCACCGCCCCCGCGCCCCACAGCCCGGCCATGACCCACCCCGGCGAGCGCCACCAACACACAACCCCGTCCACACCCACACGCCGAGAACGACCCAACGCCAAGAAGGCAGGCTATTGGAAGGCAGCAAGCGCCGCCCTTCTAAGGTCGTGCCACGGTCTTGGGGCCAACGCTCCTACAGGGTAGTCGACAGGCGAACCACGGCAGCGACATGGCAGCAAGCATTTATTCAGTCCGCGAGTTTCCGTTTAAGGGAGGCCTGAGGCCGGTTGTGATGTAATTTTTGCAGGTTTTGGTACTTTAGTTGTTTGCAGTTAATTTAGCCAGTTGGAAGATTAGTGGACCACGTATGATTTGTTCTATCCCCCATCTCTAGATAGCTGTCCTTCACCATTACTGCATAGTCCGTCGTCATGGACTTAGGGGGAAGTCCGGCAGCATGGGCTGCGCAGGGCCAAGCGAGCCGGCCGAGCACTCCTCGCGTGCCCCGCTCCAGGCATCGCGATAGACTCAGGGCGACCGAAATGAGAGGCAGCATGATAATGCGTGGCTCCGCGCCAGCTGCAGAGGTGCTGAGGCCGTGCCCACGGTGTCCTGGGCCTTCGGCTTCTTCGTACGGACATTTACCTCCTCTGATTCTCGTCATCGCGACACAGCCCCGCCAGTCCGTCTCGCCCCTTGTGAGCTCACCCGTCTCGCGCCCGTGAGCGCCGTACCCCCCGGACTGCGCCTGGCCGGCGCAGGCGCTCGAAGCGAGCAGCCGTTCGGCCTCCATGCCCGCCGCGCCGACAACTGCTCACCAGGGAAGTCACAACGATGTTCGCCGGCAGGCCCGGGTATGTCGCCCTCTTCGTCGCCTTCAGTGCGCTGGTCCCATTTGGCACCATGAGCCGGTTACTCGACAGGCTGAGCTGGCTGGTCACGGTCCGCCCGTACATCACGCTCATCGCTCTCCTTGTCATTACCGTTGTGCTGGCCGCGGGGGCTACGCTGCGCGCCCCGCCGACGGAGGGGGCCAGTGTGGCTTTCCTTCCGCCTGGGCACGCCATCGCCAATGTGACGCACGACATAGATGAGCTCTTCGGGGACTCCGGCGAGGTCAGTCTTGTCACGCTCCTCTTTCGCGGGGAGGCGCTCACGCCCGACGGGCTCTCCCAAATGGCCACCCTGGTCAATGACATCGCCGGCGACCCGGACGTGGGAGAGCTACTGGCGCCCGCCGATCCGATCGTCGCGCCCACGTCGCTGATCAAGGCCCTGCTCCAAGTGGACGGCTTCGAGTCGATCACGCAGGCAGAGATCGACTCCGTCCGTAACGCCCCGGAGATCCAGGAGGCGCTCGCCGCGATGACCGGAACCGACACGGACGGCACGCCGGTCGCGATCGCCGCCATCCGCCTGAACGACACGGGCGACGAGGGGGTTGAGGACGCTCAGCGGAGGATCAGCGAGCTGGCGGCCGAGGATGAGGGTCCGCTACGCGTGAGCAGCCTATCGCCAGTGGTCATCGAGGATGAGTACAAGGAGGCCACCGAGTCGGGGATGTTGCCGCTGATAGGGCTGGCGCTGCTCCTGATCGCGGCGCTGCTCCTGCTCTTCTTGCGCACGCTCTCCGATCTGCTGCTTACGCTGATGGGGCTCGTCTTTTCGCTGATCTGGGTCGTCGGGGCAGAGGGCTGGCTCGGCCCGAACGCGCTGGGTCTGACCGGCCCTCCGAGCTCGCTCACGTCGATGGTGCCGATCATTGTGATCAGCCTCACGGTGGACTATGCGATCCAGACCGTCTCGCACTACCGCGAGCAGCGAGCTGCCGGCGAGCCGGTGGTGGGGGCCGTCCGGACGGGACTGCGACACGTCACTGTCCCGCTGGCGCTGGCCGCTGTCACGACGATCGCCAGCCTGTTGGCGAGCCTGTTCTCCCCGATCGGGGTGATTGGCGACTTCGGCATCATCGCGGGTCTGGGCGTAGGGATGAGCCTGATCGTGATGCTGACGCTGATCCCGGCCGGACGGACGATCATCGACCGACGCCGAGAGTCACGCGGCACGTTGATGCCTGCCCGCCCGATCTCGAACGCATTGCCCGGCATCAAGCTGGCGGCGGAGCTGTTAGGGAAAGGGGTTACGCGTTGGCCAGCGCCCCACCTCGTCGTCGTGCTTGCGGTGACGATCGGGCTCGGGTTCGCCGCCACGGGACTCAAGTCAGAGTTCAGCATCCGCGACATCCTTCCCAGAGACGGGAGTGTGCTAGAGGATATGAAGACCCTCGACGCAGCCGTCGGCGGCTCAACGGAGATCACCAGTGTGCTGGTGAGAGCCGAGGTCACAGAGACGCGAACGCTTCTGAATCTCCACGATCTCACGGTTGCCTTCGAGGACGAACGGCGTCGACCGCAGGCGGCAGTCGGACCGATTCAGGCATCGTACTATTTTCACATACGCGACTGGATCGACGACACCGGGGAGCCGGGCGACAAATACGACCCCGAGCTCGCAGCGCTCTTCCGAGAAGCTTCTGCCGGAGTGGAGCTCGATCCAGAGCTGATGCAGGAGCTCCTCGATCAGCTTGTCGCGAGGGAACCCAGCTTAGCGCACTTGCTGATCAACGATCCGGAAGGCATCGATGCAATGCTGCTCCAGTTTCCGACCTACTTGGGCGATCCCGAGCGAACGAGGATGATCCAAGAGGAGATCGAGGCGCTCTGGTTCGGCGACGACAACGCTATCACAGCGACTTCGGACAGCATCATCGCGACGGCGATCACGGACCAGATCACAGACCGACAGACGGAGGCGATCAGCACCACCATTGCGGTAGCCCTCGGCTTTCTCGCCATCTTCTTCTGGGTGACGCTACGCCAGCCTGTCCTAGCATTCATCGCGGTTGGGCCGATCGTGCTCGTCCTCATCAGTGTCTTGGGTACGATGGCGCTGCTGGGTATTCCCTATTCACTGATTACCTCGATCATCACGGCGTTATCGATCGGGATCGGGGTGGACTACACCATCCACGTCATTCATCGCTACCGGGAGGAGTTCTCTCGCCTGCGCAACCCGGAGCAAGCGGCAGTCCGAACCCTGGCGACGACCGGATCGGCGCTGTTGGGCTCCGCGCTGACGACGGCGCTCGGATTCGGCGTGCTGATAGCATCGCCGCTGCTTGCGTCCCGCCAGTTCGGCATCACAGCGGCGATCACGATCGCCTACTCGCTAATAGTCTCCATCGCGGTGGTACTGCCCGCCATGGTCGTTTGGGGCGCCTACCAGAACATGCGGCTGCGCTCTACGGTGGAGCGGCTGTGGAGCGACCTCGACGTCACAATCGAGAACGTCCACCGGCGCCACGAGCACGGACGGGATGCTCCGTAGACGGCACACTCGGAGAGACACACCAGGCCGGCGAGCTTAACGGCGTCTTCCGCCCCGCCCAGCCACGCCGCCGCGGCCTGCAGGTTGCCGCGGCCGCTGCTCACACCTCACTGCCTTCTCACAGGCGGCGGAACAACGCGAGGGGTCCCTGGCGCGTCATGCGGGATACTCGCGTCTCTGCTCGGAGATGACGACTCTCAGCTTCTTCCTCGGAGGCAAATTCGGACACGGGTTGATCCGGAGCCTTTAGTCCCCTGGGGCGACCTTGAACGTAACGTAATGCGCGAGCATCAGTAGATTGATAGCCACCTGCAATTCTGCCCGGCGCCCGCCCCCCCCGCCCGCCCCCCCCAGGGCCCCCGCTCACGCCCCCCCTGCC
>JAPOVR010000047.1 GCA_026708005.1 Actinomycetes bacterium
CGCGCCCAGGGCTCACCAACCAGGCCACGCCAGCCTGGCATGGCCGCGGCCGGCCACCCCCACCCGCCCCTCCGCCTAGCCCGACAGCCCCAGAAAGGGAACGGCTACACCCGAGAAGGCTTCAACGGCAAGCCCCGACGACCGGCCACACAGACCGCCAGATCCTCTCCACCCCCCAGAAAGCCCAGGCCCCCGGCCGAGGGCCGACGCCACACCCAACAACCCACACCCCCACCCCACAAACCCCCACACACACCAAGAGACAGGCCAGCACCTCCTGGTACAGGCGAGCCTCGGCATCCGAGAGCTTGTACGGCACCGAAGAGGCGATGCGCTCCGGGAACAGCGGGCGGCCATCAAACTTGAGCAGGTTCTCCTTCACCATACGGCGCATCAAGTCGGAGACGCCGACCTGGTGAACGCCGTCCCGAAAGCATCCTGCGAAGCGGTCGCCATCTAGCAGCGCGAGGAAGGGCTGGAAGTCCTCCTCCTTGCCGTTGTGTGGTGTTGCCGTCATCAGCAGGAAGTGGCAGGTGAGGCCCGAGAGAAGCTGGCTGAGCTGGTAACGCTTGGTGTACTTCACCTCGCCGCCGAAGAATGTCGCCGCCAGCTTGTGTGCCTCGTCGCAGACCACGAGGTCGTAGCGGCAATCCGGCACGTCGAGCTTTGCCTGGATGTCTTCGTTGCGGCGAGCTTGTCGAGCCGTGCGATGGCGAGGTCGTTTTCGAGGAACCAGTTGCCGGTACGGGCGGCGTCGAGCTTGTCGTTGGTCAGGATCTCGAAGGGGAGCTGAAAGCGCCTGTAGAGCTCGTCCTGCCACTGTTCGGCGAGGCTGCCGGGGCAGACCACCAGGCAGCGTCTGAGGTCGCCGCGAGCGATCAGCTCCTTGATCAGCAGCCCGGCCATGATCGTCTTGCCGGCGCCGGGGTCGTCGGCAAGCAGGAAGCGAAGCGGCTGGAGCGGCAGCATGGCCTCGTAGACAGCGGTGATCTGATGGGGCAGCGGCTCGACGAGCGACGTGTGCACAGCAAGGACGGGATCGAAGAGGTGAGCGAGGCGGATGTGGTTGGCCTCACAGACAAGGCGGAACAGCGCGCCGTCGCCGTCGAAGCTCCAAGGGCGTCCTTGCTCACCGATTTGGAGACGCGATTCGTCGTCGCGATAGAGGATCTGCTCACCGATTTGGCCAGACGCCGGCCGGTAGATCAGCGTCAATGCGTCCGAACCGTGCCAATGCACGCTGACGACGGTGACAGTGCCTTCAGGAACGACGCCGCGTACGGTGGTGTCTGGCTGGAGATCTTCGAGTTTCAACAAGCGGCTCACTCAACAGTGCGGCAGGGGAGTGTGGCAGCGCCGGTTGGCAGGATACCGCTCATGTAGTTCGGTACCCATTACCTTTGTTTGGCGGGCCGGCGAGGCGATGTGCTCGGTCTGTGTCGTCGAGACTGTGAGGCGCTTCTCGGTGGTGGGGTCGAGGCTCTCCTGCGCAGCATGACGTAACTCGTCTAGGGCGCGAGCGTGAGCGGCGCGGGCACAGCGAGGCATCAGACGACTTTGGACTAGCCGTCAGTGCACTCTCGCTCTGCAGGCGCTCGACCGGGATCGAGAAGGTTCTCTATCTAAGGCGCTGGTAGGGTAGCTCCATGGCACAGACTCCCTCGCGATTCCTGGCTCTGCTACGCGGTATCAATATCGGCGGGAGGAACATCATTCCGAAAGAAGCCCTCCGGCAGTGCTTTGAAGATCTGGGGTTTCATAGCGTCCGTACATACATTCAGAGTGGCAACATACTTTTTCGCTCTGACAGAACGACCGTCAAGGAACTGACCGAAGCGATCGAGCACGCCCTGTCGGATCGGTTTTCCTATGAGGCGCGGGCTGTCGTCTTGTCGCACAGGAAGTACAAGTCTGCCGTCCAAGCCGCACCTGACGGTTGGGGCGACGACGACACGCGAAGGCACAACGCTCTCTTCACGCTCGCTGGTATTAAGCCAAAGAGCGTACTTGCGCAACTTCCTCCACTGAGGACGGATGTTGACACTGTGGCCATCGGGCCTGGCGCACTCTTCTGGTCAATGTCGAAGGAGCAGCTGACCACGTCGGCATTGATGAAGTTGCCCGCGGCGCCGGTCTACCAGCAGCTGACGGTCAGGAACCACAACACGGTCTTCAGGCTGCTAGAGCTCTTTGACGAGATATAGGCGGTCAAGCATGGCGAACGATGAAGCGCTGATTGAACGAAGATCGCCGATGCTCTCAGGACGAAAGGGAATCTCTGAGAAGAAGGCGTTTGGCAGCACCTGCTTCCTACTCAATGGGAACGTGTGCGTCGGGGACTGGAAGGGGTCCCTGGCCGTGCGGCTCGACAAGGAGCAACACGACGAGACGCTGGCAGAACCGCACACGAAGCCGTTCGGTATGCCCGGTCGTGTTATGAAGGGGTGGGCGGTGGTTGAGCCAGCAGGTATCGAATCCGACGGCGATCTGAGGGCGTGGGTAGAGAGAGCCATCGACTTTGTCGAGTCACTTCCGGCCAAGTAATTCGGTCGGACTACTCGGCTGTACGCTAGGCAAGAGGCCTGCACCCCCAGCGTTCGCTCGCTCTCATCTCGACCGCGCCTCCTACTGATCTCATCGCGCTCTTTGACTCCGAGGTTGCTGAGATCGTGAAGCTGCTTCGTCCCGGCAAGAGGCGTCGAATCGAAGCAGTGGCCAGGCCCCGACCGCTCGCCGTCCTGGACGCGGCGATCCGAGGGGAGAAGGTGGGGCCCAGCGATGTGGGTCTCCGAAGGCTCGGTGTCGAACTGGTCGCGCGTAAAGAGGTGGGATGAGATCTTCCAGGGCGTAGCCGCCGTCGAGATTGCTGCAGACGGAAGCGGACATAGTCTCTCTCCGAATCGCAAAAGGGAGGGTGTCCCTGTAAATCTCGTCCAAGAGAGGACGCCCGGAGCCCCAGTGGTGGCGGTGAAGCGAGTGAACGAGTTGGGCTTTCTATAGCCTCGGAGCGAAGCAACTTGGGCAGACGCTCGACCTTTCAATGCCGAAGGCTGTCGCCGTTGTGGATTACCTTGATCTACGTGACGATCCGAATTGCTACAAGGAACTTAAGATCGGTAAGTTGCGCTTCAAGCGCTACTCGCCGAAGGCCATCGAAGTGATCAAGGCTGCCCTGGTTGAGCAGAGCGCCGACGAGATATGGGAGCTGCGGCGGCGAGAGAAGGCTAGCTCCTGAGCGCGTCAGGGCTCACCGAAGCTGACGTTGAGACCATCGCTCTTGGCTGACTGGCAGGCGTTGGCTGGCGCGTTACCCGCGGCCCCGGCATCGCTCGCCAGGTGCTTGCAGCAGGGACCCCGACTACAGGGCCGCCGCGCTGGCACGGCGCCTGCGGGCCGCTGTGACCGGCTTAATCCCGACCTTCTGCCTGGGGCCCTCGACGACGCCTACCGCGGGCTAACCCGGCCGCAGGGCTCTACCCTCGAAGCCCGCAGCCGCGCCTTCTACCTCATGCTGTGGATGGTGTGACCGTGGAGGACCGCAGGGTTGAAGACCACATCTGGGTACGCAGGCACGAGGGATCGACTTGGATCATCCTAGGAGCAACGGGTGGCTTGCGGCCAAACCGAGAGGCATCGGCGTCGCTGGGAGGGTACGCGCTCGTCTAGCCTGGAGTGCTCCCGTCTCTCTGCCGTACTGAGTAATCCGAAGTACACGCGCCCTCACGCCACTGACCTGCTCTCCCGGCTGCAGGAGCCACGCCGGTTTCTCCAGATCGTCACCGGAGCACGGCAGGTAGGCAAGACGACCCTCGTCACGCAGGTCGCTGAGCAGTCCGGCCTGCCCTATCGCTTTGCCAGCGCCGACGAGCCGACCCTGCGCGGCCCGGAATGGATCGCGACACAGTGGGATGCGGCGAGGCTTGTGGCCGACGATGCATGGCCTGGGGGCGCGCTGCTCATCCTGGACGAGGTGCAGAAGGCGGCCGAGCTGGGCGGAGGCCGTCAAGCGCCTGTGGGACGAGGACACGCGGAGTTGGAGGCGGCTCAAAGGGGGTTTGTCGGGGTCGGCACCCCTCCTGCTAGGACGAGGTCTGACCGAGAGCCTCGCTGGCCGCTTCGAGGTCCTGCACCTGCCGCACTGGAGCTTCCCCGAGATGCAGATGGCGTTCGGCTGGTCTCTGGAGCAGTACCTGTTCTATGGCGCCTAACCCGGCGCGGCGCCGCTTATACGACAGCCGGCCCGCTGGCCGCGCTACATCCGTGACTCGCTCATCGAAACGACCATTGCCCGCGACGTCCTGTTGCTCTCCAGGGTGGACAAGCCCGCACTGCTGCGCCGGTTATTCGAGCTAGGCTGCGCCTATTCGGGGCAGATCCTCTCTTACACCAAGATGCTGGGCCAGCTCCAAGACGTGGGCAACACCACGACGCTGGCCCATTACCTCGATCTGCTGGCGGGCGCCGGCATGCTGACTGGCTTGCAGAAATACGCGGGCGCCGCCATGCGGCGACGGAGTTCCAGCCCGAAGCTGCAGGTCTTCAACACCGCTCTGATGACTGCCGGATCCGGGCTTACCCTGGTGGAAAACCGCACGGACTCCGAGTTTCGAGGACGGCTGGTCGAGTCTGCCGTGGGCGCCCATTTGGCGAACGCAGCTGACACGGGCTCATGCGAGGTCTTCTACTGGCGCAGCCGCAACCGTGAGGTCGATTTCGTGGTGCGCGCGGGCCGGGCGGTAACGGCGATCGAAGTCAAGAGTGGACGCGCTCGTCAGACGCTGCCGGGGATGGCGGCAAACGTCGATGCCTTTCGGCCGACGCGCGAGCTGTCGGTTGGTGGAGACGGCATCGCTGTCGATGAGTTCCTGTCGAAACCGGTAGAGCACTGGGTAGGTTCGTGACCCGATTTGGCGAGTCCGACGTCGAAAACGCCGCCCTCGCCTGGCTCGAAAGCCTTGGCTGGGACGTCGCCCGTGGGCCGTATATCGCGCCTGACGCCCTTGCCGCGGAGGGGGCCGACTAAGGCGCGCCGTGCTGGTGCGGCGCATACTGCGCAGGCACACGACTACCCGTGGACAAGCGGGAGGAGGCGACGCGGACGGTGCTGGAGCAGGCGGAGGTACTGTCTGAAGGGTGGGCTCTGGCGGGCTGAGTCTCGACTTGGATATAACGGTCTGCGAGTCGCGATCTCCAAGGTTCTTACAGGCGATCGTCAGAACCGCTGGTTCAAGCGGGTCGAGCGCTGGCGTTGCGGGAAATCCGCTCCGCGTTGAAGCCGCAGCCCAACGAACGGCGACTGCGGGAAGGTCTCCCCGCTCCAAAGGCTCGGGGACTGGCCATAGCCACAAGTCGCGGCCGAGGAGCAAGTTGGCAGCCCTTGTCAGAGTATGGGCTGGCTCATTCTGGCCAATTCCGGCCCATTCGAGAACGGGACTGTCGTGTGGGGCAGGCCCTGCCGGCTGTGACCGCAATCGAGGCGAGAAGTACTCGGAGACCATCGGTCGATGTGCGGCCGTTTCACCCAGGAGCTGACCTGGTGCCAGAGTCGCGATCTGCTCCGCCTGAGGGGAGCGAGGCGGCCCCGCAATCTGCCGCTTGGCTCCAAAGATGCGCTGGCGCAGGGCTTTGCGGCCTGCCGGCTCGATGAGAACGGGAACCGAGCGATTGCCCAACTCCGCTGGGGGCTGGTCCCCTCCTCGGCGAAAACAGCAAAATGGGTACCCGCCTTATCAACGCCCGGGGCGGAGACCGTTCACGCAAGGCCCTCGTTCGGCGATCGATTCCGCTCACGACGGTGCTCAGTGATCTCGATGGGGGGGGGGGGGGGGCCGATGAGCGCCACAACGATGTGCGCCATGGGGTTTGGGGGCGGCGGGCGCCCGCCCGCGCTCGAGGAACGGCCGATACCCGAGCCCGGCCCGGAGGAGATCCTGGTGCGGGTGGCGGCCTGCGGCGTCTGCCGCACCGATCTCCATGTCGTCGACGGGGAGCTCGCCGAGCCTCGCCTGCCGCTCGTGCCGGGGCACGAGGTGGTGGGCCGGGTCGCGGTCCTCGGTGCGGGCGTCGAGCGCTTTCGCGAAGGCGAGCGTATCGGCGTTCCCTGGCTCGGCTGGACCTGCGGCACATGCCGATTCTGTCGGCGCGGCCAGGAGAATCTCTGCACCGCTGCCCGCTTCACCGGCTACACGCGCGACGGCGGCTATGGCGACTATTGCGTCGCGGACCAGCGCTACTGCCTACGCTTGGAGGGCGGACGCAGCGAGGCGGAGTCGGCGCCGCTGCTCTGCGCGGGGCTAATCGGCTACCGGGCGCTCCGAATGGTGGGGGACGCGCAGCGAATTGGCCTCTACGGATTCGGTGCGGCGGCCCACATCATCGCTCAGGTGGCACGACACCAGGGGCGCCGCGTGTTCGCCTTCGTGCGACCGGGAGATGAAGCGGCAAAGCGGTTCGCGCTCGGCCTCGGGGCGGACTGGGCCGGCGATTCGGACCAAACGCCGCCCGAGCAGCTCGACGCGGCATTGCTGTTCGCGCCGGTCGGCGCACTGGTGCCGGCGGCGCTTGGCGCGCTCGCACCGGGAGGCACGGTGGTCTGCGCGGGTATCCACATGAGCGATATCCCTTCATTCCCCTATCAGCTTCTGTGGCGGGAGCGGCGCATCCTCTCGGTTGCCAACCTGACCCGCCGGGACGGCGAGGAGTTTCTCGCGCTCGCGGCTGAGACCGAGATCGCTATGAGCATCGAGACGATGCCGCTCGCCGATGCCAATCAGGCTCTCGACCGGCTGCGCGACGGCCGGCTTCAGGGCGCTGCGGTGCTCACCATGGAAAGCGAGTGAGAATGCAGTGTGGACGCCGTGCAACTCGGACGGATCGCCGCTGTCGTTCGCCGCTCTCTGGGAACGCTGGATCAGGGGTCGAGAATCCCCGGAGTCCTTCGCGACTATCACGACGGCAGCCTCCCCGGCGCTGGCCGACAGCCACTACCTGCAACCCGGCGATCATCGACCCCTGCCGGCTCGATGACTGGCTCGATCCGACGTGGCCGCCGCCGCGGTTCGTCGACCCGGTGCGAGCACCCCGCGCTGGCCTCTACGAAAGGCGCGCTGTAGCGATTGGGGATCGCCGCTGGACTAGGCGGTCGCAACTGGGCCGGAGAGGCAAAGCCTGCTGGTTGGCTCACTAGATGGGCAGCTGGGATGCTGCAGGGTAAGCCGTTCCCGTGGCGGCTGATCCCTTGGCCTGTGTGAGAACGCCGTTGCATGATGCCGGTACGCTCAGGCCTGTTCTCTCGCGCAGGCGAAGGCTGCTATGAGTTTCCAAATTCACGAGGAGCTGTTCTTACGCTACCCGCGCGAGGAAGTCTTCCGGTTCTTTTCCCAGGCCGAGAACCTCAACCTGCTCACGCCGCCCTGGCTCGGGTTCTCGGTCGTAAGCTCTGCGCCCATCGAGATGGCTGTTGGCACGGTGATCCAGTATCGGCTGAAGCTTCGCGGCATGCCGATCAGCTGGGAGAGCGAGATAACGGAGTGGCGCCCGCCCTTCAGTTTCTGCGATGTGCAACGACGTGGCCCGTACCGGTGCTGGGTTCACCGCCATAGCTTCGAGGCGGTGCCGGGTGGCACCGTGGTCACCGACCACGTCGACTACGAGGTCATCGGCGGCGCGCTCGTAAACCGCCTGCTCGTTGCGGGAGACTTGAAGAAGATCTTCGCGTACCGCAAGGCGAGGCTGCTCGAGCTCTTTCCTTGAGAGGGAGAGATCTGGTGCCGAGCTCGCGGGGTGCCGCGATCTCCTCGACCGTCGCGTCAGATCCAGACCGGCGACGTGCCCCGCCTGTGATGTCGCCGGGCAGCCGCCTCAATCGCCGCCTGTTGCTGTTCATCACGCTCTCACCGTTGTGTTGCTGTGCACCACGCTCTCACTGTTGCGTAGCCGCATCTTCGCTCCCGCGCGTGGTCAACTGGCTCCTGTGGGCCAGCTGCAGCCGACTGCCTCCTGGGCACTCGCGGTCTTGCTCTGACATCCAGCTGCTCCGGCCCAAGACAAGGCTCCGGCCCAAACAAAGGATGGGCTTCCCCGGGTGCCTTCTCGGCTCAGGTTGACCAGGTAGACAACGGGCACCGCAAGCAGCGTCCCGCTGAGCGCGGCGGCAGGGTTGGCGCGGTTTCGTGACGCTCTTGTCACCAGTTGCGCGCAAGTTGTGCGCTCTGCCCGGCTACCCTCCCCCGGGTGGGGGGCGGGTAGCCCTTGTGGCGGATGTGGGCGCGAGGCTCGTTCTGCGGCCCGTCTCGGCTTGTTCCGGCAGCCCGTTTCGGCGGCTTGTCCCGCCGGCTCGTCCCAGCGGCCTGGCCAGGGGCTCGGCCCGGCAGCGGCTAGCAGACGCCGCTGCGGCAGCCTACACTAGTCTATACCCGACTAGGTTACTGGCACAGAAGCCGCGCCCGTGAACCGCTCCAAACCCCACCGCACCTGGACCGTCGCAGAGGCCAAGGCACGGCTGTCCGAGATCCTGCGGCTCGCCGAAGAGGAGGGACCGCAGCGTATCGGTGCGCGAAAATCATTCGTTGTTGTGCCGGCGCACGTATGGGATGAGCAGACACGGCCTGCCAAGCCGCTCGGTCAGTGGTTGGTAGACAACATGCCGCGCGGCACGAATCTCCGAGTTCCAAGCCGCAGCGAGCCTGGCCGCGAGATTCCCTTCGTTACCGAGGCGGACCGGTGACCGGCTTCCTCCTCGATACCAACGTGGTCTCGGAGCTGACGAAGGATGCACCGGATTCGCGGGTCATCGGGTTCCTCACCGATCAGACCGATCTCTGGCTGTTGACGGTCGTGCTGCACGAGCTCGAGCTCGGCTTGTACCTGCTCCCCCCAGGACGCCGTCGCGAGGGTCTGCGGGAAGTCCTGTCAAAGTTCGTCACGCAGTACGAAGATCGGATCTTGCCGCTGGAGCGCAGAGAAGCGGAAGAGGCTGCCCTGCTTCGGGCGCGTGCGCATCGCGCTGGTCGCGTGCTGAACCTGGGCGATGCGCTGGTCGCCGGGGCGGCGAAGGCCCACGATCTCTGTGTCGCAACGAGGAACGTGGGGGACTTCGCTGGCCTTGCTGTCGATGTCACCAACCCGTGGGAGCCGCCGTAGACACGGTCACCAGTCTGTCACAGAGGCCGTGCTCGGCTGGCTGGAGGGGTTCGGCTGACCATCGTCCATGGCTCCACATCCCACGACCGTTCGGAAGCGGGGACATGCCCGCACGCTTCTTCTGACGATTCGTCGATAGCCCAACATCACCCCCGGCGCCGAACGCTGCGAAGTTGATTTCGTCGAGGCCCTCGACGATGTCCAGGCGCAAGGTTTCGCTCGACAAACGAGGACCAGCTCATGAGACTCTCCGACTTCGACACGCTCACGTTCGACTGCTACGGCACGCTCATCGACTGGGAGACAGGTATCGAGGCCGCTCTTGAGCCCCTGGCGGCGCGAGCTGGGCGTCAGATCGACGTCGATGAGAAGCTTGTCTCCTTCAGCCGCCATGAGTGCGAGGAGCAGGCGAGGGACACGAGCGCGCTCTACCCTGACATCCTGGCCTGTGTTCACGATGCGATCGCCGCCGACTGGGGCGTCGATTCAGACCCGGCTCTCGCCCGCGCGTTCGCCGATTCGGTCGGAGACTGGCCGGCCTTCCCGGACTCCGCCGGTGCGTTGCGCTACCTTAGGCGGCACTACCGGCTGGTCATTCTCTCGAACGTCCATCGGGCCGGGTTCGCAGTCAGCAACGAGAAGCTCGAGGTGGAGTTCGACGCCATCTACACGGCCGAGGACATCGGCTCGTACAAGCCTGACCTGCGCAATTTCCGCTACATGCTGGAACGTCTTGCGCAAGACCATGCTGTCACCGAGGACCGCATCCTGCATACCGCGGAGAGCCTGTTTCACGACTGCGTGCCGGCTCGCTCCCTCGGGCTCGCGACAGCCTGGATCAATCGCCGGGCTGCGGCTGGCGGTTCAGGCGCCACCCGCTCCGTTGCGGAAGAGCCAGAGGTCGACTTTTGCTTCACATCGCTCGGCGAGATGGCCAACGCGCACAGGAAGGAAGTTGGATGAGTCCCGAGCCGTCGCAGGCCAGCCGCGTCAAGCCGCCCAGATGGCCACCTAGCACAGCTCAAGACTCGGACTCTGCTCAGCCAGAGTTTGAGGCGGCTACGGGTCGACAACGAGGAGAGCACGAAGCAGGGCTGACGGCGATAGTGCGTACGCGTCACGTCCGGAATCCCCCGGACGTGTGCTTATGTTCCGGCGAGAACCTCGTGTAGTGCTTGGTAGATGCCGAGCTTGCCGCCACCGGGCAGGGAGACATTTGTCAACATGCCCCAGCCTCGATTCTGCACCTCGCTGCATTCGACATCATGCTTTGCCATGTGCTCGATGAATGTTTCGACGTCTTCGCACATAAGGTAGAGCTCATGCACATCGTTCTTCCCGGATGGATGGACGGCAATCTCTGAGGGCGGCAAGGCAAAGATCAGCCAGCCATCTCCAATGTTAATGCCTGTGAATTTCAGGACGTCGCGGAGCAATGCTCGATCGGCCTCCGGGTCGGAACTGTGGATAATCGCATGTGCACAGATATTCATTGTGAGTCCTTCTGGGTCGAATCTTATCAATCAAATAAAGCATGAGACACGCAAGAGACTGACATGAACTTAGAGTTTCTGAAGGCGATCTACTCAGCCTCCAAGTGTAAGAATTCGAACTGCAACCATGAACGGAACTCCGTATAAATCATACCGGTGCATCGTTCGCTTTGTTCTTTGAAGTGCCGAATAAATCGCCTATCGTTTGAGACTGCGTGTCTGCCAGTGAGTCCGCAGAATCCGCAATGATCGCGTCTGGGACCCTCTTCGATTCGTCAAGATAAGTCTTGTAGATTTCGCCAGAGCCAAGACGCGCTCGGCCGACCCGCGCATGATCCACCACAGACACCGCTTCAGGTTCATCATCAATCTGGAACCACTCGGGTAATCCCTGAATGGACTTTCTCACAGCTCGTCCTCGAATTTTGGTGTGGCGATTACACGAACCTTTCCCGACGAGACCAGCGAGGTAAGCAAGGACCTTGCTTCCTCGTCGGAAGCGAGCTGGTCGTAGACGTTGGGTCAAGAAGAACCGCTGCCATCACTCGCCTCTATCGTTCGCTGGCTTTCCCGAGGAAGACCTGGGTCAGGATGTCGGTCTCACGGACCGAGTGGGGGGTGCCGTCGTGGACGACGCGGCCCATATCCAGGACGTAGGCGCGGTCGACGATGTCGAGCACGCCCTTGATGTTGTGCTCGACGACGAAGATCGTGGTGCTGAGCCTCTCGTTGATCTCGGAGACTTTTCGGAACACCTCTTTGACGACTTTGGGCGAGAGGCCAAGGGTGGGCTCATCGAGCAGGAGCACCTCTGGGTCGGCCATGAGCCCACGGCCCAGGGCAAGCATCTGCTGCTGGCCTCCGGACATCTGGCTGGCCAGATCCCGGCGCTTCTGGTTCAGGATCGGGAAGAGCTCCATGATCGAGCTCATCCGGCGCGCTCGCTCTGCCTTGTCGTTCAGGTAGAGACAGCCCATCTCCAGGTTCTCTTCGATCGTGAGGTGGGTGAAGACGCGCCTGCCTTGCGGGACGAAGGCGATGCCCTCCTTCACGATCTCGTGGGTGGCCGCCGCCAGCAGCTCTTGGCGCCAATACACGTTCCCGACAACCACGGGCGCCAGCCCCATGATCGCCTTGAGGACGGTCGATTTCCCGGCCCCGTTCGGGCCCATCACGGCCACGATCTCGCCCTTCCGCACTGCGAGCGATACCTCGTCGAGGGCGACGACAGCCCCGTAGTGCACGGAGAGATCGACCAGCTCGAGAAGCGCCAGCCCGTTGGTGGTTGGCGCCCCATTCCCGCTCGAAGAGCCGGGACGGGAGCGGGTGCTGCGCTCGGTGGTTGTCTCTCCTGAAGCTTCCATCGACGTCGCTGCTGACGGTGGTCTACCCGGCGTGAGACTAGTCGCCCAGGTAGGCCTCGATCACCTCCGCGCTGCTCAGGACCTCCTCGACCTCTCCTGCGGCGAGGAGCGTGCCGCTGTCGAGGACGAAGATGCGATCAGACAGCTCTCGGACGATGTCCATGTTGTGGGAGACGAAAATGATGGTGTGGCCCTGATCCCGCATCTCCTTCAAGATCCCCTTGACCCCCTCGAGCATCTGGGGGAAGAGGCCTGCGAAGGGCTCGTCGAACAGGTAGGTGTTGACGTCCAAGGCCATGGCACGGCCGATCTCGAGCAGCTTCCGCTGACCATAGGACAGGTTCATGGCTAGGGCATCTCGCTTCTCCCACATCCCAACGTCCCCGAGAATCCTCTTGGCCTTCTCTCGGTAGCTGGGTTTCACCCGCTCCACGAGTGCCGGGAAGAGGCGGCGGTTGGTCAAGACCACCATGATGTTGTCCCACACGCTGATCTGATCGAAGAGCCTCACCTCCTGGAAGGTGCGGGTGAGGCCGTGAGCGGGGGTCTCGTGGGCTTTCACAATCTTGAGGCCAACGTCGTCGATGATCACCATCCCCCCGTCGAGGGGCAGCGTTCCGCTCAGGAGGTTGATGAGGGTTGATTTGCCCGACCCGTTCGGCCCAACGATGCTGGTCATTCCATCCCTGGGAATGGAGAGCGTGAGCCGGTCGACGGCCTTGACGGCGCCAAAGTGTTTCGAGATCTCTCGCGTCTCGATTGCGAAGACCGTCCGGCTTTCCGTGTGGGTATCGCTCATAGTTTGTATCTCCCAACCAGGCCTTGAGGCCTGAAGAGCATGAGCAACACGAGCAGTATACCGAGGACGATTTGTCGGGCCTGGCCGATGAACTCGTTCGGCAGGAATGGCAGGAAACGCATTCCCTCTTCGAGCAGGACGAAGGCCATCGCACCAAGCAGAGAACCCCAGATTGTGGCCAACCCTCCGAGGATCACGATCGAGATCAGGAGGATCGACTCGAGCAGGATGAACGAGTTGGGGTCGATGAAGCTCGTCCAGCTGCTAAAGAGGCCACCGGCGAGGCCCGCCATCATGGCCGAGATCACCCAGACGGCGAGCTTGTAGTGGACGACCCGGTAGCCGAAGACCTCGATCGCCTTCTCATCCTCTCGGATGGCGGTCAGCACCCGTCCGAACGATGAGCTCACGATGAGCCAGGAGATGAGCACAGCGAGGGCGAGGAAGAAGAGGGCTAACGCTAGGAACTCGGTTTCGCTGTCGAGCACCCACCCGCCTAGCTGGGGCTTCCCAATCTCGTGGATGCCAAATGCACCCCTGGTAAGGCCCCGCCAGTTAAGGAAGACGCTGAAGGCGATGATGGCAAAGCCGAAGGAGACGAGGACAAAGATATCGTCTCTGAATCGGTTGAATACCACGCCCACCACGAGGGCGACCAGGCCGGCTAGGACGATGCTGATGGGAAGCGCGGCGAAGAAGGGCCAGCCAAAGGTGGGGATCGCTTCTGTGCGCAGCTGCTCGTAGGCGGGGTCTGAGGTGAGAATGGCCGTCGCGTAGGCCCCGATACCGAAGAAGCCGATATGCCCCACCGACAGCAGACCGGTAAATCCCACCACCAAGTTCAGGCTGACCGCCAAGATCGCCCAGATGGCGAAGATGGTGGCCACGGTGATCGCAAAGCCGGCACCCTGCCAGAGCATGAATGCCAGCGCCCAGGTGATCACGAGCAAGTTCACCCACAGCTCGACGCTGCCCTTCGACGACCGGAAGAACTCCCGAGGGTTGCGCGCGAGCCTTCCCAGCTCCCTGTATGCGTGTGAATCCGGCAGCATCCGTTTACTTCCTCGGCAGCAGGCCCTTGGGCCAGAACGAGAGGAAGAGGATCAGGAGGATGAAGGAGATGGCGTCCCTCCACTCGCCGGCGAGGTCCCAGATACCAAACTGCTCGACCATGCCGAGGAGGAACCCGCCGACGATGGCGCCGTAGAGGTTCCCGATGCCTCCCACCACGGAGGCGATCCACCCCTTGAGCAGGAGCAGAAGGCCCATCCTGGGCTGGATGGCGGTGTCGTGGCCGCTCAGCAGCCCAGCCAGGGCAGCGTAGACCGCGCCGATGAAGAAAACGATGGCGATGACAACCGTGGTGTTGATTCCCACCACCTTCGACACCTCTTCGTCGTCGCCGATCGCCCGCACTGCCTTTCCGAAGGAGGTCTTCTTCAGGAGGAGGAGCAGCGCGATGAAGCCGGCGCAAGCAACACCGATCGTGAAGACGCTGAACCCCTTGATGCTCGCCCCGCCGACGGTCCAGGGATCGCTGCCAAAAGCCTCTGGCAGGGGGCGCGGCGCGCTCTGGAAGACGATGGTCGTAAAGGCGGTCAACGCCAGCAGGACGCCGAGGGAGGCGACGAGCATGACGAGGGGCGACCTCGCCCGTTCGCGCATGCGCAGGTACAGGCCCCTGTAGAGGGCGAGGCCAACGGCCCCCGCCAGCAGGCATGACACGCCCCAGCTCAAGTAGAGGCTCGCCCCAGGGGCGTTCGCGACCAGGAGTCCGCAGTACGCTCCCAGGACCGCCGCCGCGGCCGTTGCAAGGACACGTGACGGCACGGAGCTGGTGCCCGCCAGGATGTGTCGAGAGCCCCGGTAAAGCACCCAGCCTGCGGCTATCGCCACCAGCAAGCCGATCGCGGGGCTGAGCATGACGTTGAGCACGCCTGGGTAGGCGAGGACAAACCCGGTGTAGGCGCCGGCGCCTGCGGCCAGAAGTCCTCCGAGAGCGAGCAGTGCGGTGCGATTGAAGCGAGTGCGGAGTCGAGGATAGAGGCCCACGTGGAGGGCCCAGGCAACGACTCCGGCGGCCACCGCAGCAAAGACGACGTTGACGTAGACGCTGCTCACCTCGTATCGCCCGAACGTGGCTTCCTGAGACCTCAGGTAGAAGACGCCGTAAGCGCCGAGGGCCGCTGCTGCCCCGTAGTACAGGTCGAAGAACCAGACGGTGCTGTAGACGAGGGTAAAGCCCATCGCGAGCAGGGCGTACACAGCGCCCACGGCGAGGCCGTTGAACGCAAACTGCAGGGCTTGGTCGGCAGACTGGCTGATCTTCCAGCTGATGTACCCGACGGCCGCGACCGTCAGGACAGCCGCCAGGACCTGGGTGCCCGAAAGCTGGAATGGCGCAGGAAGCAGGCCTTCGCTAGCGCGGTCTCTACGCAGCAAGAACCCTCGAACCGGCTTTCAGTCGACTAGGGGATCCTATGACGCCATTCCACAGGATGGCAATGTCCAGGGCACCCGTGGTTCTACTCGGTCGGAGCGGGGCCCAAGACCTTGTAACCCTGGTTGTCTTCAGTCCTTTCCGCTTGCGGCAGAACTTGGACGACCACGTTAGCAAGACCAACGACCTCGCCGTCCGAGTCGAAGCTGTAGCTGTCTCCGATCGCGCCGCTCCAGGTGATCTTGTACATGCAATCCTTGAACCCATCTGCATCCTGGTCGTCGCCGGTCTGCATGAGACACTCGGCGGCGATGTAGACGTCGTCGTAGGCCGAACCCATGTACCAGGGCAGCGTGATGTAGTCGTAGCGGGCCCTGAAGTTGGCGAGGACTTCCTGGGCCTTGTTATTTGCCGGGTCGAGATCCGCGGTGATGGCCTTCAAGCCGGTGGCGGCATCGCCGGCGATCTCGAGGGCCGTCGTCCCAATCGGAACGACATCGGAGTAGATCGGGCCTTCATAGCCCAGCTCTCGGGCCTGCTTGACGATGGTGCCGCCGGTGAACTCGGACTGGGCGGCGACATGAAGGGCGTCGGGATCCTCGCCGAGCAGCTTTGTCAGCTGGGTCCTGAAGTCGGTGACGTCGGATGCGTACCGTTCCTCAGCCACGACCTGGCCGCCCCGCTTCTCGAACTGGGCAACGGAGGTGCGCCGTACACCCTCGGCGTAGTCGGTCGACTCGCTGATGGTCGCCAGCCTGCGGACCCCATCGGCCCAGAGCACGTTCCCTGTGTCGACACCCAGCTGGGCGTCGTTGAGCGACGTGCGGAAGATGTAGTCCCCGGCGTTGGCAATGTCTGGGTTGGTCGCCAATCCAGAGAAGAGGATGACGCCCTCAGCCTCGGCCAGGGGCGCGGCGCCAAGCATGGCGCCGCTGCAAGAGGTTCCGAGGATGATCTTCACACCATCCACGTCGGTGAGCTTGTTGTATGCCGTGATCGCGTCCTGGGCGTTGCACTTCGAGTCTTCGACGATGAGCTCGAGCATGCGTCCGTTGATACCGCCCGCGGCGTTGATCTCATCCATGGCCATCTGCTTGGCCTGAACGGCCACGGTGCCATAGGTCTCACCAGGGCCTGTGACCGATTCCATCACCCCAAGCCTCAGGGGTTCTTGCTCCGCGGCAGGGGCGGGCGGAGGCGGAGGCTCAGGGGCCGGGGCAGACGCGGGCGCAGGCGGCGCCTCGTCCTCATCGCCGCCGCAAGCTGCAGCTGTCAGCGCGAGAATTGCCACAAGCCCGAACAGGAATATCCACTTCATCGGCAACACCCGCACACCATCCTCCTATCCGATGAGTCCTTAGTCAGCAGTTCGCTCGTGGACATCGATCTCGTGCTTTTTCTAGTCAGATTCAGCGCCATCTCGACGTTGACAAGGCGCGCCGGCTCACTGGTGGGTCACTTAACGTCGCTGAGAAACACCCATAATAGGCACTCAATGGGCGCTCTGCAGCGGCGTACGTTCGGCCTTTGCTGAGGCTCCCTGGTGGTCAGCGAGAAGGGGCTTGGTAATGCGGCCGAGCATATCACGTTGAGTTCATGGTGACCTGTCCCCTTGGGGCTGGGCTGCCCTCGGTGTGTGGGGTGTGGGTTGTGGGTGGGGGGTGCTGTGGCGCGTCGGTGGCACACGCCGGGGCAGATCATCGGGCATGGCGCGGGAGGCCGAAGTGGCTTTGGCGCGGGGGCAGTCGGTGGCGCAGGTCTGCGGGGCACTCGGAGTGACGGAGCAGACGTTCTACCGCTGGCGCAAAGAGGGTGCGGGGGCATGCAGGTCGTCTAGGCCAAGCGGCTGAAGCAGTTGGAGGGTGAAAGACGCTCGGTTGCGGCGGGCGGTGGCCGACTTGACGGTCGCCAACCAGATCCTGGGGGAAGCGGCCGAGGGAAACTTGTGAGCCCTACGGTACGGCGCACGGGCGGGTTACTGGCCTGCGTCGGGCCTGGGGGCTGGACGGCCTAGCCGCAAGCGGGTAGGGGCCGGCGTCTGGCGGCAGGAGGGGCACCAGGGTGCCGCGCCGACAGCCGAAGCGAGGCCGTCTGTGGCTGACCGGCGGGTCTTGCATCCGGCTGCGCCCTGCCTACCGTAATCACGTCTGGGCCTACGATCTGATGGCGGCCCGAACCCACAATCGGACGGCCCTTACGGCTGCTGATCGTGGCAGGGCGAGTACACCCGGCAATGCCTGGCGATCAAGGCGGCCCGGCGCATCCGAGCCGACGACGTGCTCCACAGTCTCATGGAGCTGTTCGTCGCTCACGGGTCCCCGCGCACCTGCGCGCGACAATGGCCCCGAGTTCACCAACCGGGCCGTGCGGACCTAGCTTGGCCGCGTCGGTACCCGTCCGCTCTTCACCTGGCCCGGCAGCCCATGGGAGAACGGCTACATCCGAGAGAGCTTCAACGGCAAGCCGCGGGACGAGCCACACAGACCGTGAGATCTTCTACACCCCCCCGGGAAGCCCAGGTTCTGATCGAAGGCTGGCACCAGACCTACAACCAGCTCCGCCCCCACAGCTCCCTCGGGTACCGCCCACCCCCACCCCAAACCACCACGCCCACACCCACATGGCCCACAACCCCCCGCACCAACTACAACCCGAAACAAGAACTCACACCACCACACCAACACAAACCCCAGCACAAACACCAAGGAGCAGGCCAGGAGGGGCGGCTCACGGCCGCAGACGCGCCGGTAGTGTCCTCGAAACAGCGGTATATCGTGAACGCTGGACCGGTTCACCCGAACGGCAAGCCGTTTAGGAGAAGCCTTGAGATCGCCGGCGGGTCGCTGTTCTTGGAAACGCATTGGAGTGCTGAGAGCTGCAGGGTTACTGCCCGGAAGCTGCTGCAGCATTGCGGGCTGGATCCCGCCGGCATGTATCTACGG
>JAPOVR010000172.1 GCA_026708005.1 Actinomycetes bacterium
AACGCGTCCAGCTCCACGCCGACCTCTGCCTCCTCACACGGCTCACGGTCGCGCTTCTGTAGCAGAAACCCAACGAGACTCCCACGTCTGCCAAAACCACGAGAAAGAAACGCCAGCTCTGCTAGGGGTCTCCAGCCCTGTGCCCCAGCGCCATGCAAGGTAACCGACGAACGACAGAGACGACCCGCCGCGGGCACCGGAAACGCAGCTAACGCAGCTCCTCCCGGCTATGCGCGGTACGACCCGGGCAACCCACTTGGCCGGGCGGTGCTAGGAGGGTTCTGTGAAACTCGGAAGTCCGCTGGTGATCGGGGTTTGCGGTGAGTGGTGGTGGGGCCGTACCCCACCCGACGGCGGTTTCTACCCCACCGGGGGGGCCGGCCGTCCGACCGGTGCGGCTCCTCATGCGACTTGACAAGATAGGATTGATTTGATAATTTGCTGTCTAAATGACAGGTAAAGAACAAGTTTCTTGTGCGACAGCCGACCCTCGCTTGACACTGACCCCAGCGTGATCAAGCCGCGTCAGAAAGGTCGCAAGACCCGCATCTCTGATAAGGCGATCACATGCGTGATCCACGAGACTGGCTACACGATCGCACCGACCCCGCTTATGGAGAACCTACGGGAGCGCCGCGTGAAGTTCACCCGTGACAGAGTCCGCTACCGACTCGGTGAGCTGGTCAAGAGGGGCGCCCATACAAGACCGACGATGGCCAGTACGTGGCTATCAAGACGGGCGTGCTTGATCAGGACGAACTGAAGAGGACAACGATCATGGGGGAACTGGAAGCGATGGATGCATGGTGCGAGAGTCATCCTAACCCTGATGGCTGTCCCTTGCCCTTTGACTGATGGCTGGCGCTGTATCCAAGCAAGGCCGCGGCGGGGCTGGTGACGGCAGCCCCGCTCTACGGCCGGAACCCCAGCTTTCGTTGTTCGCGAACTACGAATCCAAGACCGACGGAGTTGGGTCGGGTAGACCCGTGACACAGTGGCTCACTCTCGAGGAGCGGGGTGCCGAGGTCGCCCGTCATAGCACGGACGGTAGGAACGTCATGGGCAGGAATGATCGCCACCGTGACGATAAAAGCCCCCACGCAGCTACCAACTGCCGGGGGCATGACCACACGAGGGGATGCTCGTATGGCGAACGGAACGGTACCAGGGGGGACGACGGCCGAAACAGTCACCGCCCTTCTGGACTCACCACAGATTGACGGGCTGATCGAGGGGCTTGAAGCTCTGCGTGAGACCGGCAGACCGGGCTACGGGTCGCGTGCGCTTGTGGGCGCGTGCTTGATCAAGAGTCTGTATGGACTGCCGACGTGGAGCCGCACAGCGCGGCTGATCTCGGAGCACGAAAGGCTGCGGGACGCGCTCGGCGGTGCACCCAGCCAGGACGCCATCTACCGGTTCACGAAGAAGCTGCGCAGCCACAGAGAACTACTGGAGCGCTGCATAGGCCGCGTCACCGAGGCCCTGCGGGAGAAGCTACCGGAGTACGGGCGTGACGCGGCCGTTGACGCCTCAGACCTTCCCGCCTACGCAAACGGTCACAAGTACAGGTACAAGGGCGGACCCGAGCGCACGAGCTTCTCAGACCCTGATGCAGCTTGGGGGCACCGCTCCGCCGTCTCCACCAGGAAGGGCGGAGGGTTCTACGGGTACAAGCTGCACATGGCCGCGTGCTCGCAGACTGATCTCCCACTCGCGTGGGATGTTCGGCCCGCGAACGAGGGAGACTCGTCCGTTGCCCCCGACATCCTCGACCGGCTTGCTGGCAACGGCTTCAACCCGGAGACCGCAGCGATGGACAAGGGCTACGACAGCCGTTTGATCCACGAGGGCTGCCGGGATCGGGGGATCATGCCGGTTATCCCAATGAAGCAGGGGAGCTGGTCTGAGTTCCCGAGCTGCGTTCACGGGGAGTGGTACTTCGCGGGCACCGATCGAGGCGCAACGTCAGCAAGTGGCGATGCCCGACCGGGGGGGTGCAAGCCGGCCAGCGTGTGGCGCAAGGGAACCCGGAACATGCCGCTAATTCCGAGGTTCACGAAGCGCTAAAAGCGCCTGTACGCGGCCCGCTCAGCTGTAGAGCGCGAGTTCGGAAGGCTCAAGCACGAGCTTGGCATGGCGCCGCTCCGCGTCCGTGGCCTCGAGCGTGTGAGGCTGCACGCCGACCTATGCGTCCTGACGAGGCTCGCGCTCGCGCTCCAGTAACGGTTGACGCGACCCTCTCACCTGATTAGGTCCTCTCCGGTTAGGATCCCATCTCTATGGACGCGGAGATACCTTTGAGTGGGGCTTAGGAAATATGGGCGCTTTGGGGCAGTCTGGTTCAGACTGCTCTCTATAGGAGAGACAAGGGAGTCAGTCGTGAATCTGCCAACAATCTTCAAGAACTACCCAGACTAGGAGCCTACATCTATCGGTTAATGTTTGTTGAGTGGAGGAGCGAGCAGGATATCGGATGTAGGTGCGAACCAGTGATGGATGCTTTCGAGGAGAGAGGGTGAAGAATGAAGAGTGGTTTGAGGTTTGAGGATCTTGTTTCCAGGTGCGCTGATGGTGCGTTTGATGATGGTGTGCGTATCGACTCGGTGTTGGAGCCTCTTGGGGGTCCGGGTGCTTCTGTGAAGCCGGCGGTGTATGAGGGTGGTGTGTACCAGCAGGATAGGCGTTGGGCGGATCCGGCTGGTGATAATCCTGAGCCGGTTATTGTTATCGATAATGTTCCTTCTCAGGCTAATCGTCTAGAGGAGGCGATCCGGTCTCAGCGGAGCGTTATCGGCGTCCCGGAGATGGTGCTTGATCTATCTGATTTGGATTTGCCTTCGCATCTTCCTCGGGAGGTGTCGAGTTGGCATTTCCCTCATCGAGTTGCTGATGCCTATCTCCGTGATTCGCAAATCGACGGGGTGGATTTCCTGAAGACAAATATCGGTCGTGATGTTTTTGCCGCGACTCCCTGGTCAGCTGGGGCGCTCGTCGCATGGTTTCCTGGTGCTGTCTTGTACGGGTTCTGGCAGTCTCATCTCGGGAAGAAGCGAGCCAACACCAAGCACGCACGGGCGTGGGTGTCGGAGATCTTGGGTTGGAGTCCCGCGACCGGTGATACGAGGGTCAAGGGCTTGAAGGGGGACCCGCTCAATCTCAACACGGACGAGGTTGTGACTTCGAATCCAGACAATCGGGTGGATTGGGAAATCGGAAAAGTAGGGAAGGAGGGCGCGAAGGCTGACAAGCTTTCAGAGATGGGGCATGGCCAGGTTCCGTTTATGCGTGATAGTGATGCCCCTGCGGCAGCGGTTTCGTTTGCGCGTCTGACTCAGAGGGCCACGGTCTCGTTCGCCCAGTTGCGCCGCGTCAGCCTCGGGGATGGGTATTCCGCGGAGGCGGATGCGGCAGCCCGTGCTCTCCTTGTCGCTCTCGGTTTGCATGCCCATGTTCTCGCGTTCGGCCGCGGGTTTGCTTTGCGGTCGGGAGCCGAGTTGCGTGTTCTTTCGAGTCGAGCGGTGTGGCTCGGCGCGGCCGGGGACGAAGAGCGCGACCTCGGTGATGCGGAGACGACAGGGGCCCTGCTGCGTTCTGCCCGCGAGCATGCGGCCTCTGCCGGAGTCCCTTTAGACGGTTGGGGACAGGAGCCGCTGCGGCTCACGCCAAAGGATAACCTGCGCAAGGCGATCAAGGCCACATGGTCGTCGATGCCGGAGAATGATGCTGGTCTTTAGTGTCGAGTTCCTTCACGGTACCTTTCGGGCTGATCCCGACGGTTTGGCGCACACCGGCCGGATGTCCCGGGGTGAGTGGCCTCCGGCTCCTTCCCGGGTGTACGCCGCGTTGATCGCCGCGGATGGTACCGGTGAGCGGTGCCGAGTGACCAGTGGGGTCGAGCTTGAGTTTCTTGAGCAGCTTGATCCGCCGGTGATTTGCGCGGATCCGTCACCGGTTCACCAGAGACTTCAGACGCGCTATGTGGTTCGTTACACCAAAACGGGTGAGAAAAACACCCACCAGGAGTATGTCGCTCGCGAGGGGACACCTGTACATCCCGGTGTCCGGGTTTCTCTGCGGTATCCGCGTGTGCTGTATAGGTACGAGGTTGATGCTCCTTCGATGGTGGTTGATGCTCTGCGGAAACGCGCTGCCCGGGTCGGATATCTCGGTGCAGCCGACTCGCCGGTGCGTATGCGTGTCTTGACGCAGATCCCCGATGCGATTTCCGGAGGAGAAGAATTCGTTCCTGATCCTGGCGGCGACATCAGGGTCAGTGTGCCCCGACCTGGTCACGGCCGGATCTGGGATTCCCTGTACGAGGCGTGGTGCGAGCGGGGCGCTGCTGTGGGGCGGTCGCAGTATCCGGCGCTTCGGCACCAGGTTGCCTATCGCCTGCCGGGCACTGCTCTTGACGAGAAGAACTGTGGCTCTGTCGTGGCGTGGCTGCGGCTCTCTGTTCCGGTTTCGGGGCGCCGGATTGCGACTGTGGCCTCCTTGTTCAAGAAGTCGGTCTTGGCGCGGTACGAGGGAATTCACGGAGAGCCGCCAGCGGTACTGCACGGGCATGGATTCGACCGGCAGGGATACGAACTGGCTCGTTTCCTTGCTCTGCCAGACGTCGGCTACCGGCATTCCCGCAGCCGGATTCACGGCCTCGCCGTATGGCTCCCACCAAACCTTGATCCCGACACGGAGCGGCGGGTGCGAGACGCCGCCAGATCGGTGCGCCGGCTGGTCGGCGCCGGCCTGGATATCGCCGTACACCCCTGGGAGGGGGAGAAGCGTCCGCGGGCAGCCCACCCAGACCGCTGGACGCAGAGGTCCACTCGCTGGGCAACGGCGTTCCCGGCGATCCATGAGCGCCACGGGCCGGTTGCCCTCGCTGAGGTCGCCCGCTGGTGCGCGAACGCGGGCCTCCCGGAGCCGGTCGCCTTTCGATCGGATCGCCGCCCGCTGATCGACGGGGCGGTGGACTTGGCGCCGGCCGAGGTGCACCGGCCCAACCGCCCGGGTCGCCCCTACTCGCATGTCGAGCTCGTATTCCCTGAACCGGTCAGCGGGCCGGTTGTGATCGGCGCCGGCCGCCAGCGCGGCTTCGGGCTCTGCGTTCCCGTATCCGATAAAGACCCGGTGCGTCAGGAGGAGCCAAGCGGTGGATGAGACCCAAGACCCTGCGTGTTTGCCGTCGCTGCCATCGTTTTCGGCCTTTTACGAAGCCGTCAACCGCCGCAAGCCCTTCCCATGGCAGTCACGTCTCGCCCATGTCGTGGACAGAACTGAGAGATGGCCGGCAGAGGTGGGGGTGCCGACGGGCCTGGGCAAAACCGCCTGTTTGGAGGTGGCGATCTGGTGGCTTGCTTCGCAAGCAGACCGCTTGCCGGCTGAGCGAACGGCACCGACACGCATCTGGTGGATCGTCAATCGGCGGCTCCTCGTCGACTCGACCAGCGCGCACGCTGAGTGTATCCAGATGCTGCTTCGAGAGCCGGCGACCGCAAGCAGCAAGGGTGCGGAGCGCGATCTCGAGGCGGTAGCGGCCCGTCTGCGGTCGCTCTCTGCCGATCCCGACGCCGAGCCCCTCGAGGTCGTCCGGCTCCGGGGTGGGGTCGCGCGGGGGAGACCGACGGACCCGTCGCAGCCCGCGGTTGTGCTCTCCACCATCCCCATGTACGGGTCGTGGCTGCTCTTCCGTGGTTACGGCCTGTCCCGGTCGAAGCGCCCCATCGATGCGGCTCTCGCGGGGACTGACAGCCTCGTCCTCGTTGACGAGGCCCACCTTGCCCGCCACATGATGTCGTTGCTCCCGGCCCTCGAGGAGTGTGTACCGCAGGCACGCCCGTTGCTCAATCTCGCGCGCACGGCCCCACGTGTTGTCTCGCTGACTGCCACAGGAGATTTCGGCGCCGAGCGTTTCAAGCTTGATGAGGCAGACGAAACGCATCCCGAGATCCGGAAACGACTCGATGCAGCAAAACCAACAGAAATAAAGGTGTTTGATGCGCATGACCCTGTGAAACCGTTGGCAGATGCCGCCTCTCTTCTTCTCGCAAAGTCTCATCCACCGGCGACATGCATAGTCTTCACTAACACGCCAAGGACAGCACGATCCGTCAAAGATCAACTACTCAAACGGAAAGCTGCGGGGCTGTCGGAAGACGATGTTCTTGTTCTGACCGGACGAACCCGCGAGCGAGAAGCAGAAGCTGCCCGAAGAGAAATCCTGGGCGCGATGGCGGCAGGGCAACCGTTGGAGGGTAGATCTCGCCATCTAGTCGTGATCGCAACCCAGACTCTCGAGGTTGGCGCCGATATCGACGCGGAGTTTCTTGTCACCGAGGCGTGCGGTGTGCGTGCTCTCACGCAGCGGCTGGGAAGGCTGAACCGTCTCGGACGTTACCCGCACGCACGAGCGGTTTACGTGCATTGCCCTTCGCCTCCCCCCGGTAGAGGGCAGAAGAACGAAGGCTGGCCGGTCTACGGCAGCGAGCCGGAGCAAGTCCTCGGCCGCCTCCAGAGAGCCGCTGATGACTCCCGGACAGCCGCTGATGACTCCCGGACAGTGAACCTCGCGCCATGCCGCGTCGCGGAAGTGCTCGGCGAACCCGGTGATGACCCTGGCCGCGCCCCCGAGATCCTGCCCGCGCTGCTGTGGGAGTGGGTAAAGACGACCACCCCGCCGGACGCCGCTCCAGTTGAGCCCTATTTCTCGGGGATCGCTCAACCCGAGCGGTCAGTGTCGCTCATCTGGCGTGTCCATGTTCCCGAGCAGGGACAGCGGTTGTGGCCGCGACCCGCGGAGCGGGAATCCGTTGACGTCCCTATCGGCGAGGTGCGGGCAGCGCTCGACGATGATGAGCAACTGCACCGCATCCGGCCCGATGTAATGGCCGTGGAGGGCATCCTTCCCGCTGACCTGCGGCCCGGCGACCTGATAGTGCTGGCAACAGATCGAGGGCTGCTCGATTCCGACGGCTGGGCGCCTGATTCAACCGGACAGGTGCCCGATATGTCGATCCTTCGCCACGGTCTCCCTCTCGACTCGGAAGCTCTCCAACGATTCTGCAAGCTCCCCACCGAGAGAGCCAGAGAGATCCAGAAGCACGTAAGCACAGTAGTTGGAGAGAGGCTTGACAGCGACGAGGAGGCTGACGACGAGGAGCGAAAAGCTGCGTTAGACCGCCTTCTCGAGGCTCTCCGCGAGCATCCACCCACCGATCTGACCGACGGCGACTTTCGCGAGTCGGACCTGACAGGCTGGGACGATTTCATCTCACAGCTTGATCGACAGCTGTCGCCGGTGATCGTTCGTGACGAAGTACCACGCCTCCGGCGTCCCCGGAGGGATCAACTCGCTGTACTCGATGATCTCGACGAGACATCGCTTTCGGAAGCTTCGTCAGATCTCGGCAGTCACTGCAGAGAGGTAGGCGCCCGAGCGAGGCGCACTGCTGAGGCTGTTGGCCTGTCTCCTGACTTGGCAAACACCGTCGAGCAGGCAGGCTGCTTCCACGATATCGGCAAAGCCGACGTCCGGTTCCAGCGTTGGCTCGATCCCGACGGGAAAGCACGCCGCCCGGTCGCCAAGTCGGACCTACCCCCCAGTCGCTGGTCTGCTGCCCGGGTCGAGGCCGGGTGGCCTAGGGGAGGCCGCCACGAAGAACTGTCCGCCCGCCTCGTGCGCGAGCAGATCAAAGAAGCGACCAACCAGCTGGACCAAGAGACTGCGGATCTGCTGGTCCACTTGGTTGTCAGCCATCACGGCAAAGGTCGCCCGCTGGTGCTGCCCGTTGAGGACGGTACTTTGGCCACCGTTTCCTACGATCCCGGCGGGGTCGCGGCGTCTTCCGCCGCTGATCTCTCCAAGGTGGATTGGACGCAACCGTCTCGTTTCAGACGCCTGAATGATCTGTACGGGCCTTGGGGTCTCGCTCTGCTCGAGACGATTGTCCGCCAAGCAGACCACGCCGTCTCAGCAGGAACCGGAACGGAGGCGCGGTAATGGCTGAACGCGTATGCCCTGGGCTAGCCGCAGACTGGCTCAACGCGTGGCTGGCCGCCGTGGGTTCAACAGTTCTTGATGACCGCATCCAGCTCCACTGGACCCCTGAGCCGGTCCCGCTGGCTGTGCTTTCAGTCGATGGAGACGACGACCCAGCCGATGTGCTGATCGCAGCCTGGCCCAACAGGGAGCGCCTCGCCGCGATGCCCGTCGCATGCGAATGCCCGGGTCTCCCAAGGATGGGACGAAAGGTACATGTGGATGTGTTCCGTGAGCGCGTCCGCGCCGCCCGGTCCCACTCCGATTCCTGGACGCTCTCTTCAACAGTCACCGATCTCCACGTCGATGACGATGGCGAGGCCTCCCACGCTCCGCTGGACCCTCCCGGCCCCGGCCCGACCGGATCGCTGCATGACCGACTGTTGAAGAGTCACAAACATGTGGACTCTCCCCCCGAGCAAGTGCTTGCAACCCTGGAGGGACGGGCGTCGCGAGTCGTTGACAACGGTCTTGGTTTTGATCTTGCCCGTGTGACAGGCCAGGCCGACAAGTCTCAGAAGACGGTTGACCCGGCGGTTGAGGTTCTCGCTTTCTTCGGGCTCGCACTTCTGCCGGTACGCGGGGACGGAACAGATCAAAGAATGCCCGGCGCACGCTCTCGAACCTCAACACGTCAGCGTGGGTGGCGAACGACGCCGCCTCGCCGCTTCGAGTGGCCCGCTTGGCTGCAACCGCTCGACCGGGAAGGCATCGACGCGCTTCTCGACGCCTGGCACGACTCGCTACCGCCCATGCACAGACCTGGTCCCGACGAGGAGAGAGCGGCCCCAAAACATAACCGGGCGCCTTGGGAGCGCCTCGGGGTTCACGCCGCTTGGCGGACGGTCGGATACCAGAGCCGAAGCCGGTCCGATCCCACCCGTGGGTACGGTTCGGAGCCGCTTTGACCGTTGAACCGGTCGTCGCAATCTCCGCGATCGAACATTTCGTCTACTGCCCTCGCCAGTGCGCACTGATCCACGGCGACGGCGTCTGGAGCGATAACCGGCATACCGTCCGCGGGGCACTGGCGCACCGCCGAGTTGACAGCGGCAAACACCGCCGGGAGCGCGGCCGGCACGTGCTACGGTCGATACCTCTGTGGTCGGAGACGCTCGGGCTGACAGGCCGAGCCGACGCAGTTGAGATCGAGCAAGGAAGAGTACGGCCCGTCGAATACAAGGCCGGCGTCCGGCATGGTCTAGCAGCGGACCTGCAGCTCTGCGCTCAAGCACTATGCCTGGAAGAGATGCTCGAGACAGAGATCCAGGAGGGCTTCATCTGGTACACGAGCAAGAAACGCCGCGACCGTATCCCTTTGAGGAAGGACCTTCGTCTTCAGGTAACTGAGACTGTCAGTGCGATAAGAACACAACTCATATCTGGCGTCCTGCCAGGGGCCCCGAACGATTCTCGATGCCACGAATGCCAGCTAGTGCACCACTGCCTCCCCAGCTTGACAAGCAAGCCATCGACAATTGACTGGTATGTGCGCCAGGAAGTCTTTCGATGCGCTATCTGAGCACAGTATACGTACGGGAGCACCAAGCGAAAATCGGCTACCGTCGCGGCTCACTGCTCGTCTCATACCCAGAAGGAAAACAGCGCGTGCCTCTGGAGTCAATCGATGGCGTGATGCTTCTTGGCGGGGCCCAGATAACAACGGACGCATTAGCGGCATGTGTACAACGAAACATACGAGTCGCATCGCTGAAGCGAAGCGGGGCAATCAGGTTTGTCGTCGGCGGGCCGACCGGAGGCAACGTTCATCTCCGTACCGCGCTACACGGCGCTGTCGGAGACCCCCAGCATTCGCTCCAGCTTGCACGTATTGTGGTTGCCGCGAAACTACAGAACAGCTACAGAGTCGTCGCTCGCTGGGCCCGTGACGAGCGGGATAGATCCACAGCCGTAGAACTGAGCAGACGTGCCGAACTGATAGCTACCAGGATCTCGCATCTACCTAACGCGGAGACGGCAAACCATGTTCGTGGTATTGAAGGAGACGCAGCGAGAATCCACTTCAATACCATAAGGCAGGTACTGGCAGGCAGCCATTTGGGGTTCTCTGGGAGGCAACGACGGCCCCCCCGTGATCCGGTGAACGCAATGCTAGGTTACTGTTATGGTCTACTCGTAACTGAACTAGTCGGTGCCATAGACTCCATCGGACTTGACCACCAACTGGGTTTCTTCCACCGCCCTCGATCCGGCAGACCATCACTGGCGCTCGACCTCGCAGAGGAGTTCCGGCCGCTCGTCGACCGTTTCGTCGTCACGCTCGTGCGACGACACCAAATGGGCCCAGAGAGCTTCACCCACACCCCAGGCGGCGCAGTCTACCTAAACGACCAAGGCCGGACAAACCTACTCAAGATATGGGAGCTACACAAGGAAATCGGTTTCCACCATCAGGTACTAGGACAGTCAGTGCAGCGCTGGGCACTACCCTCCGTTCAGGCTACTTTGCTCGCACGGCACCTCCGCAAGGATCTACCCACCTACCCACCCTTCCTGATCCCACAGTAATGGACATCGTGGTCGCCTACGACATCGCCGAAACCGAAGGGCCAGGTGCCCTACGTCTACGCCAGATCGCTGATACATGCGAGAAATACGGTGAACGCGTACAACAGTCGGTATTCGAATGCCGCCTGTCGCCAGAGCGATACACCCTCCTGCTCACAGAACTCGAAGAAGCGATCCATCCCGAGCAAGACAGCGTACTGATCTACCGGTTCGCCGGACAGATACAGGAGGCCAAAACCACACTCGGCCGCAAGCAGCAACACGAGCTCGGTCAACCCTGGATGCTGTAGTCCGCTAGTAGTCTGAGAACCCCCAGTGATCCTTGACAACTGAGCCCTGCCAAGAACACGCCTGTTGCATCCAGGTGCAACTTCTGCTAACAGGCGATCCGTTCGTAAAGCAGGATACCAACATAACGTTTGCAACACAAAACAGCCACGCCATCTAGCCTGGCTTTCACTGAACGTGCGCGATCAGATATAACTAGCTACGGCAGCGTAGCAGAGTTGCCGAGGCCCGTGCCTCGGCCTTCGTTGAGCGTGGGTGGAGCCGACGGCCCACGCCCACGAGCCGGGGAGTTGCCGAGGCCCGTGCCTCGGCCTTCGTTGAGCGCCGACCGAGAGCGACGACCCGACCTCGGCGTTGGTGGAGTTGCCGAGGCCCGTGCCTCGGCCTTCGTTGAGCGATCGACAATGCATTCTCATTCTCGATTGACGAGGAGGAGTTGCCGAGGCCCGTGCCTCGGCCTTCGTTGAGCGGCCTCCTGGTCAGGACACCCAGGGACGGGCTCAGGAGTTGCCGAGGCCCGTGCCTCGGCCTTCGTTGAGCGTTCGCGAGTTTGGAGCTTACAAGGCAGGAGACCTCGAGTTGCCGAGGCCCGTGCCTCGGCCTTCGTTGAGCGACCAAGCTCCGAGACGGCTCCTGGGGAGTGCGACTCCAGAGTTGCCGAGGCCCGTGCCTCGGCCTTCGTTGAGCGATTTAGGTTTCACAATGGGTAATTCAACCATTTATGAGTTGCCGAGGCCCGTGCCTCGGCCTTCGTTGAGCGTTCAAGGTGCCCGAGCCGGTGAAAGAGTGGCTCACCCAGAGTTGCCGAGGCCCGTGCCTCGGCCTTCGTTGAGCGACCTTGAACGGTCCTGCTATCAGGGCAAACGCCATTGGGGAGTTGCCGAGGCCCGTGCCTCGGCCTTCGTTGAGCGATGACAGCGCTGGAGGACACCATCGAGCGTTTAGACTCGAGTTGCCGAGGCCCGTGCCTCGGCCTTCGTTGAGCGATAAAGGCGAAACCACTCGCGCAAGGTCATGCGCAAGAGTTGCCGAGGCCCGTGCCTCGGCCTTCGTTGAGCGAGCAAGCGCACCCGGTTCCCGAAGCGGGTCTGGCAGGTGAGTTGCCGAGGCCCGTGCCTCGGCCTTCGTTGAGCGCACAAAAATGTCGGGGGCGCTGCCCTGCTGGCGTTTCCGAGTTGCCGAGGCCCGTGCCTCGGCCTTCGTTGAGCGAGCGTCGGGAAGTCTGTCACTCTCCCAAAGGCTTAGCGAGTTGCCGAGGCCCGTGCCTCGGCCTTCGTTGAGCGTCAGCCGGGTCTGGATCTGCTCCCAGGCGCGGCCGGGAGTTGCCGAGGCCCGTGCCTCGGCCTTCGTTGAGCGAGGACGCGACCGGCGGCGCCGCGGCCGCATGACCGGAGTTGCCGAGGCCCGTGCCTCGGCCTTCGTTGAGCGCGGGCGACGCTCACCCTGGCCGGGAACGCCTACCGGGAGTTGCCGAGGCCCGTGCCTCGGCCTTCGTTGAGCGTGGCCATGTCCGGCACACCGACCCTGGAATCCGCCGAGGGAGTTGCCGAGGCCCGTGCCTCGGCCTTCGTTGAGCGATCACGGCGAAACCACACGAGCCAAGGCCTTGCACAGGAGTTGCCGAGGCCCGTGCCTCGGCCTTCGTTGAGCGACGCTGAGCATGCATTGTCAAGTCGGACGACACGATTTTGAGTTGCCGAGGCCCGTGCCTCGGCCTTCGTTGAGCGACCATCGACCTCACGAGTCAGGAGGCCGAGGAATACAAGAGTTGCCGAGGCCCGTGCCTCGGCCTTCGTTGAGCGATAAAGGCGAAACCACCCTGAGCCACACCCCCGCACAGGAGTTGCCGAGGCCCGTGCCTCGGCCTTCGTTGAGCGCTGCAAGACACGGGCTTCTCGCCCTTCAGCGGCGGGAGTTGCCGAGGCCCGTGCCTCGGCCTTCGTTGAGCGGTGCCAGACGGTGCGGTATTGGCTGATGTCTGAGCCGGAGTTGCCGAGGCCCGTGCCTCGGCCTTCGTTGAGCGCATGAGCTCCACCGACAGAGGAGACCACAGATGAAGAGTTGCCGAGGCCCGTGCCTCGGCCTTCGTTGAGCGTCGAAGTACTCGAGCATCCCGGTGGAGGGGTGGCAGGAGTTGCCGAGGCCCGTGCCTCGGCCTTCGTTGAGCGGCGACCAGTGAGGCGATGGTCAAGGCGCTCCAGCGTGAGTTGCCGAGGCCCGTGCCTCGGCCTTCGTTGAGCGCGCACGACCTACACCTGGACCTGCACGAACATCCAGAGTTGCCGAGGCCCGTGCCTCGGCCTTCGTTGAGCGCTGCTCATCAGATGTCCTTTCTGGGATCCCTCTCTTGAGTTGCCGAGGCCCGTGCCTCGGCCTTCGTTGAGCGTCCTGCGCCCCCCGGCAGTAGCGCTCTAGGCCGACGGGAGTTGCCGAGGCCCGTGCCTCGGCCTTCGTTGAGCGGCGGACCGGAGTGTCTCGTCGTCGAGCTGTGCCGCGAGTTGCCGAGGCCCGTGCCTCGGCCTTCGTTGAGGGAGCGCCGTGCCGGCGTCAGCCACCACAAGAACAGGGGAGCTAGGAGCTTCTCACGATGAGCGAGAATGCCGAGGGACAGTCTGACCAGGTGATCCTCTCTCGCGGCGATCGCGTGGAGTACCCAGGTTCCTACCAAGCACGCTTCACCAGAAGGCTTGTGTGGTTCAAAGAGGACGACATCATCGAAGATGACGATGAATACGTCCTTACCGCTTCCACCAAGCCGCGGGAAGCTAACGGGCACTAACGTATATGAGTCCTTACTTCTTGGCCACAAGCCGACCTACGCTAAGTGGATAATTCCGTAGAGGAATCGAGGCAGGTTCCGGTGGAGAGCGAACGTCTCCGGCGACTGGTCGATGCCGGAGCGGGGCTTGTGGGGAGGTCGGCGGCCGGTGCTGCGAGCGCGGCGATGAGTTTCCTCTTGGCTGGGCCAGGCGGAGCCGCACTTGCTGGCGCGGCCGGTGCTTCGCTCTCTCTGGCTTTGAGGAGAATTGGCGTTGAGATCACAGGGCGTCTGCTAGGCCCGCGGGAAGAAGCGCGTGTTGGTTACGTGCTCGTTCAGGGGGCCGCAGAGATCCTGGAGCGTATGGAGCAGGGAGAGACTCTCCGGGAGGATGGGTTCTTCGATGCCAGACGGCCAGAGAGGTCGGATGCAGAGGAAGTCGCGGAGTGCGTGTTGCTAAAGAGTCAGCGGGAACCTGAAGAGCAGAAGCTGCCTTATATGGCGCACCTACTTGCTAACCTGGCCTTTGACTCCAGTATCGGTGTACAAATGGCGCATCAAATCACGAAAGCTGCCGAGCAGCTAACTTATCGACAGCTCTGTGTACTGAAGCTTGCAGCAGTAAAGGAACGATTCGGTCTGCGTGACACCGACTACCGTGGCCAGGAATCCTTTTCGAAGCAGCTGTATCAGGTACTCTACGAATGTGTGGATCTTTATAACAAATCGTATATCAATTTAGGTGGTGAAGTTGCATTTGGCCCCACAGATGTAAAACCTGGGAGCATGGTTGTGCAGGGGTTAGGTGTGGATATCTCCAATCTTATGCGACTTCGTAACATTCCGGTCAAGGATATAGCGCCAATAGCCGCTATGTTGAAGTAGTCGGCGGATACTGTGTCTTCTCTCTTCTGCGAGCCTCTACAGTGAGGCCTAGTAGTCACGGGATTATCTCTGCTAGAACTCCACGATGTAGCGCGGCCGGTAGGGCGTGTCGAGTACGCGCACTCCGGCAATCCGGTCAACGCGATAGCTGCGGAGTTGGCCGCGATCGTTCACGACGAACAGGAGCAGGTTACCATCTCTGGTCATGCGCAGGGCGTATGGCTCGACGACGCGGGGCCTCCAGCGGCCTTCCTCTGCGCGATAGTCGATCTCTATCTTGAGCCGGTTCGCGCCAGCGAACCGGACGAGTTCGAGCGGTGCGCCTTGTCGCCATGAGGCCATTGCTCTTGGTGGCTCCCACGCTGGATCGAGGTCTTCCGCGCTCGGCGCGGGGAAGGGTTGGGGCAACGAGCCGGCCCTGCGGCCATGAGAAGACATCTTCGAGTGCCTCCCAGAACTCCGCAAACGGCGGCAGATGCGGAAGTTGGTGGGGCTAGCATATTGCGCCATTCCTGCTCGAGTTCTTGCCGGAACGGCGATGTTCGTATCGCGTCGACGTGCGGGACTGCGATGCCCGCGTGCGCGCATTTCTGATCGAGTGCGGCGAGAACCGTTGCGGCCCTGTCGACGAGGTCGGGATGCCGGTAGACGTGGACGACGTCGTAGAGGTCGCGAGGTCGACACCGCTCGGCGAGTGCGCGCAGCTTCTCGGCGAGCAGTTCGGCGATCGAGTACGAGAGCACCCCCCCGGCCGGGAGGGGGCCGTCGCTGTACGGATGGAGAATCGGCCGAAGCACAGGAGCCTGGACGAGCACCTCGTCGCTGGTGAGATCAAGCTTCACCTTCGGGAGCTGGGGCGGGCGGCTCGGTCCTCGAAAGGCGATCCGGCCCTGGGTTGTCGGGTTGCCTCGCCGGTTCGAGCGTCGGACAAAGGAACGGTCGTCGAGCACAAGCTCGATGCCAGCTTGGTCAGCGAGTCACTCACCGACCCGCTCGAAGATCGGGAACAGGAGCTCGGGCTCTTCAGGGCCGCCCTCAATGATCGTGAAGTCGAGGTCTTCCGAGAAACGGTAGGTCTCGTAGTAGCACTTGCGGAGAGATGTGCCGCCTTTGAACACCCACGCGGCCGCCAGATCATGGTCGGCGGCGATTGCGGCGAGTAGCCAGCCGAGCGTGTAGTCCTTCTCGATGACGTCGTCCCGGAGCGACCATTCCGCGCGGAGTGCCCGCACCTCGGCAATGGAGATCACGAGGCCCCCTGGCGAGTGACGACGACGTTCGCCCGCAGGCGCCAGCGGCTTACCCGAGGACCGCTAGCCGGTGCTCCAGGGTCAAGAAGCGAGATCCCCTTTGAGATTCGTTGCTGGCATTCAGCGACGAGCTTGATGTGTCCCAGCTCGGCTGCTTCAAGGAGATAGCCGAGCCGTTTAAACACCGCGCGGTTGCCGAGCCGGTCGCCGTACTCAACAAGCGTCTGCCAGTCGCTCTCTTCTAGGTAGGCCTCGAGGATCTCCGCACCATGCCGAATCCCGCCACCGAGCGCGGGACTGTCAAGAATGTCGATCACGGTCCGGGCGGGATCGGCCATCCGCACTCGACGCTCCCCCCGCCAGATCGGCCTCATCCCCCAAACCATCTCCTGCTGCGAGATATGGCCGAGCAGGTACTCGTGGTCGAGCAAGCGCTCACAGGCTACCCGCACGCGGCCGCCTGTCTTCAGAACAGTCGAACGGAAAATCTGCTCCGTCAGCCCCCACTGGCTCGCCGCCGTCCAGCCGGTGAAGTAGCAGGGCTCCCACACGGCGTCCGCGAGCAGAAGAGGATCCTCAGACCAAGAACCGGGCCTCTCCGCCTCAAGCGGAACGGGAATGTAGAGACCACGCCGGACACGCCGAAACCAGCCCTGGTCGGCCCAGCGGGCAAGCTTCTTCGCAGCAGCCGTCCTGTCAACCGCGAGAGCCGCCGCGACGTCAATCACCGAGACGAGCCGCCGGCCCCTTGCGACGACCGACGCAAGCTCAGCCCGCCCCGATCCCGAGATACCAGCCCCATCCGACACTAACAAACCACTAGTTCTATCCTCGTAGGAATTACTGGCCTGATGATATCACATTCATTGGCTGCTCTGGTCGTGGCCAGGATGCCATGCGCACTCAGCTGCTGATGGCCCGGGTACCTAGCGTGAACGCCGACCCCACCAAGCCGTGGGTCGGCTGCACAGCCCGCGGCAAGCTGCTCGCCGAGAGCGAACTGGCCTAGTAGCCGGAGTGCGACGAGAACGGGCGCAGTGCCACTCTCGTCTGCCCCACCTGCGCGTCGCCGGACACGAAGAAGAAGCCGATGCCTGACCTAGCCGCAAGGATGACCTGCGACCACTGCCGCTGGTACCAGCCGCGAGGCAACTCGTTGGGGATCTGCCGTTCCCAGCCGCCGACACCGCTAGAGAGGGACGACCGCATCGCGGACGTTCTGCCCGCCGGCTCAACCTCCAACAGTGAGCGGCTAGACAGAGCCGAACCCTCGCCTCGACTGACCTCTCTCCCCCTCCCCGCCAGCCCCTCCCCCACTCACACAACCCACCCTTCCCTTACGGGCTGCCACACGGGACACGCCGAGGATAGAAACGGCCGCGGACAACACAGGCGCGCGACCCGTCCGCCCGGTTCCCTCGCATCCGTCCCAGGTTGGACCGCAACCGCTCGATTGAGATCAGAAGCCGCTACACGCCGTCCCAGCTCAAACCGCCTGACAGACGAGAGCCACAAGAGATCCTCGTCACAGGTCAGCCAAGCCCAGCCGCGTAGCGAGATGCGAACCGCAAAAGGCAGCACTTAGCGGGAGACCCAAAGGGTTGCGCGGCGCGTTGGCGCTGGGATTGCCCATGCCGGGCGCCGGCGTGCGGGCGATGCTGACTGCCTGCCTCAGGCAGGGCTCGTGGTGGCGGGCACCGGAAGAGCAGGGGCTCGCGGTGTGCCGGGCATCGGTGCCGGTGCTGCGGCTCACGTGGGGACCCGGTGCGTCACGGCGAAAGGTACGGGGCCGGTTTGACCCGGCTGGGTTAGTGGCGCTCCGCCGTCTGTTTCACGGCAGGGGCGGCGGCAAACGGCAGTCCGCGAGGGTGCGCCAAACTGAGCACGGTTTTCTTGAGCGAACCCCCGCCGACCCGTCTCTGTGACCTTTTCTGTGACGGAAATCGCCCGAGAAACCGGGCAAAACGGACACTAAGGCCGCCCGGACTGGCATAACCGCCCGAATAGGTAGATATGCGGTCGGGCTGGGTCGTCGGGCGCATCTAGGGGCCCGGCTAGGCAAGGGGGGTGGGCACACGGGCCGGGCTGATTCTCGAAGCCTTCCGGCAGGCATCCTTGATGCGCCGCTGATATAAGCTCGCTCATCCTGGGCCGCATCGCAGAGAGCGTCTGTTCCCGTCCTTGTCTGCCGGCCGCGGGCAGCCCCGGGGAGCCCGCTGGTCTTGGAGTCTTTGGCGAATACGATCGGCAGGCGCTGCTAGCGGCCTGTAGACGGCCAGCGGCGACGGCGGC
>JAPOVR010000088.1 GCA_026708005.1 Actinomycetes bacterium
TCGTTCGAGATCGGCGAGAACGGACCGAGCCGGGCGTCGCGGAAGAGGCGCTCCATGGGTGGCTCCTCGACGAGCCCGTGGCCCGCGAGAATCCGCATGCCGCGGTCTGTCGCCCGCACGGCCACCTCGGGCAGGCGAGCTTGGCCATCGCGGCCTCCATCGAGCATTCGCGCCCCTGGCTCTGCAGCCACGTTGCCTTCTCGAGCAGAAGCCGCGCCTGCTCGACCTCCGTTGCGGTGTCGGCGAGCGAGTGTTGGAGCGCCTGGAAGGCGCCGATCGGTCGGTCGAATGCCGTGCGCTCCTTCGCCTAGCGCACGGCGTTGTCGAAGGGCGGCGCTGGCGATGCCGAGCGAGATTGCCCTCGAGAGGATGCGTTCGTTGTCGAGGGTCGCGATCAGGTGGTAGAAGCCACGCCCGCGCCGCCCGACGATCGCATCGGCGGGGGCCTTGGCCTCGTCGAAGAAGACCTCGCACGTTCGGCTGCCCGCATCCCCATCAGCTCGAGCCGCCGCACCTGGACGGCGGGCTGGTGCCGCGGCGTCAAGACGAGGGAGAGCCCGCGGGCGCGCTTGCCATCCTCGGGCGGGTCGGTGCGCGCCAGCAAGAGAATCGAGTTCGCGTCGTCGGTGGCGCTCGTGTAGAGCTTCTGCCCTCGCTCGACCCAGCCTCCGTTCTCGAGGTCGGCGCGGGTGCTGAGGCCTAGGACGTCGGTGCCTCCGCCTGGCTCGGTCATGCCGAAGGTCATCGTGAAGTCCCCGACCGCCACGCGGGGGAGGAGATCGTCCTTCTGCTTGTCCCGACCTCCTCGACCAGCCGCGCGCCGATCGAGAGAAGGACGAACTCGACGGTGAGCGACGGGAAGCGCCTCGCCAGCTCTCCCACGAGCACGGCCGCGGTGGTCACGTCGGCGCCGGCGCCTCCGTACCACTCAGGAACCGGCAGGGCGAGTCAGCCGAGCTCGACCAGCCTGCGCTAGACAGACCGCGGAATCTTGCGCGCACGATCGAGCTCGCGGATCTTCTTTTCGGGAAGCTCGCGAGCGAAGAAGTCGCCTACCGTCTCGCGGAGGAGGTCGTGCTCGCAGCTGGCCTCGAAGTTCATGGGTTCACCTCCGGGGGCCTGCTGCCCCGGTAGCCGGCGCGCGCCTCGACCGCAGACGCGGCGCGCAGCAGGTTGCGTCACCGAGGGGTGGCCCGATCAGGTGCAGCGCGACCGGCAGGCCTCGTGCGAGACCGACCGGGACCGAGGCCGCGGGCGCTCACGCCGGCGAGGTTGACGGCGCACAGGCAGCGAATTCCTGCTGGGTCGCGGTGCAGCGGCTTGCCGCGATCGTAGGTGACCATCTCATCGTCAGCCTGCGGCGCGATGTGGGTATGCGTAGGCATCGCGAGGAGATCGACCGAGCAGAACGCGCTCGCGAAGGCGTCGATCACGCCTTGGCGCACACGCTGCGCGTCGAGGTAGGTGGCGGCCGACAGCGCTCGGCCGGCATCGAGGTAGCGGAGAACGTCGGCCGCGTAGAGGTCGCGCTTGGTCTCGAGCCAGGCCGCGGGCTTGGCGGCGGCGATCACGAATGCCGCGGTCAGCACGGCCTCGAACGCCCAGAGAGGCTCCAGCTCGATCGAGATGATCTCGGCGCCCGCATCGGCGAGCATCGAGATGACGGCCCGCTGAAGCGTCTCCACGTCAGCCTGGGTCGCGTTGAAGAACGGACGCTCGGGAACCCTGACCCTGAGGCCTTCCACAGAAGCGTCGACCTCGTGCGCAACGGGCGAGTGCGGCTGCTGCACCGACGTCAGTTCGCGGGGATCCGGGCCCGCGACCGCATCGGGCACGAGCGCGGCGTCTTCGACGGTGTGCGTGAACACGCCGATCGTGTCCAGTGACCAGGCCAGCGGGACGAGTCCCCCTCGGCCGATCAGCCCATAGGTGGGCTTGTGTCCGACGACGCCGTTGAAGGAAGCCGGGCTGCGGACCGAGCCGGCCGAGTCGGAGCCGATGGAGACCGTTCCAAAGCCAGCAGCAACCCAGGCAGCCGAGCCGCCGCTGGAGCCGCCCGGGATGCGGCTGGGGTTCCAGGGGTTGCGCATTGGGTGCGTGGTAGCTCCCCAGGCGAACTCATGCGTTCGCGCCTTCGCGAGCACGATCGCACCTGCCTCTTCGAGTCGGTCGACCACCGGCGCGTTGTGCTCGGGGACGTTTCCGGCGAGGATGCGTGACCCGGCTTCCATCGGCACGTCGGCGACATCGATGATGTCCTTGATCGTGACCGGGATGCCGTGGAGAGGTCCACGATCGCGGCCGCTCTCAAGCTTCTCCTGTGCCCGCTCAGCGTGAGCCAGCGCGCGCTCGCCGAAGCGGATGGCAACCGGCTGATCGTCGGCTCCCAGCGATCGAGCTGAGCAAGCTGCGCCTGGACGAGCTCGACTGTCGAGAGCGCTCCTTGCCGGAGAGCCCTCTGCGCTTCGCGAATCGTGAGGTAGGCGCTGGCGCTGCTCGCGACGCCGAGGACGCCGAGGTATGACGAGAGCCCGTGGGCCAGCGGTCGAGCATGCGGCACTCAACGACTGGCTCGACCTCGCGCATCACCTCGTCTGCAACGTTGCGGAGGGCAGCCGCGAGGTCATCAGCAAGCTCACGTGCCGCCTCCGCTTGCGGCTGCTCGGGCGTGTGCTCGGTTCCATCCACGTGTGGGAGGATCCGCGAGGCCGCCGCCCGGATACCCCGTGCATCTGTCCACACGGCATTCCTTGCGAGGCCTGCGACGCTCCCGCTCTGGCCGCCCGAGTACGATCACGCGACGGAGGCAACCACAGGTGCACGTCGTAGGGCAGACCGAGCAGCCGAGAGGAGACGACGTTGGGTTCGTGGGCCCGGGGCGGGATCGCGCCGCGCGACGGGCCTTTGGAATCGCCATGGAGGAGGGCGGATGACAGAGTCGGCAGTTGCTCCTGGCGCGCAGGGGCAGGAGGGTGAAGGGAAGCACGGTCCGCTCGATGGGCTGCGGGTCATCGAGCTGGGCACGCTGCTTGCGGGCCCGTTCGCCGGGCGACTGCTCGGGGACATGGGCGCCGAGATCATCAAGGTGGAGGCTCCTGGGAAGCCCGATCCGCTGCGCGACTGGGGCCACGCGCGGTATAAGGGTCGCTCGCTCTGGTGGCCGGTCCAGTCGCGCAACAAGAAGTGCGTGACGCTCAACCTCCGGGTTGAGAAGGGGCAGGAGCTGCTCCGCGAGCTGCTCAAGCAGTCGGATGTCGTCACCGAGAACTTCCGGCCGGGGACGCTCGAGCGCTGGAACCTCGGCCACGAGCGCCTGAGCGAGATCAACCCGCGGGTCATCCTCGTGAGGATCTCAGGCTACGGGCAGACGGGCCCGTACGCCAAACGGGCGGGCTTTGCCTCGGTTGCGGAGGCGATGGGCGGCATCCGTCACATCAACGGCTTCCCCGACGAGCCGCCGCCCCGCACGGGCATCTCGCTCGGCGACTCGCTGGCGGCGATGTTCGGCGTCCAGGGCCTCTTGGCCGCGATCTACGAGCGGGACGTCGCCGGCAGCGGCAAGGGCCAGGTCGTTGACGTCTCGCTGATGGAGGCCAGCTTCGCTCTGCTCGAGAGCGCCGTTCCCGAGTACGACCGTCTCGGCATCGTCCGCCAGCCGTCGGGGACGTTCCTGAAGGGCGTTGCCCCGTCGAATATCTTCAAGTCGAAGGACGACAAGTGGGTCGTGATCGGTGCGAACCACGACAACGTCTTCAGGCGGCTGTGCAACGCGATGGGCATGCCTGAGCTCAAGGACGACCCGAAGTTCGCCACCCACCTCGCGCGCGGTGAGAACCAGGAGGAGATCGACGGGATCATCGCCGTCTGGGTCAAGGAGCGCGACGCGAGGGAGGTTGACGACATCCTTAACGAGGCGGGCGTCATCTGCGGGCCGATCTACACAGTCGCGGACATCTTCGAAGACCCGCAGTTCCAGGCTCGCGACATGCTGCTCGAGCACGATGACCCTGAGTTCGGCTCGTTCATCGGGCCAGGCATCGTGCCGAAGTTCTCCCACACGCCGGGCCGCCTTCGGTGGTCGGGAACCTGGGACGAGGGCAGCCATAACGCCGAGATCTGGGGTGGCATGCTGGGTCTCGCAGAGGACGAGCTGAGTGCGCTCAAGGCCGAGGGCGTGATCTGATGAAGGCCGTTCGCTTCCACGAGCACGGCGGGCGCGACGTCCTGCGCTACGAAGACGTCGAGGACCCGATCGCGGGCGAGGGGGAGGTCGTGGTCCGCGTGCGCGCGTGCGGGCTGAACCACTTCGATGTGGACCTGCGCGAGAACGCCTCGCGTTGGCCGCTTCCCCTGCCCTGGACGCTGGGCGTCGAGTTCGCGGGGGAGATCGCGGCGCTCGGCCCGGGGGTCAGTGGCGTGTCGGCGGGCGATCGAGTCTGGGCTCTCCATGAGATCCCATGCCTCAAATGCACGTACTGCATCGCGGGGATGGACAACATCTGCGAGAGCGCGCGGATGTACTCCGTCCAGACGCCCGGCGGCTACGCGGAGCTCGTGGCCGCCCCCGCGAGCGGGGTCTTTTCCCTGCCCGAGACGGTCTCGTTCGACACGGCCGCGGCCGGGCAGATCGTGTTCACGACCGCCTGGCACATGCTGGTCAACCGAGGCGAGGTGAAGCCCGGCGAGACCGTGTTGATCAGCGCAGCCGGGAGCGGCGTCGGACACGCCGCGATCCAGATTGCCAAGCTCGCCGGCGCGACGGTGATCACTACGGGCGGGAGCGACGAGAAACTCGCTGCGGCGCGTGCTGACGGCGCAGACCACGTCATCAACTACCGAGCCGAGGATGTCACGGAGCGCGCGCTCGCGTTGAACGGTGGCCCGGTCGATCTCGTGATCGAGCACGTCGGAGGGGAGCAGTTCGGCGCCTGTCTGGCAGCGCTGCGCAAGGATGGTCGCCTGATCACCTGCGGAGCGCACGCCGGGGAGGTTGTGGACTTCGACATCATTCCGGTCTTCCGCAACGAGTGGCGGGTCATCGGCTCGCGAACAGGCACGACCGCGGAGACACGGCTGGTGATGGACCTGATCGCCGACGGGAAGTTGCGCCCGCGCGTACATAGGTCGCTTCCGCTTGCCGAGGCGGCCGAGGCGATGCGCATCATCGAGGACCGCGAGCACTTCGGCAAGGTCATCGTCAACCCGTAGAGCGAGCACCGATCGGGCTACGGTGACTCGGCAGCCCGAGTCGGAGCGCGCGGGTCGGGTCTCGTGGGTATCGTCACGGCATCAGGCCGGCTGAGGAGGTCAACATGAGCGAGTACGGCACGAAAGACGCGAGGGACTACGTAGCGATCTACACGCCCAAGACGGAGCTGGAGCCCGAGCGGGTCTGCCTGGTCGTCGTCGATATCCAGTACGCGACGGGAAGCCCGGCGACCGGGCTCGGAGCGCTGCTTGACGCACAGGGCAAGCTCGATACCGCCGACTACCGCTGGACGCGCATCGCCGAGAAGGTGATGCCGAACAGCAAGCGGCTGCTCGACTTCTTCCGTGCACGCGACCTGCGCCGTGTCTTCCTGACGTATGGCTCCGAGGTAGAGGACTACTCCGATCTGACCGGGCAGCTGAGGACGCTGTGCACCGCGACGAAGAACCGCGTGGGTGAGCGCGAGCACGAGATCGTCGACGAGCTGAAGCCGTGGCCGAACGAGCGCGTGTTCAACAAGATCACCCCAAGCGCTTTTGCGTCCACGCCGATCGATCTCGTGCTCTCGAAGGCCTACGGCGTCGATACGTTGCTGTTCTGCGGTGTCTCGACCAACATGTGCGTCGAGCACACACAGCGAGACGCCGCCAGCTATGGGTATCACTGCTTCATGGTCGAGGATGCCTGCGGCGCGGACAGCCAAGAGATGCATGATGCGGCCGTGACCGTGATCCAACGCCTCTACGGAACGGTCATCAGCACCGACGCGGCGATCGAGCAGCTGCAGGCGGCCCTCGGCCGAGAGCAGCGCGCCTCGCTGGTTGAGGCCTAGCCGCGCTCGCGCTGTCGGCCTCACGCTCCCCGGGCGGCGCAGCCGTACGGGTGCGCCCCGTTCCCGATTGCGAGAGAATGACGCTTGACAAGGCCGAGACCGAGCGGCGGCGAGAGGAGTTGACGCGAGGATGAAGTTTCCCGAACGGGTGGAGGTTGTCGAGGTCGGCCCACGGGACGGTCTCCAGGCCCAGGAGCAAATCTACTCGGTGGAGACCAAGGTCGAGATGATCGGCATCCTCGCGGATGCCGGCTTCAAGACGATCGAGGTGACCGGGCTGGTTCGTCCGGACGTGATCCCGCAGCTCGCTGACGGCTCCGAGGTGCTCGAGCAACTCGACCGGCGGCCCGGTGTCACGTACAGGGCGCTTTGCCCCAACCTCAAAGGTGCCCAGCGCGCCATCAACGTCAGAGCGGACGAGCTTCTGGGTCTCATCGTGGCGAGCGATACGTACAACCAGAAGAACTCCCGCATGACCGTGGACGAGAATCTCGAGCAGCTCGTCGAGATGGCGGCGCTTGCCCGCAAGGGCGGTGTTCCGATGGTCCAGGCGATCGGCGGCGCGATGTTCTGCCCGTACGAGGGAGACACGCCGCCGGAGCGGGTGCTTGGCATCATCGCGCGTCTGTGGCCCGAAGGCGTTCGCTCGTTCTACCTCGCTGTCTCCGTTGGCCTCGACAGCCCCAGGACCGTGTATGAGCTGTGCGCGCGTATCAAGGATCGCTGGCCCGAGCTGGTGCTGGGCCTCCATCTGCACAACACGAACGGCATGGCGGTCGCGAGCGCGCTCGCGGCCGCCGATGCCGGCGCTGAGTTCTTCGAAGGATCGATCTGCGGCATTGGCGGCGGCATCCGCATGCCCTACGGCATGGCGCCGTACGGCAACGTCGCGAGCGAAGACCTCGTGCACACATTCAACGAATGCGGTGTCGATACAGGGCTCGACACGATGACCGTGATCGATGCTGCACGGCGGATCAAGGATCTGCTTGAGCTCGAGCAGACGCACAGCTACGCGCTGCAGGGCGCCGTCAAGAAGATCGTGCTCGACCAGGGCCGCACAGCGCCTCGCAACGACTGAGCACGACACGCGTCGCATGCGAGCCATGAGCTGGCGGCGTCGGGAGGCCCAGCCTGGCGCCGTCACGGTGGTGGGCCTGTCGCTGGGCGCCCTCACCGCCTCGACGTTCGCGATCGTCGCGCTCGGTGCGTTGGCGCCTGAGCTTCGGGACGAGTTCGGGTTCTCGAGCGCTGAGGTCGGCTTCCTCATCTCGCTCGTGTTCATCGGCGGGGCCATCAGCTCGCCGAGGGCAGGCTCGCTCACCGACCAGATTGGTCCTGCGGCCGTGCTCGGCTGGTCGCTCGTGCTGTTCACCGTCGCCATGGTGGTTGCCGCCACGGCGCCGAATGCGCCGGTCTTCCTCGCTGCGCTCTGCCTCGCCGGCGTCATGTACGCGGGCATCAACCCGCCGACGAACGTCGTCATTGCGGGGCGCATGGCACGGAAGGTGGGCTTCTTCCTCAGCGTCAAGCAGTCGGGCGTTCCGCTGGGAGGCTTGCTCGCGGGAGTCGTCTTGCCGCCGGTGGCCCTTGCGTTCGGCTGGCGCTGGGCTCTCGCGGTGACGGTCGCAGCGTGCGCGGTGATCGCGGCGCTGTCGCCGAGGCTCCGCGGCGCCGCGGTGATCGGCCGCAGCGAGCCGGGGCAGCAGGGCAGCTCTCCGCTCACCAGGCGTGACCTCGTTGCGCTCGGAGTGTTCGGGTTTGCCATGTCGGGCACCCAGTGGAGCGTGTTTGCGCACCTGACCGTGTTTCTGACCGACGAGCGCGCGTTCAGCCTGGCTCTCGCCGGCCTGGCGCTTGGTCTTGTCCAGGGACTGGGCGCGGGGGCACGGCTCGTCTGGGGCTGGGTCAGCGACATTCCCGGACGGCGATTGACGATCCTCGTCATGCTCGCCGGAATTGGCGCGATCTGCCTGGTGGCGCTGGCGGCTGGGGTTCGCGGTCTGCTGCTGTGGCTCGTCCTCGCCATCGCCGGGATCGCGATCGTCGGCTGGAACGGCGCCTACTACGCGCTCATCGCCGACCGGGCGGGAGCCGGCGGGCTGGGGCGGGCCTCGGCCAACTCGTTGGTCTTCATCTTCGGCGGCTCGGTTGTGGTGCCGCCGTTCCTCGGCCTGAGCGTCGACCTCTCGGGCTCGTGGCGACCCTTCTGGGCAATCGCGGCAGCTGGGGTGTTCCTTGCGGGGGCGGCGCTGTGGATCGGGCTGCGTGGGCGCGAGCCCTCGGCGGCGTCCGACCGGCTGCCGGGGGCCACCCGCACAGGAGGGCGGCGCTCGTTGTAGGCGCGCGGCCCGGCGTGCCAGCTCGGGCTCCCTTGGGATCGGGTGTGCTGGGCAGGCTGGGAGAGCTACCGGCGCGGGCCGCCCGGGGCAGGGCCGAAGGGGGGAGCCGCTGGGTAGGGGGAGCCGCCGGGGCAGAGCGCGGGAGAGAGGTCGGATGGCAGGGCTCCGCCGGACTCCGCAGGGACCCGCCGGCCGAGCCGGGACCGCGCTAGCAGAGGCGCCGTCGTGCAGGGCTTCGCGGGCGGGGCCATGGGGACGAGGCTGCACAGACCAGCCGCGCAGAACTGGTGCAGTGCCGTGACGCTTCCTGTGACAGATCGTGAGCAAGCCCTGCGCATATCTGGGCTACCCTCCCCCGGGTAGTGGCTGGGGGTGGGCAGCCCTTTGCGACACCGGCCCAGCTCGGCTCGGCCGTCCACGGCATTCGTGGGACACCGCTTGGCGCCTGCCTGCCGGCTAGAGTCCCGCAGCGCAGCCCTGCTGTTAAAGGGCACATGGCCTCGCCCGGCTGTCAGCCGGCGCTGCGGGACGGGACGCCGCCGCCATCACCGACCGTCGAGGGGCACACGACCCGACGGCCGCCAACCGCCGCTGCAGCAGTGACCAGCAACGCCGAGCAGGAACGACCGTTCACGCCCGGCAAGAGTCCGAGCCCGACACGGAGACAGTAGCGATCAGCAGCACCGGACAGGAACGGTCGAACTGGGGCTCCAGCGAGAAGCGCTTGCTCCTTGACCCACCGTGCTCCAGGCTCGACCGCCCTCAAGGCGGTCGCGGCTGTCTGCTTGCGCGAGCGATCCTGACATCTTCCTCCTCTTGTCACCCCAGGCAGCCGGTGTCGGCTCCTTGCGCGCGAGATCCCTGAGCGTGCGGTCCTCAGCTCACGCGCAGTCCTGACCCTCTGCCAAGCGCCCGCACGCGCCGACGAACGGCGATGTCATTCGATAGGTCTTGCCGAGCCGCACGCGCGGACGAGCGGCGCTACACGCCGGTGCTCTTCTGGCCGAGGGACTCCGCGATCATCGCGCGCTGAATCTCGGTGGTTCCGGCCGGAACGCGCAGGTTCCTCGCGACGCGGAGGATCTTCTCGAGACCGGTCTCGCTCAACAGGCCTCGTCCACCATGGACCTGCATTGCGCGGTCGACGACCCGGAAGAGCGCCTCGTCGTTCCACGTCTTGAGAACCGAGATGTCGCGGCGGTCGGCCGCTGAGACCGTCCCGCCTCGATAGCCGCTTCGATCGAGGCGAGCCAGCAGCTCGAGCGAGAGCGAGCGCATCGCAATCCAGTCCATGTAGCTATCGCTGAGCATGGTCGCTACGGTGCCCAGCTCGGCGATTGAACGTCCGAACGCGCGCCGCTCGTGCGCGAAGTTGAGCGCCTGTTGAAGCGCGAAGGACGCGAGGCCGGAGCACATGCCGGCCCGGCGGGTCCGTGCCCAGTTGATCCAGGCGAACGCGAGCTGTTGCGCGCCTCCTTCGGTGCCGATCAGCGCGCTGTGCGGAACCCGTACGTCGGTGAAGAGCAGCGAGCCGGTCTGTCCATCCGCCATGATGGTCTGCTGGACGGGCCCCCGCTCGACCCCGTCGGTCTCGAGTGGGACGAGGAAGGCTGTGAGCTCGCCGCGGCCGGCTCCTTCGAGGCGGACGAAGACCTGGGCGAGCTCTGCCTGCGGTGCTCCAGTGATGAGGTGCTTTTCGCCTGAGATGATCCAGCCGTCCGTGTCTGGGCGAGCGCTGGTCGTCAGTGATGGGAAGTCCGAGCCGGCCTCTGGCTCGGTGAGCGCGAAGCAGACGTTCGTGCGCCCTGCGAGGAAGTCAGGGAGGTGCCGATCCCGTGCCTCCGGGCTCCAGTATGCAACCAGGGGGCTCGGGCCTTCCGTCCAGGCGAGCATCCATTGCTGGCCGCGGAGCCCATGGCGGAAGACCTCCTCCTGGAGGTACATGCAGTCGACGAGCGAGAGCCCGAGGCCGTCGGGCGGGTCGAGGTGCGGGCAGTAGAGGCCGGCGGCTGCCGAGGCCTGCTGCATCGCGAGCTTGAGATTGTAGAGCGGCTTGGCGAGACGTCCGTCCGCCTCGACGGCGAAGGCGGTATCGGGGCAGTCTCGCTCGAGCGCCTCGACGAGCGGCGCCGCAGAGGCTGCGAGGAACTTGCGGACGTGCGCGAGCGAGCGCGCGCCGTGCTCGGACGGTGGGTGACCGACGGCCGGCTCAAGCGGCTTCCCGTTCACGCGCCCGTCCATGCGCTGTGCATCGGTATCCCCGCAGGCGATCGACGGGTGGGAGAGCGGCGCTTGCGCAGACAGATCGCGTCCCCGCAACCGCGACCTGTGACGGCTGCAGCGCGAGCGGCGCTCGCGCCGACGGCCCGCTGGCTGCAGTCTGCCCACCCCCCTCCCGCCACCCTGAGGGAGGGTACCGCGAGAGACGGCACGGAAACGTCACGCATCAGAACGAGATCCTCGCTGTTTCGCGCCGAGTTTGCGCCGGGACGCGCAGCCTGCCGGCAGGCTGCGCGCGCGTTGGGCGTCCTTTCCTCGTCAGGCCAGGAAGTACGCGCGGTTGAGCGCAACGTGCTCGGCTGGCTCCAAGGTCACCGGCTCGCCGTCGATGAGAACGGCGCGGCGCTCGGGGTTCACCTCCACCGTGGGCGTTGCGCCGTTTCGAACGAGGCCGCCCTTCCTCACCGTGCGGCATCCTCGCACGGCGCACACCGGGCCCGGCCAGCGCTCGCTCACCCGCTCAGCGCCGGCGGCGCTCGTGAAGATGGCCGAGAGCTGAGCTGGCGCGCCGCCGAGCGCACCCCAGTACCCCCCGTGCATGAGCGGCTCGCCGATGCGCGTTGAGCCGCTGCCCGAGCCGAGCGGGCCCCAGGCCGCGAAGCCGGACTTGAGGACGAGCTGGGGCTTCGCACCGAAGAAGGCCGGTCGCCAGAGAACGATGTCGGCTCTCTTGCCCGGCTCGAGCGAGCCGACCTCGTGGGCGATGCCATGCGTGAGCGCCGGGTTGATCGAGAGCTTCGCCGCATAACGCAGCACCCGCTCGTTGTCGTGGCGCGGCGTCTCCGCGTCCGCTCGTTTCATCACGTCGGCGAGCTGCCACGTGCGGCGCGTGACCTCACCGATTCGTCCCATGCCCATCGAGTCAGAGCTCGTGATGCTGATCGCACCCCGGTCGTGCAGCACGCTCTCTGCGGCCATCGTCCAGCCTCGGATCCGGGCCTCGCTGGCGCGCGCGTCGTTTTCGAGCGCCGGATGGAGTCGGTGGACCGTACGGATCATCCCCACGTGCTCCTCGACGGCGCCCGCGCCGTACGGCAGGGTCGGGTTGGTGGACGAGGGGAGCAGGTGTTCGTGGGCCACGGCCTCGAGCAGGTTAACCGGACCTCCTCCGCAGCCCTCGACGTGGTAGAGGTGCGCGGTGCGCCCATCGATGGCGTCGAGCGACTCCGCGAGCGTTGCCGATTCACCGAGCCCGTCGAGGTGGAGGGCAACCTGCACGTCGTGCTCGTCCGCGGCTCGGAGGGCCGCGTCGATGACCCTCGGGTGGGCTCCGACGTCCTCGTGGACCTTCAGTCCGCCGGCGCCCACACGAAGCGCCGTGTCGAGCGCCGCAGTCTGCGTCGTGCTCCCGCGCGCGAGCGGCACGAGGTTCAGCGGGACGGCATGCCACGCATCGAGCAGCCGATCGAAGTTCTCGGACGGTCCGATGCCGAGGTCGAACGCTCCGCCGTACCCCATCGCGACCACGGTCGTCGTGCCGCCGGCGAGCGCGGCAGGCGCCACCTGCGGCCCCAGCAGGTGGACATGGGCGTCGACCGCGCCGGGGGTCGCAATGAGCCCCTCGCCGGGGACGATGCCTGTCAGTGGAGAAAGCGGGACGTCGACGTCGGCCATCGTGTCGGGATTGCCGGCGCGCCCCACCGCCGCGATGCGCCCTCCGCGGATGCCGATCGAGGTCTTCTTGATGCCCAGGACGGCGTCGATCACGACGACGTTGGTGATGACGACGTCCATCGCCTCGTCCGGCGGAACCGTGCTCGCCACGAGCTGTCCCTCGCGGACGGTCTTGCCAAAACCGACCGTGGGCTCGAAGCCGGCGGCCGTGTCGTCGGCCTCGATCTCGACGACGAGCGCGGTGTCGCCAAGCCTGACCCGGTCGCCGACGGTCGGCCCGTAGAGCGACGCGTAGAGGGCACGGCTCACCTGAGCTGCCGCCAGATCGCTGTGAGCTCGACCTCGACGCCTGGCCCGATCCGAGCCGTTGCGCCTGACGGGAGGTCGACCGTGGCGCCCGCCAGCCCCGTGCGGTCGAAAGAGAGCGCTGCGCTTGCGTCGACGAGGGGAAAGTGCGAGCCGAGGTAGGCGGCGTGCCGGCCGGTGTTGCGGATCCGCACGGTCTCGCGTCGCACGGCCGGCGGCTCTGGCACCGGGCCAGCTCCGGGCAGGATCTCGCCGGGGCGCATCAGGAGCGCACGAGACGCTCGAGCGGGATGAGCCGCGTGCCGTCGTCGAAGATTGCCTCCACCTGCAGCGGGTCCTCCAGGAGCTCGGGCACGCCGGGCAGGAGCTGCGTCCGCTCGAACAGCCCGTGCGCCGCGGCCTGGGCCTCCTCGAACGTTGCGCCTCGCCGTGCGCGCTCGAGTACCTCGTCGCTGGCAAGCGCCACCGCCTCCGGGTGGCTCAGGGCGACCCCGTCGTGCAGCCGTCGGCGCGCGAGCTCGGCGGCCGAGAAGATCAGCACGCGCTCGATCTCCTTCGGCGTCAGCTGCATCAGGCTCCGACTCGCTCGGCGGGCCGCAGGAACTGCCCGTCGCCAGGCCTCCCGACGACCTCGCCCTCGGCGAAGATAGTCTGCCCCCGTAGCACTGTGTACTCGGGCCAGACCGTGATCTCGCGGCCCTCGAACGGCGACCACTGCTCCTGGTTGTGGTACTCCAGCTCGTTCGGGTCGATTGTTCGGGTGCCGTCTGTCCGGACGATCGCGAAGTCCGCACTGGCGCCCACCTGGATCGATCCCTTGCGGGGGTGGAGGCCCATGATCCTGGCAGGCGACGTCGAGAGGAGCCAAGCGGCGAGCGCGAGGCCGTGACCGCGAGCCACGAGCTCGGTCGCTGTGAGGCCGAGGAGCAGCTCGACCCCGTTGCCCGAGCCCGGGAGCTGCGTCCAGATGTCGGCGCCGGGGTCCTTCGGCAACGGCGCGTGGTCGGTTCCGATGGCGTGAATCCCGCCGTCTGCAACCTGGTCCCAGAGCCACTCGACCGATTCCCGGTTGCGGCTCGGCGGGTTCCACTTCATCCGGAGATCTCCCGCCATCTCCTCGGTCGTCAGGCACAGGTAGTGGGGACAGGTCTCTGCGTAGAGATCGACGCCCCGCGCGCGGGCCCGCCGCACGGCCTCGATGGACTGTGGGGAGGAGACGTGCGCGATCACGGTTCGGCACTCGGTGACCTCGCTGACGAGCGCGACGCGCTCAACTGCCTCGACCTCGCTGTACCACGGCCGTGCCTCGTCCCACGCGGCGACGTCGGTGCGTCCCTCAGCCTGTAGTCGGGCCGTCTCGAACTCGACGATCTCGACGTTCTCGCAGTGCACGACAGCGACGACGCCAAGGCGTGCACATCGCCGGAGATAGTCAAGCAGCTGCCCGGTGTCAGCGCCTGGGTACATGCCCGGCGGGGCGAGCACGCCGGTGAAGAGCTTGAGCGCGACCGCACCCGCCTCCACCATCCCGTCGAGCTCGTCGGGATCCGTCTCGGGCTGGCCGGCGAACAGGGCGAAGTCGACGTGGCACTCAGCGGAGATCGCGGTGAGCTTCGCGCGAAACAGCTCAGCTGACAGCGTGGGCGGGTTGTCGAGCGGCATGTCGACGACCGTCGTGATCCCGCCCTTGGCCGCAGCCCGTGTCGCACCGCTGTACGTCTCCCACCCGTAGTTCCAGAAGACGTGGAAGTGCTGGTCGATCAGTCCGGGGAGGACCGTAAGACCCGTGGCGTCGATCGTTGTGGTCGCGCCGATGCCGCCATCGGCGAGCGTGGTGATCGTGCCGTTCCGGACTCCAATGTCGACCCGGGCGATGGTCCCGCCCGCGAGGACGACGTCGCCGCCGACGATCGAGAGGTCATGGTCTGCCATCGCCTTCACCCTTCATGAATCGGTCGTGAGCCCGTCGCGCGGCGAGCGGCGGGATGGTCTGCGGTGCCTCGGCTCGAGTCCTGGTCGGTGACGTGCCGGCGACTCGGCCGCTTCGTCGTGGGCCGGCCTGCGGTGACCGTCTCATGCTCTCGGCCTCACCCACCCGATGCCCGTTCGTGCTGCCTGGAAAACGCGGTGCTGATCACTCGATGAGATTACGCGGTCTGCCCTCGAGGAAGGCGAGCACGTTCTCGGTCAGCTCGTCGAACTGTCGGCGGATGGCCTGCTCGGTGTTCCACGCGATGTGCGGCGTCACGAGGAGGTTGGGCACGGTGCTCATCCGCTCGAGCCGCTCAGCCGAGGGCGGCTCCTCGGCGAGGACATCGAGAACTGCCCCGCCGGGCCGACCGCTCTCGAGGCTCGCGAAGAGCGCATCCTCATCGACGATGCCGCCTCGCGCGGTGTTCACGAGCCACGCGCTCGGCTTCAGCTTTGCCAGCTCACGCTCGCCGATCAGACCTCGCGTCTCGCCGGTGAGCGCCAGGTTCACGGAGACGATGTCAGCGCGGGCCATGACCTGCATCAGCTCTGCGAGCTCAACGCCTGCCAGCTCTCTCGGTGTTCTGGACCACGCGAGGACGTGCATGCCGAGCGCATGACCCAGCTCGGCGACGCGCGTGCCGATCATCCCGAGGCCGATCACGCCAAGCGTTGCCCCCGCCAGCTCGAACCCGCGGAAGTCGTGGTAGCGCCATGCGCCCCCTCGTACCGCGTCCCGTGCTTGGACGAGGCGCCTCTGGGCGGCAAGCACGGCGCCGAAGACGTACTCGGCTACCGCCTGAGTCGATGCGGCTGGGACGGTCGCGACGGCCACGCCCCGCCGCCTCGCAGCCTCCGCGTCGATGTGGGAGTAGCCGGAGGTTCTCGTCGCGACAAGACGGAGCGTCGGCAGGCGCGAGAGCACTGCCCCGTCGACTCGCGTGTAGGTGTAGAGGGTCGCGAGCACTGCCGCGCCTCTGGCTCGCTCGGCGATCTCGCCGGGCGCGGGCGCCCCGTACGAAATCCGGGTTGCTGCCTTGGCGCGCAGCTCGGACAGGAACGGCTCATCGTCCGGGACGCAGTCGACGACTGCCACGAGGGGGTTGCCGCTGCTCGCCAAGGTCGTGGATCACCTACTCGGCGGTGCTACAGTGCCTGTCCGAGGACGGGAGGCACCGTGTCGAGAACCCTGTTCGATCGCGTCTGGGAGAGCCACGTCGTCCGGGAGAAGCCCGGCGAGCCAGCGCTACTCTACATCGACCTCCACCTGCTGCACGAGGTCACATCCGCGCAGGCGTACGAGGGGCTTCGCGTGGCGGGGCGCACCGTGCGCCGGCCCGACCTGTCGCTGGCGACGATGGACCACAACGTCCCCACCGATGGGGGCCCGGTCACCGATCCCCTGGCAAAGAGGCAGCTGGATGCCCTCGAGCACAACTGTCCCCAGTTCGGCGTGCCACTCTACGCGACCGGCTCGGGGCGCGAGGGCATCGTCCATGTCATCGGGCCCGAGCTTGGGATTACCCAGCCGGGCATGACGATCGTCTGCGGCGACAGCCATACCTCCACCCACGGGGCGTTCGGCGCCCTCGCCTTCGGTATCGGCACCTCCGAGGTCGAGCACGTGTTGGCCACGCAGTGTCTACCGCAGCGGCGGCCGAAGACCATGCGCGTGACGTTCGCCGGCGACCTGCCGCCGGGTGTGACGGCCAAGGACTGCATCCTCGGCGCCATCGGGCGGATCGGTGTGGCGGGAGGCACCGGGCACGTCATCGAGTATGCGGGAGACGTCATCCGCAGCTTCACGATGGAGCAGCGGATGACCGTCTGCAACATGTCGATCGAGGCAGGCGCGCGGGCCGGCATGATCGCGCCCGACGACACGACGTTTGCGTATATCGACGGTCGGCCGGGCGCGCCGCAGGGCGCCGACTGGGACCGCGCGCTCGCACGCTGGCAGGTGCTGCGGACCGACGAGGACGCCTCCTTCGACCGCGAGGTGACGGTCGACGCGACCGCGCTCGTCCCCCAGGTCACCTGGGGCACGAACCCGGGCATGGTCGCGCCCGTAACCGAGCGCGTTCCCGACCCCGTCGGCGTCGATGACGACGAGGAGCGGGCGGCGCTGGAGCGGGCGCTTGCCTACATGGGCCTCGAGGGAGGCATGGCGATCCAGGACATCCACATCGACCGTGTCTTCATCGGCTCGTGCACAAACTCGCGCATCGAGGACCTGCGCGCGGCCGCCGCGGTCGTCGAGGGCCACCAGGTCGCAGGCTCGGTTCGGGCGATGGTGGTTCCCGGTTCGGCTCAGGTGAAGGAGCAGGCCGAGCAGGAGGGTCTCGACCAGGTCTTCAGGCAGGCAGGCTTCGAGTGGCGCCGGGCCGGCTGCTCGATGTGCCTTGGGATGAATCCTGACATCCTCAGCCCCGGCGAGCGAAGCGCGTCAACCTCCAACCGGAACTTCGAGGGCCGCCAAGGCCGAGGCGGCCGCACCCATCTCGTCAGCCCCGCGATGGCAGCGGCAGCCGCGCTCGCCGGGCACTTCGTGGACGTGAGAGAGCTATGAAGCCCTTCGCGAGGACGGCGGCGCGCGTTGCCGTCATCGACCGACCCGACATCGATACCGACCAGATCATTCCGAAGCAGTTCCTCAAGCGCATCGAGCGCACCGGCTGGGGCGAGTTTCTCTTCTTCGACTGGCGTCTTGACGAGGACGGCAAGCCGCGGCCGGATTTCGAGTTGAACAACCCGGCGTTCGCCGGCGCGAAGATCCTGCTCGCTGGCCGGAACTTCGGCTGCGGCTCCTCGCGCGAGCACGCGCCGTGGTCGCTTCAGGAGTACGGGTTCGAGGTGCTGATCGCACCCTCGTTCGCCGACATCTTCATCTCCAACTGCGTGAAGGTCGGGCTGGTGCCGATCGTGCTTGCGGAGGACACCGTTCGTGCGCTCATGGGCGCTGTGGACACCGAGAACGGCTCGGAGATGACCGTCGATCTCGAGACGAAGACCGTTGTCGGTCCTGCGGGGGACGAGATCGCGTTCGAGTTCGACGAGTTCCGCCGGTACTGCATCCTCAACGGCCTTGACGAGATCGGCCTGACGTTGCAGCACAAGGACGCGATCGCCGCATTCGAAGAGCGCTACGAGGCCCCGATCAACACGCTCGCGC
>JAPOVR010000045.1 GCA_026708005.1 Actinomycetes bacterium
GGTGGCTTCGAGGGTGTCGAAGGCAAGCAGGAGGTGTGGTGGGAGGTGGTTTCGGCGGGCCAGCCGTGCTTCTCGCCTGGGTCACACGTTCCGGCGGCGGCGTTCTCTCCGCTGTGCTCCTGTGCCTTGGCTACCTCGGCGATCCGCTCGAGCTTTGCCAGCAGCTCTTCGTCGGCGGCTTGGTCGATTGCGTAGGCTGCGTCGGTGTCTTCTTGGTCGTGGCCGTCTTTGTCGGCGCTAGGCCGCCAGAGGTCTGGGAAGCGCCGTTCGAGGTACCAGGCTCCGGCCCGCCAGTTTCCGTCGGCCATCGCGGCCCTGATTGGGGCGATGCCCAGTTCGGCAGCGCATCTCTCGGCTCCCTCTACCGCGTCGAGAAAGTCCAGGTATGGCCCGTCGTCTGGTTCGGGCTTGTCGCCCCCGTCGAGCTGCTTGCAGGCCTTACGGCCTCGGGCTAGCCAGTTGTGCACGGTCGAGCGGGCAACACCCGCGGCCGCCGCAGCGTGCTGTAGGTAGTGGCCCTCGCTTACAGCTAGCGCGATCGCCTGGGCACCTCGGGGGTCAGCTTGCTCGAACGGCCAGCCATCGTCTACCTAAGGTAGCTAGACGCGTCGGCTGTTCTCTCCCAGCCGGCTGTGGCTGGCCACCACCGAAGACCCCTCCCGGCGCCCCTCCACTCGGCCGCCCTGTCGAAGGGGCCGCACCAACACCTAACCTCGGCCACCGACCCCGAGCCGCTGGCTTCCTCCGTACTGCCAGCCCAGATCGGAGCGGCAGCCTGCCCTGCAGCTGCCGGGCTTGGGGCTGGACGGTCAGCAACAAGCGGGCGGGGACGGTGTCTGGCCCCGGTGCGCTGTGGGAGCAACGCAAGGACGGGGGCCGCCTATGACTGGCCGCCAGTGCTGTCTACGAGGGCACACCACCTGCCGTATTTCATGTCTGGACCAACCGTGTCCGGTTGGCGGGGCAGACTTGCCTGGGTGGCCGTTGTGGCCGTTGTGGCCGTCGGCCACGGTGGGGCAAGAACGCTACCCGGCAACGCCCTGGCGAGCGGGGGTAGCCCTGGTAGACCTCAACCGTCAATTCGAACTAGCTGCCCGACCGCTCCACATCAAGGACGACCATCGCCGCTTGACACGCCGGCACACGGGCCGCTCGCTCCCATCGAACCGAATGATGACCCCCACATCCTTGCCAAGTCGGCCTTGTGGCGGATGCAGCGGCGAGCAGCAACTCGATCACCGCACCGATCGCCCTGACGCCGTCGGTCACCTAAAGCACGACCCAGCCGAGATCGAGGTCGTGATCGACGAGGTTCAGGAGCAGCTCCCAAGCGACAGTGGCATTTCCAGTCGAGTCCTCCCGCAGCCCGAGCGGCAACTCCACCCCCGTCGGTGCAGATCCCCAGCGCGGCCCACCTGCCCCATTCAGACTTGGCGGGGCCTCCTTTCAGACTGTGGAATGACGGGGAGCTGAGGACAAAACCGGACACAAAGTCCTGCTGGTAAGCCAAAGGCTTCCTCGCCTTGGGTTGCCGACCCGGCCATCCGTTGCCTATTCAGACATCAAGCTTGGCCGTAACGAGGGCTCGTTAGCCCTGCGCGCACGTCGGGTCAGGCGAGGCTTGGGCGGGGTGCCCTCCCGCTCCTGGGAGAAACCCTCCTCACGTCCAGAAAGTCCAGAAATGGACGGGTGCTTTCGCACACGCCTAGGTCATCCCGCGCAGGACGCGAACGCGCCCAGCCCGCCCGGCCCCAACCAAACGCTGGCATGGGGTAAAACAGCCCGAAACTTGGGGTAAATACACCAACAGCCGTCCCGCAAACCCGCCAACCACACAGGTCCCAACGTTTCGCCGACCCCTCCTAGCGGGTCTTGTGGGTGATCCGGTAGCTGGTGGGGTGTTGGTGGTTGCCGGTGACGATCAGCATGATGGCGCGGCGTTCTGTGGGGTTGCGCAGCTGGACGGTGATTGCCTGGGCTGACCGCCAGACGGGGGCGGTGACGGTGCGCCCGCCGGGGCCGCCCAGGACGAGCCGGACGCGGGGGTCTGGCCCCTCGACGGTCTCGACGGTGAGCTCGAGGATGCGGGCGGGGCCTCGGGTTCGGACGGGGAGGTAGTGGGCTCCCAGCGGGGCGAGCGGGAACACCCGGGTCGTCCGCTGCTGTTTTCTCGCGTTCACCCTGTGGAACCTGTGCGGCTTGTGGTTGTCGCGGTAGATGCTCTCGGCGAAGGCCGCGTACACGCCCCCTAGCGGTCCGAGCCCGCGGGTCTCGGCGATCGCGTTCAGCCGCAGGCCACCTGCGTCAGTGGAGGAGGTGCGGGCGAGCTCGGCGAAGTAGGCGGGCAAGAGACCCGGGTCGCGGTCGTGCAGAGCCCTCCACCAGGCGGCGGTCGCGTAGCAGAACTCGAGGTCACTAGCGCTCCCGTCGTTGAGCGGCCGCGAGGGCTCGGCGAGCCACCGGCCGAGCTGCTTGCGCCTCAAGGGCTCGTTGATCCCCGGGAACACGAATGTCTCGGCCGCCGCGGCTGTTCCCTCCGTGACCCAGCAGGGCATCCCGCGGGGCAGGTAGGCGTGCTGGATCAGATGAAAGACCTCGTGGGCGACCGTTGTCCGCAGGAAGTCGTCGCCTAGCCGGGAGTCGATGATCGCGAAGCCGCCGTTCCAGATCCGGTGGGAGAACGCGCGCCCTGCGATCCGGTGGCTGTCGAGGTTCTTGAGGTAAATGTCGGGGCGCTCGTCGGGGCCGCCGATGTCAAGCGCAGGTGTTTTGAAGCCCAGCTGCTCGAACCGCGCCAGCGCAACATCGGCCGCCTCAGCAGCTGTCTCCACGTAGTCGGGGACCCCGTCGCTGTCCCTGTCGCCCCACGGCGGCCGGTCGCCACCAATGGGGACGTAGTGGACAACGGCACGCTCCCCGGCGAACGCCTCGGACGGCAGCTCGTAGGCGTAGGTGCCGCCCAGGGTAGGCCGCCACTGCTCTGGCGGCACCCAGACCGGCGCGCGCGGCCCGGACGCGACGATCCGGTAGCCCCAGAGCGGCCACAGGTCCGGCGCCGAATCCTGGTAGTCGCCCTGTTCGGCCAGCACCGCCAGGTTGAACCCCGGCGGGAACCCGATCTCCCGCACATCCAGGGTGATCGTCGGCCCGTTCTCCCACCAGAACTCCACCGTCGAGGCGACCTCCCTCCACCGCCAGGCCGGCTCGTCCCAGCGGTACAGAGTGGCCATGCTGGTTTCCCCGTTGACCTGGACGGCGTACTCGGCGTGGCGGCGGGTGCTGTCACCGGTCTGGGAGCTCTCGTCAACATCAAAGAACACATGCACACGCAGGCTGTCAGGCAGCACAGGGGTCCCGGGGATCTCAACACTGACGGTCACCACCCCATCGTCAGTGTTGGAGACAGTGACAGTCCTGATATCAGGCGGCCCGACGTTCCCGTCCCCCACCGGGTCCTCCCACACCACCGAGCTCGCAGCCAGCTCCTCCCCCAACTCCTCCTGGCCGGGCGTGGTCTCAGCTGCGACTGCCGCCGGGGCCGCGAGCACCCACCACACGGCGAGCGCCACAGCAAACCGGCGACTTCGCGCGCGCCGCGGCTGGTTGCCGCTGGGGAGATCGCGTTGCCGCTGTCGCCGCTTGCCGCCGCGTGTCATAGCGCCCAGCTTGGCTGGAATCGAGCCGGCCTGGGTTCGTCGGCCGCGGCGCCACCCGTCCGGGGGCCCACCGGGCCTTGTGCCGATTGCCGTCGCTGTGGCGGCATGGAGCCGGGTTTACGCCTGTGTGTCCGGGGTCTCGGGCTTCAGGTCGAGCGATGGGTAGCGGGCTGTGAGCAGCATGCTGTAGGCGTCCGTCTGGGCCCGGAAGCGCAGACAGTACGCGGAAAGGTCGCGGATCCCCTTCGGGACGCGGCCGAGCGCGAGCGCGACGAACCAGCCGCCGACGGCGAGCCACCAAAGCGCGTAGCCGAGGACTTCGACGAACAGCCACGCGGGCAGCGCGAGAACCCACCGCAACAGCGCACCAAGCCGCCCCTGTCTGGCTGGCCCGTCGATCTCGACCGTGACCGGGTAGGGCTGCGTCGAGGTGAAGGCGGGGTAGGGGTCTGCGACCAGGTGCAGGTAGGCGTTCACGTGGGTGTTGTAGATCAGGTACGCGGCCAGGAAGCTGTGCAGCCACCCCGGGGAACGACCCAAGAGGACTGTCGCGACCCAGTTGACCGGCACAGCAACCGTGACGGGCAGACTCCACAGCGTCAGCCAGACCAGGTGCGGGATCACCAGCAGCGCCCGGAACAGCACCGTCAGCCGGCTCCGCCTGAGGTCGTCGGTGACAACAAGCCGCACAGGATGAGCCTCAGCCACGCCCGGATCCTACCGCCGCGCCGGGGGGCGCCTTCGGCTCCCGGCTACGTGTTGCTGTGCGGGGCAAGCAGGGTCTCCCAGGCGGACGTGATTTGCGGGTACTCCCAGCCGCGGCGGGCTCGGGCCGGTCAACGGAGACCGGGAAGCGCGCGGGGATGCGCGCAAACTCGTGCGGGCCATATTCGTAGAGCCAGCAGAGGATGTTCGTGTCGCGCTGCTCGTGGAGCGCGTGCTCGTCCCAGAAATCGGCAGCTCCCGGCGCACCGCGGTTCTGCGCGAGCATCCTGAACATGAAGGCCCCGTGGTAGGCACGCCACGGGAGCTCCAGGCTGGTCGCGAAAACGGTTGCGAACTGGTCGGCCGCGTTCCCCTCGAGCCCGGTTCTGGGGATGTTGAGGATGTCAATGAGAGCGTGGCCGGCCTCGTGAAGGAAAACCCACGAGAACGCGCTGATCGCGGAGTTTGAGGCACCATCGGGACTGTCCTACCGATAATCCCTGTTGAACAGGTAGAGGATCGTGTCGAGGAACTCGGGCGGCATCGTGATCGCCCGGAGGTCGGGGAAGTAGGCGGGCCCGTGCGTGTCCTCCATCACGACCACATGGATGTCCTCGGGCAGCGCGTAGGCCGCGTTCAGCCGCCGTGCGAGCCAGTCGAGCCTGTCCGACTCGTCGATCCAGTCGATCAGCCCTTGGATGTGGGGGTTATCGGAAGGTAGGTGTTCGATGATGAAGCGCCCCGTGGCGAGCGAGCCGTCTGTTGCCGTGCCGACCCGGTAGTTCCACGTGCCAACGTTGGGTGCGGTGTCGTTTGATTTGTAGCTGCCGTCGGGGCTGTCGCCCCAGGCTCCGGCCCAGAAGTTGAAGGCCCGGGGGTTGCCGACGTCGCCCCAGGTCGAGCGTGACCGTCGGTCCGAAGCTCCACCCGAGCGCCATCGCCGTTGGGTGGAGCCACTCCCAGTCGGACCCGTCCCAGCGAGCGAGGTACGCATCGATGGGGTCACCGTCGACAACGATCGAGTACTCGATCCCCTTGCGGTTCCTGTCCTGCTGGCCGGTTGCGTGGTTTTGGTCGGTGTCGAGGCTGATGTTGACGATGATGTCCTGGCGGAGGTTCTCGACGTTGGGGATATCAAGGCGGAAGGTGATCCGCCCGGCCCCGTCGTCGCCGACCTTGACGGCGGTGATGTCAGGCACCCAGGAGGCCCGGTCTCCCTCCGGGTCAGTCCACGACGACTTCGGCTTCGGCGGGGGCGGAGGGGCGCTGCCCGCGCTGACCTCGTAGTTCCAGGTGCCGCGGTTGGGTGCCCTGTCTTCGGTCCAGGGGTCGCTGCCTGATCTGATCGCCCCCCCTCCGTGCGGACGTAGAAGTTGAAGCTCCGCGGGTTGCCGATCTCACGCAAGTCGAGCTCGATCTGCGCCCTTTGCCTAGACCAGGCTGCTTCTACCGAGGAAGCGAAGCTCTGCCACGTGTCCCCGTTCGGCCAGTAGACGCACAGTTTCACGGCACCGGCGGTCCCGTCAAGCTGGGCGGCGTAGTCGAATATGGAGTCCCGGTCGGTGTCGAAGTACACCTCGAGGTACTCGTCTACAAGCAGCTGCTCGCGGCCAGGGATGCCGGCGGCGATGGTGAGCCGCCCAGCGCCGTTGTCGGGGACGGCGACCGTGGTGATGTCGGGAGCCCCGGGCTCCTGGTCTCCCGCAGGGTCTGACCACACCTTTCGCGGCGGCTGCACCGTCCATCTGCGGGACGCCGGGGTCGGGTCGGTGTTCCCAGCCTGTCAGTCGCCCGGGCCCGGAACGTGTGCCGCCCCAAGGCTAGGCCGGTGTAGGACACGACCTGGGTGCACGGCGCGAACGGTGCCCCGTCGGGGCTGCACTGGAACGTGGCCGGGTTCTCCGACACCCAAAGGAATAACGTCGCGTTGGTGGCCTCGGTCTCCGCGGGCGGCCCCCCGGAGACCGTCGTGTCGGGCGGCGTGCGACCCCCGCCGCCCGCTGCAGCCGCACCGTCGCTTGCCTCCCCGCCTCTGATCGTGTCGCTTCCGGGGCCGCCCCAGATCGTGTCGGCACCAGCGTTTCCGCTGATGCGGTCTTTCCCGGCGCCACCGCGGATCACGTCGTTGCCGCCGCGGCCGTCGATGACGTCGTCGCCGCCCAGACCACAGATCACGTCGTCACCCGAGGTGCCGACGAGCCGGTCGGGGCCGCCGGGGCCGGTGATCGTGCAGGCCTGAGCCGCTCCTGCCGTCCCGGGCGAGAGCAGGCCGGCCATGAGCAGCGAAACACTGGCGGCTGTCAGGAAGCAGAGTCTGCGCATAGGTGCCCCTTCGCGGCTTAGGGGTACGAGCGGTCTGCCGAAGATCGCAGGCTCCCCATGCGTAGCCAACAAGGGGGCGAGTCTTGTCCGCGCCCACAGCTAGCTGCCCGCAGGAAGCGGAACCTGTGATCCTCGGCGCCAGAGACCGTAACTGGTCGGGGATCCAGATTCAACGACTTGCGGGAAGCTCCGCTAGGCGTTGAGCTCGGCAAGAGCGGCCAAGTGGGAGAGGTAGCCGCCCTGGGCGAGGTGCTGGCGCCGACGGCGGCCAGCGACATGGGTCCACCCAGGCGACCGCAGCGACAGCAACGGGAAGCGCGAAACTCAGGGCGTGGACGAACGATGCCCGCGCACTCGTTGCATGCGGGCTGACTGCATGGCTTCCGGGCTCGCCGTCAGGCTCCGGGGACTTGCCTAAACCCCCGGTTGGATCGCAAGGAAAATCTGCCAGCCTTGCAAATGTCGTTGGCGACGGCGGCGTTGTAGAAATACGGCTTGTTGCGATCTTGCGTCACGTCAGGGTATTTCGCGGCCCCTGGCAAGCGAGCGAATCCGCTTCGCTTTCTGCTCGATGTTCCCGTCTTTAGCGTCGAGCCCCCTGATGACGTCGGGCGTGATGACCCGCCCTTCCTCCAGCTGGCGATGGGCGATAACGAAGTGGCCTGCGATCCCGGCAGCAACCCCCAACCCGAAGGGACATTCCTGCCGCGGCACTAGCGTGAGCTCCTGGCAGAAAAGCCAGGGCGGGCCAGTGAGTTCCCAACGGCGCCGGAGGTTTGGTTGCCTATACCCGTACGGTTCTACGCCCGTCCGACCGCGGCGGCGGCTGCCGCCGCGATGTCGTGGATCGCCTGGGACATCGCCTGTCCGATGAGGTCGAGCTTGCGCACCTGCTCGATGCGACCGGACACCTTGCTCAGCTCCTGTTTGGACAGCAATCCCCTAAAGATCCCGCATGCGTCGGCCAGGCAGATGAGCACCACGTCGCGCGGGTCAGGGATCTCGTCGCTGAACAGCACCCCCATGATGCGCAGCTTCACCTCGCGCTCTGCCTTGCCGTCAATGGTCGGGTAGCGCCGAGACCGGAACACCCACAGGAAGCGGTCGTCCCGGCGTTCCAGGACACCGAGGGCAACCAGCCGGGAGAGCGCCTCCTCGCGGATCACGTCGGCACGCCTCGCCGTGCGCACCACCCAGAAACGGGCGCCGCGCTTCTCCCCCGCTTCCATCTCGGTCTTCTCCCCTGCTTCAATCTCAGCCAGCGTCGGGTCAAGCAGACTGTCGCCGACAGGAGTGGCGTCCACGAGAACCAGCTCTTCCAGGTCGGTGTCGATCCGGTTCTCCAGCGCCAGGTCCATCAGCACGCCCCCGGCGAGGGCATAGGCCAGCGACCAGCCAGGCACAGGCGCAAACCTCCCATCCTCATCGTCAAGCAAAAGCAGGATGACTTCCTCCGCGAATCTCAGCATGACGCCCGCCTGCTCCCCACAGACACGATCACCCCAACGTCGCGCCCGCCCAGCCCAAGCCGTCGCCACGCCGGGAAAATAGACCGGCCAGCGCCCTCAAGCGCGCGCAGGTGACGCCAAACCGTCGAGCGTAGGATTGCCGTAGCCGTAGCGGCCTCGACCTCGCGTGCCCACAGGGAGCAGCCACCGTACCAGCCCTGGCGCTGCCTGAACGCCGCAGGACCGCGTCGCTCTGTTCGCTCATCACCCCAGCACACCACCCACCAGACTAGCCGCCCCGGCAGCGACCCGGTTTGGCTTCCCGACTGCTCGGGGTCTGTAAGGGTTCATCGGTTGACCGGACAGGACTGCCGCTGCCGGGTTGCGCCGGGGTCGGCCGAGGAACGGCGCGGCCAACACGGCCCCGCCCGAGTCAGCTGGCGTGGGCCTGCCGGGGCTTTCGTGAGGCGTGAGGCAGGTCATAGGCACCGCGCTCACCAGCCGACAAGGAGGATTTAGCCGTGGTCATGTCCGTCAAGCCAGCCTGCGTGTGATGCTCCTGTCTCGCCAAGCCCCCTCAGTATCATTTGTATCTCATGACCGGAGACACGGGTCACCGCAAGCGGGCGGCGCTCCTGTTGGCGTTGGCCGCCTTCGTCATTGCGCTCGCTCTTGTAGCGGCGGCCTGTGGTACCAGCGCTGGTGACGCGGGCTCGGAACGTGGCCAGAACGGCGCGGAGCAGGGAGCGCATGCCTCAGAGCAGCCGGCCGAGGCTGTTGGGTTCGACGAGGCCGACCCCACCGAGGAGGAGTTCGAGCAGTCAGAGGAGCCGGCCGAGGCTGTTGGGTTCGACGAGGCCGACCCCACCGAGGAGGAGTTCGAGCAGTCAGAGGAGCCGGCCGAGGCTGTTGGGTTCGACGAGGCCGACCCCACCGAGGAGGAGTTCGAGCAGTCAGAGGAGCCGGCCGAGGCTGTTGGGTTCGACGAGGCCGACCCCACCGAGGAGGAGTTCGAGCAGTCTGCAGACTCTGAGGTTGCCGTGCTCGAGACGGAGCTCGCGGCCGGCGAAACCGCCGTGTCCGAGGTTCGCATTGCCTATCTGTCCTGCGGCGTCGGCGACGCATACTGCGACGCCACGCAGAAGGGCATCGAGGAGTCGGCGGGTAACGCCGCGAACGCCACGGTCACTGTGATCGACGGTATGAGCGACGCCGGCGCGCAAGTTGCCCGGCTCCGGGCTGCGGTGGATTCCGGCGCGTTCGACGCATTGATCGTCACGCCCCTCGATGCGAGCGCAGTGGTGCCGGCTGTCGAAGCGGCTGTCGCAGCCGGTCTTCCGATCGCATGCACGTTCATCCCCTGTGGAGCCGATCTGCTCGCACTGGAGCTTCAGATCGCAGGCCAGACGCTGTATGTTGGCTCGTCGCCCGTCGTCAATGGTGCGGCGCTCGGCGGCGCGGCGCTCGACGCGTGCTTCGATCGGAGCTCCTGCAACGTAGCTTTCATCGGCGATGGCCTGGACACACCGTTTGAGGCGGTTCGCTTGCAGGGCTTCGAGGAAACGACCCTCGATTTCAGAGAAGTGACGATCGTTGCGACTGAGGAGGGAGGTGGCACATCCGACGGGGCGTTCGCTGCCGCGGCGGCAATACTCGACGCCAACCCTGAACTCGACATCATTGTGGCCACGAGCGACGAGATGGCGCTCGGAGCGGAGCGCGCCATTGAGGAATCGGGACGCGCGGGCGACGTGCTTCTGGTCGGCAACGGCGCCAGCGAGATCGGCTACGAGGCGGTCGCAGCCGGCCGCTGGTATGCCAGCGCCGTTTACCTACCGTTCACGGAAGGCTCGATCGCGGGCGATGCGGTCATTCTCGCAGCGACCGGAGAGGACATCGGCTGGCCAGAATACGTCGAGAGTCTCGATACCAGCGACGTGGGCGAATACCTCATTGCCGAGTTCGCCGAAGACTTCACGCCGGAGTGGTCGGGCGCCGTGGGAGGCGCCGGCGTCTCGGCAGGCGATGGCACCGCGGGCGCTGACGGCTAGCAGTCGTGCAGGATCGAACGGCTGTTGCGCGGGTTCGACGGCGCGAGCGGGCCCGGGAAACGCTCGAGCTCGAGCGCGCTCGAGCGGACGAGCTGCGGGCAGAGCTCGAGGAACTCAGGAGCGAGCTCGATGGACAGCAGGTAGACCTTGAAACGTTCAAAGGGATGGACGCCGATGACGTCGAGCTCGTGCGCGAGGCGATGGGCACGCTCCGCGACTACGACGACGGCAACCTCGACGGAGAATGGAGCGACGACGAGATCGAACTCGGTGGTGACGAAGATGCCGACAGCGAGCCCGATGACTACGAAGGCACGCTTGCCGCCGAGATCGAGCGACTCGAGCTTGAGCTTGCCAGCAGCGGTCGCACCCAGCTTGCGCTCCAACGCTACCTCGACGTCCTCGGCACCTGAGCTCTACACGGCACCGCGCCTGGATGCCTGAACGCGGACCTCGGGTGGTGAAATGGGGTCCTGTCCAGTAGATAATGATCCGGTTGTCTCGAAACCGCGCATCGGACGTCTCTCGGTCGGCAGGACATAACGTCAAGCACGTGGCAATCATGGTGCTGCGCCGCGCCCGGCGCACACCGGAGCTTCTTCTCCTGCCCCCAACGTTGATCGCGGTCGGGATCATTCTGCTTCCAATTGGGTACACGGCGTGGCTCAGCACCCGACGTGCCGACCTCTCGAGCGCCGATCCGTGGACATCGGCCGGTGGCCAAAACTACACTGATCAGCTAACCGACCCGACCGTCCACGATGCTCTTGTCCGCACGCTTTTCTTCGGTTCTGTCACGGTCGCCCTCTGCCTGCTCGCCGCGCTAATCGCAGCGCTGGTGATACGTGAGCGCTTCCTAGGGCGAAGCCTTCTGCTTGTCATCGTCTTGATCCCGTGGGCGATACCACCTGCAGTAAACGGCATCTTTTGGAAGTACATCTTCAGTCCTGATTTCGGCCTGCTTAACGCTGTGTTGTTCAAGGTAGGTTTTATCACTCAATACCAAACATGGCTCATCGATAGCAGCACACAGGCACTTACCTTCGCCGCAGTCGGTGAGAGCTGGAAGTTCACACCTTTTATCGCTCTTATCCTGCTCGTTGCGCTCGAGTCGATACCGGCTAGTATCTATCGAGCAGCACAGATTGACGGTGCGACGAGGCTCAGACGTTTTTGGCACATCACGCTGCCGGGTATCAGGCGCACTCTTTTGCTCGCAGGCATCTTTCAAGCCCTCTTCACACTCCAGACGTTTGACCTGATCTTCGTTCTCACGCGTGGCGGACCTGGGTTCGACACCACAACGCTGAACTTCCTCGTCTATCGCGAGGCGTTTGAGTTCCTGTCACTAGGTCGAGCATCGGCATTAGGTATCCTCCTCGCTGCATTCGCGCTGATCCTGGCCGGTTTCGCCGCACTCGCCGTCCGAGCCGGGCGCGGGACGCGCCCACCGGCGGTGGCTACCGCGTGACACGACGTCAGCGGAAGATCGTGCAGGCGCTGTCGATCTACAGTCTTGTAGGGCTGATTCTTTTGTGGGTCCTTATCCCAATCCTGTACATCGTGCTCGCCAGCCTCCAGCCCGAGATCAATCTGATCTCCATCCCGCTGAAGATCGGCTTCGACGACTTCGGGATCGGTGGGTACAAGGACGCGTTCGCCAACGATCGCCTTATGGACGGTCTCAAGAACAGCGCAATCGTCGCAGGACTTGCAACGTTGATCGTGCTCGTGGTTGGGCTCAGCGCTGCGTACCCGTTGATGCGACGTACTGGCCGTATCCGGTGGTGGGCGATCGGGATGCTCGCCACTCAGACCGTTCCAGTGATCACGCTCGTCATTCCGGTGTTCATCGTGCTGCGCAACCTGAATCTGCTCGACCAACTTGGTGCGCTCAGTCTGGTATACGCGGCCTTCCTTCTTCCGATCTCAATCCTGATCTTGCGAAACTTCCTTGCCGACGTCCCGGAATCCCTCGAGCGTGCAGCGCTAATCGACGGGTGCACGAGGTTTCAGGCCTTCCGACGTGTGATAATGCCGATTGCTGCCCCGGGAATCGCTGCCGTCGCTATCTTCGTGTTCATTAACTCTTGGAACGAGTTTCTCTTTGCGCTCGTCCTTACAGGGAGCAATCAGACGATCACTGTGAGACTGGCCGAGTTGCAGGGATCAGTTTTTGAGGGCCTTGACATACCGGCCCTTGCGGCGGCGACCGTCATCGCGGTGATCCCCGTGCTGTTCGTCGTGATCGCCTTACACCGAACGATCCTGTCGGGGATCATCGCTCGGGGAGGAACGGTACGAGGATGAACGAGACAGGCCTACAGCTAACCGGTATCAACAAGGCCTACCGCAGGGTGAGGGTGCTCGAGGACATGGAGCTCGCCGTCCCGGAGGGACAGTTTGTTGTGCTCCTGGGCCCAAGCGGTTGCGGTAAGTCAACGACGCTCAATATCATCGGCGGACTCGATAGTGCCGACGCAGGAGACGTTTACCTTGACGGCAAGCGCATCACACACTTGCCGCCGCACAAGCGCGACATGGGCATGGTCTTCCAAGCCTACGCGCTCTACCCACACATGACGGTGCTAGAAAACATGACGTTCGGGATGCGCATCCGTCGCATGGCGCGAGCACAAGCGACTCGGCGTGCCCGCGAGATCGCCGAGCTGCTCGAGATCGAGCCGCTACTCAAACGGAAGCCGGCGCAGCTCTCCGGCGGCCAGCAGCAACGGGTGGCGCTCGGCAGAGCGCTTGTGCGACGTCCGCGGGTGCTCCTGATGGACGAGCCGTTTTCGAACCTCGACGCCGTCCTGCGTGTCCGTATGCGTAGCGAAATCCATCGACTGCATACGCGGTTCGAGACGACGACAGTCTTTGTCACGCACGATCAAGAAGAAGCGCTCAGCCTCGCCGATCAGATCGCCTTGCTCAGCGACGGTCGTATCAGACAGATTGCCTCTCCAACCAGCGTCTACGACGAGCCGGCCGATCTGTTCGTGGCAAAATTCGTGGGCCTCCCGCAGATGAACCTCATCGAAGGCCAACTTGAGGGCGGCACGTTTCGAGCTGGACCACTCAGCGTTCCAGTGGCCGCCAGTAGCGACGCTCCTCGCAACGTGGTCCTCGGCGCGCGACCCGAGGCGCTCACGCTCACCGACGAGCCGGCCGGGCCCCAGACGCTCGCAGGACGGCTCCTGGTCACTGAGACCATCGGTCCTGAGCTGCGTTTCGAGATCGAGACCGAGGTGGGCGATGTCACCATCCGGCGAGCAGTGCAGGGTGAACCGATGAGCATCGGCGAGGGCATCCGCGTCCGCTGGCCTACGGATGCCCTCCACCTCTTTGCACAGGAGACCGGCATGCGAATCCCGCTCGAGGTAGGCCTTCGTTCAAGCTGAAGGCGCGACTGCTCCGATCGGGTGCTTCTGGAGATAGCCATGGATAGCGTCGCTGAGCGTTGATGGATTCCACCAGCTGATGTTGTCGTCGGCATTCGCAAGCCGATGAATCTCCGCGTTGGGTATGAGCTTCACCGCGCGATCAGCGGTCTGTGTAAAGAACGCCTCGTACGGTGAGTCCGGCTCTATAAGAAGCGTCGGGCACTGGATCTTCGACAGCGCCGGGAGCGGATCCCGGTTGTAGAGCGAGTCGTAAACACTTTTGCCCCGCTTCTGCGCATCTCCCGCAAGCAGGAAGTCGATCATCATTCCCTCGCAGTAGTCGAGATAGTGCTCCTGGATCCAGATGTGTGTAGCTTTGGCTGGCGAGGGAAGATACGTCTTGCTGCTGACGTTATCGATGTCGTACTTCCAGCCGTCCGGCGGCGGGTGCTCGGTGTGGAGCATCCAGCGCACCGGATCGTCCATCGCCCGGATCCACATGCGGATGAGATGCGTTCCGTCTGCCTCAGCGTCCCAGCTCTTATAGCCCCCGTAGGATCTATGCATCTCATTCATGACGTCACGGGCCTCTTGGTCGAGGATCGGGAAGCAGAAGACCGTCAACGTCTCGAACTTGTCAGGGAAGGCGGCGCAGGCCTCGGCCGCGACCGCGGCTCCCGTATGGAGCCCGTAGATGTGGACACGGCCCAACTCCAGGGAGTCAACAACATCATTGACCATCTCGGCAAGCGCAAACACGACGTCATCGACGACAGGCGAGGGATCCGAGTACCCGTATCCGAGCATGTCAAGTGCCCAGACACGGTAATGGGGCGAGAGCAGCGGGATAACCTTCTCGTACATCCGCGACGAGCGTGGCGACTGGTGCATGAGGATCACAGGGTCGCCCTGATCGCCTTCTTGGAGATAGAAGACCTGCCCATGACGGGTGTCGGCGTAGCCTCTTCTCATATCACGGCTCCTCCTGCAATCGGATGACGTTTGACGTAGTCGAGAATGGCGTTCGCTAACTTCGGCGGATCGAACCAGTTGACGTTGTCGTCGGAGTTCTCGAGACTAAGGATCTCAGCGTTCTTGATCAGCTTCACCGCACGCGCTGCAGTCTGTGTGAAGAACACCTCGTAGGGTGTGTCCGGCTCGATCAGCAGAGTCGGCGCCTCGATCCTCCCAAGCGCTGGTAGCGGGTCGCGAGAATAAAGCGAATCGTAGACACTGCTGCCGCGACCCTGCGCGTCTTGGGCCAGAAGAAAGTCGGTCATAAAGCCATCGAGGTATTCGAGGCCGATCTCGTGAATCCAGAGATGCGTCGCCCTGGCCGGATTAGGCAAGAAGTACTGTGTCAGCAGTTGCCGCGGCTCGTACTTGAGCCCGTCTGGCGGCTGAAAGCCAGATGCGTGCATGAGCCAACGCGTGACGTCGTCCATGCCGCGGATCCACAGCCGCGTCAGATGCGTTCCGTCTCCTTCGCTGCCCCACGTCTTGTAGCCGCCGTACGAGCGGTGGACCTCTTGCATGACCTCGCGTGCTTCTTCGTCGAGGATAGGAAACGAGAACAAGATCAATGAGGCGATCCGCTCGGGCCAGCCCGCAGCGATTTCAGCAGAGACTGCCGCCCCGGTGTGAAGGCCGAACACATGCGCTCTCTCGATCTCGAAAGCATCGAGTGCCTGGACAATATTCTCAGCAAGCGCCAGGACAACGTCGTCGACTATGGGTGAAGGATGTGAATAGCCATAGCCCAACATGTCGAGGGCGTAAACTGTGTAATACGGTGCCAATAGCGGGATGACCTTTCGGTACATCCGCGAAGAACGAGGCGACTTATGGAGCAGAACAAGGGGCTCCCCGTCACCTGCCGTGAGGTAATGCACCTGCCCCATGGGGGTATCGGCATAGCCGTCTCTCATGGCTTTCCCATCTGCCGAGGTGCTAGACAGCTTCCTTCCGGACCTCGGCGGGTCCTAAGCCTAAGCGTCCCTCGCCTTCCTGAGTGCGTTTCTGACCTCTCGCAGCCCCCTGGCCGGACTGGTCTTGCCGCCTACAACACCAAGAACTGCTGACTGAATAGCCGGCTGAGCGTCGGTGATGTATGGCGGGAACTGCGCCGGCCCACCGAGCCTCTGCTGAAGCTGCACGGTGGCAATCGCCGGATTAGCTCTACGGATGTCCCTCCTATTCTTTACCGAAGGACTCACCCCATAGATACCGATATCCGGGTTACGTGCCAGCTTGAGCTGCGTATCCGTCCTCGCGATCCACTTAAACCACTCGACAGCCAGTCTGCGCTGCTTCGTGAAATGCGCGAGGTTCATCCCATCGGTCAGGTTGACGGACCCCGAACGCCGTCGTCCCTGCACACCGGGGATGATCGAGCTACCAGTCTTCCCAACAACACTCGAGCTACTGGTGTCCTCGAAGCCCGGGAAGAACACATCGAAGTTGACATGACTCACGAGATTCCCTGCCGCGTACTTCTTGCCGGGTTCCTCGACCTGACCCCACTCCTCCGACGCCGGATCGAGAATACCGCTGTCGCCCAAGCGCTTGAGCTCTTCCATCGCCGCAAGACCTGCGGGTGAGTTAACCGTGATCCTGTTCCCTCTCCTTCCCTTGGCGACGAGAGCGCCGGCACCGTTGAGGAAGATCAGGAAGAAAATATACGCCGTGAACGGCGCGCCAAACGGGATACCGAAACCGCTGATACCGGGCTGCTCTGCCTGCGCCTTCCGCACCTGCGCGTAGAAGCGAGTCCAGTTCGGCGCGACGCGTCGGACGCCGGCCTGTCGAAACAGATCCTTACGGTAAGCCATGATCAACGACGACACGTTCCAGGGAATGCCGAACACCCTCCCGAAACGACCCTGCGTCGCCAGTGCTTGCTTGGGAAGCGGCCTCAGCGTGCCTGGGATCAACTTAGAGATGTCCCGGTACACGGCCTCGCCTATAAACTTGTTGGTCGAGATGAACCCATAGATCAAGTCGTAGCTGTCATCCCTTGCGGTGATGATCGACGCCAACTTCGGGAACAGACCCGCGAGCGAGACTGGCTCGGTCGTGACGTTGATTCCCGTGTCCTTTTTAAACTCCTCGAAGACAGCTTCCGCGTAAGGGGCGAAGCCCGGCGTCAGGGCATGGAGCGTCCCGGCACTGGCAGTTGCAGTAGGAGCGGCTGCAGATCCTGCAATGGCGGTCGCGCCGGAAAAAGCGAGTGCGCCCGCAGCCCCCCGCTTGAGCAACTCGCTACGCGTGACGCCCTTCTTGGTGCCCTGTGCGTTCTCCATCGGAAGCCTCCTCAGGGACGCGCGCAGCCGTATAGCCGCACGGCGAATAAGCTCGGGAGAGGTCTATATCCGAGACTCGCGACAATGTCAAGTGCGAGAGTGCCCACTGCACGGCCCCATTCGTCCACGAGAGCTGGGCGGTACGTGGGTACACCAACGTCCGCGACCCGATCAGTCAGCTAGATGCCGAGCAGCCAGACGTGAGCCCGTAGTGTGCGGCAAGGCGGCGTGTGCCCCCTGGCCTGA
>JAPOVR010000126.1 GCA_026708005.1 Actinomycetes bacterium
GGTCTTCCCCGGCCTTTGGCGTCCAGCCACAGAGACCGGGTGAGCGGCCCCGCCCCACACGCCCCTACACCAACCCACGGCACATGACCCCCGAGGAGCCCCTGCTCCGCTTCTCGACATGGAGGGCGGGTCGTCGGCAACCATGCCGGAACTCGCCAAGAGAAGGCCCGTCAGGGGAGGGCCAGCGAGATTACTGACAGTGTTGCCATAACGGCAACAAAACCCAATCCGTCTCCGAACCGAGTCCGCGCATTCCGGTGAAGCAGGGGAACCCAGAAGACAAGATTTCCCCCTGTCCATACGGGATTCCGCACCACAAACACCCCTGTAAGAAATGTGACGCTTTCTGACAGTCCGTACGAAAGCGGCGCGCATATTTCGGCTACCCTCCCCCGGATGATGGGTGGGGGGCGGGTTGCCTCTACGGCGGCAGGGCCTCAGGGCCGCCAACCACGGCCTCAACTACCCAGGCGGGAACTACCCAGGCGGAGCAGTCCGGCTGTGCGCCCCAGCTAGACGGTGACCGCCTGGCCGGGCTTGAGCTCGAAGACCTCGACGTCGGGGGCGAGCTCGCGCAGCGCAGCCGACGTCCCGGTGAGGAGCGGGAACGTGCCCCAGTGTGCCGGGATGCACTTCCTGACACCCAGGAGCTCGAGCGCTACCTCCGCGCCGGCGGGGCCCATCGTGTAGTGATCGCCGATGGAGAGAATTGCTGTCTCGGGCGCGTGCAGGCGGCGGATCAGCTCCATGTCGCCGAAGACGTCGGTATCGCCCGACGCATAGAGCTTCGTACCGTTCTCGAAGCCGATGACGAAGCCGGCAGCATCGCCGGCGTAGGCTCCGTCGGGGGTCGAGCTCGAGTGCACAGAGCGCGTCAGCGTGAAGGAGATTCCGTCGATCTCCTGCGTGCCCCCCATGCCCATGCCGTTGTCGGCTCCGCCGGGAACGCCTTGGTTGCCGAGCCACTGCGCCAGCTCGTGGATCGCGACAATCGGCGGCTCGAACCTCTCGGCGATCTTTGCAACGGCATCGACGTGGTCGAAGTGACCGTGGGTGACGGCGACGATGTCGCAGCGCTCGGGCTCGAGCTCGCTCTTGGGGCACGTTGGGTTGCCCTCGAGCCACGGGTCGAGGTAGATGCGCTTGCCCCCGGGCGAGTCGATGCGAAACGACCCATGCCCGAGCCACGTGACGGAGACGTCTGCCATCACTCCTCCTTTCGGGAACACATCTGGCAGGGTCGCAGCGTAGCGAACCTCGGCGAGTGCGTGCGCCAGGCTCAGCTCCAGACGGCTCGTGCTATTCGTCTCACCTCTCTGTCACCGAGGAGATTCGGGTTTGGTGGTGCGCCGGGATCTCGTCTCGATGCAGACCTCCTGGGTGTGCTGGCTGTCTCGAAGGCACCCCCAGAAGCGCCCGCCGCGGTCAGGCCTCCGCGTTCGCAGACAGCGTCGGCCCCCAGTCGCGGGCGGGTCAGGATCAGGAGGACTGCGGGCTCAGGAGGGAATGGGCAGGAACGCGACGACGTCGCGGATCTGATCGATCAAGGGGTCGACGCCGAAGAAGGAACCAACGGCGACGACGAGCGATACAACAACGGCGGCGGTGAGCGCCACGTCGCGCGGCGATGCCCCGCTCGCGGGCGCAAGAGCCGCCCTGGCTTCGCGTCGCAGGTAGACCGAGCGGACGACGCCAAGGTAGTAGTAGACAGAGACCGCTGTAAAGATTGCACCGATGACCATCAGCCAGATCCAGCCGCGATCGAAGAGCGCTGAGAACGCATAGAACTTCCCGAGGAACAGGCCGGTGGGCGGGAGGCCGATGAACCCGAGCATGAACGTCGCTAGCGCCGCCCCGTGCAGGGGCTTCTCCCAGCCGAGGCCGCTCACGTTGTCGAGCGTGACCGCCTGACCGAGCTCCCGCTCTCGCGCGGCGACGATTGCGAAAGAGCCAAGCGTCATCGCCGAGTAGGGGATGAGGTAGAAGAGCAGCGCCCGGCCGCCGAGGGCGTTGCCGGCGGCGATTGGCATGAGGAGGAACCCTGCGTGCGAGACGCTCGAGTAGGCGAGGAGCCGCTTGAGGTCGCGTTGAACGAGGGCGGCGATGTTCCCCCAGGCGAGCGACGCCGTTGCGAGCACAGCCAGCGTGATCGTCCAGAGCTCGGCCTCCTCGTCGAACGCGGTCGTCATGACCCGAAGCGTCACGACCATGGCGGCGACCTTCGTCGCAGCTGCCATGAAGCCGGTGACGGCGGTCGGGGCTCCCTCGTACACATCGGGGGTCCACTGGTGAAACGGCGCGGCGGACACCTTGAAACCAAGCCCGACGATCAGCATCGCGAGGCCTGCAACAAGAAACACGCGCTCGCTATCAGCCGCGGCGGCGATCGCCTCGAAGCCGAGAGCGCCCGTGGCGCCGAAGACCAGCGCACCGCCGAAGAGCAGGATCGCCGATCCGAAGCTGCCCACGATCAGGTACTTGAGCCCGGCCTCGAGGCTGCGCTCGCGCTTCGTCGCGATCGCGCTCAGGATGTAGAGGCAGATCGAGAACCACTCAAGGCCAAGGAACAGGGTGAGAAGGTTGTTCGCTGCGACGAAGAACGCCATGCCCGCGACGGCGGCGAGGAGCAGGCCGTAGAACTCGCCGGGCTGACGCCGCGCGCTGTCCTCGCCGCTGGAGATCAGGACGGCGAGGAGTCCCGTTCCGATCAGGATCACCTGCGCGAGCTCGGCGAGGTGATCCCGACGGATCGCATCACCAAGGACGCCGAAGCCCGTGTTGTCGACCGTGAGCATCGTAAGTGCCGCTGCCAGGCCTCCGAGCAATGAGAGGACCGAGACGCCGATGGCAAAGCGGTTGCGGTGTGCCTTCGGTATCAGCAGCGCGCCTAAGACGACGACCGCGGACCCGGCGAGCAGCGCGAGCTCGGGCGAGAGCGCGGCCCAGTCGATGGACGGGTTCTCGAACGTCCTCATGGCTCGAGCCTCGAGACGATCACGGTCTCAGCCGGCTCGCCCTTGAAGCTGTGGTCGGATACACCGGCCGGGTAGAAGCTGAGCAGGAGCAGAGCGGCGATGAGCGGCGCCAGCACGCCGACCTCTGCCGGCCGAAGATCGCACGAGCTCTCGTGCACCGCCGGACCAACCTCGCGATGGAGCGTGGCGGAGATCGCCCGCAGCATGTACGCGGCGGCGAGCACGATCGCGACAACGCCGACGACCGCCCAGCCCCAGCCAACGGTGAAGACACCGTTCAGCACGAGGAACTCGGCCGCGAACACCCCCGAGCCTGGGACGGCGAGCGCGATCACGCCGGTGACAATCAGCATCGTTGCGAGGACCGGTCGACCTCGGGCCATGCCGCCCAGCTGTCTGAACTCGCCGGTGCCGGTGCGGTACTCCACGGCGCCGGCGAGGAGGAACAGCGCCGCCGAGACGAGGCCATGGTTGATCATCTGCAGGTTGGCGCCCGACAGGCCCGAGTCGTTGAGAGCGAGCAGGCCCACGAAGATGAGCGACATCTGCCCGAGGCTCGAGTAGGCGAGCACGCCGCGGAAGTCGGGCTGGCGGAACGCAAGCAGCGCCGCGTACACGAGCCCGACCGCCGCGAGGGCGAGGATCGGGTCTTGGAAGTCGGCAAGCGGCTCAGGGAAGCTCGGGATGACGATTCGGAGGATTGCGTAGGTCGCCGTCTTCGAGATCACGCCGGAGAGGAGCGCGGCGATCTCAGGCGGTGCCTCGCGGTACGCGGCCGGCAGCCAGCCGTGGAAGGGCCACAGAGGCGCCTTGATCGCGAACGCCACGATGAAGCCTAGGAAGATCCACTCGCTGCTGCTGATCCCCGTCTGGGTGAGATCGAAGGTGCCCTCGGTGAGCCCGTAGGCGACGATCGCCACGAGCATAAGGAGCGAGCCGAGCATCGTGTAGATGAGGAAGGTGATCGCCGCCCGTGCCCGGTTGCGTCCGCCCCAGACGCCGATCAACACGTACAGCGGGATCAGCATCGCCTCGAAGAACACGTAGAAGAGGAGGAGGTCCTGTGCTGCGAAGACGCCGATCGTCGCTCCAAGCAACAGCAGGAGCAGCCCGAAGTAGACACGCGGTCGCTCGCGTCCGGCCCACGTCGCGTAGCCGATCGCAGCGAGCGTCACGAGCACGGTAAGCCCGATCAGCCACAGCGAGAAGTCGAACATCCCGACCTTGTAGGAGACGCCGAGATCCTCGAACCAGACGGCGGTTACGACGTGCTGGAGGCCGCCCGCATCGAAGTCATAGCCCGCAGCTGCGGTCGACCAAAGCCCGACCTCGGCGAGTCCCACACCGAGGGCGATGAGACCTGTCAGGCGGCTACTGCGGAGCGGCAGTGCCCACAGCGCCAGGGCTGCTGCGATCGGGAGGAAGACAATGACCGTCGTCAGCATGGTCGGCTAGCGAACCGCGATGAAGACGGCGGCGATGAGCGCGAGCCCGGCGGCGAGCGCCAGCGCGTACGAGCGCAACAGGCCGGTCTGCAGCCGTGAGAACCGCTGGCCGAGCTCGCGCACGCTGCCGGCGATCTCGCCGAGCGAGCTCAGGATGAGCGGCTCCTCGATGGAGCGCTTGAGGAAGACGGCGAGCCGCTGCGTCGGCCTGGCAAGGACGGCGTCGTAGGCCTCGTCGAAGTAGAACTTCTGCTCGAGCGTGCCTGCCGCGCGCGGGTAGGCGCTGCGCGCTTTGGCGGGCACATCGCTCTCGCGACCCCAGAAGCGCCACGCGAGAACCGTGCCGAGCGCCGCCAGCGCAAGCGCGGCGACCGGCGAGGCAATCTCCATCCAGGCGCTTGGCTTCTGGAGAGACGCCGCGACCGGCTCGAGCCACGTGTCGACAGCGTGCCAGCCGCCCGGTACCTGGATAAAGCCGGCAACAGCCGTGAGCGCGACTAGGGCGCCGATCGGGAGCATCATCGAGAGCGGTCCCTCGAAGCGTTCCCTGTGGAGATGCCGGCGGGCGATCTGAGACGGCTCGGCTGTGAAGACGATGAACAGCAGCCGGAAGGCGTAGAGGGCCGTGAGGAGCGCACCGACAAGGCCGATCGCCCAGAGGATCGGCCCGATCAGGCCCTCGGCCAGGGCGTGCGCGAGGATCACGTCCTTCGAGAAGAACCCGGCGAACGGCGGTATCGCGGCGAGCGCCAGCGTTCCGATCAGGAATGCCCGGTACGTCCACGGGAGCTCTCTGGCCAGCCCTCGCATCTTGCGGATGTCCTGCTCATTCGCGAGGGCGTGGATCACCGTACCGGCGGCCATAAAGAGGAGAGCCTTGAAGAAGGCGTGGGTCATCAGGTGGAACATGCCGGCGGCGAACGCACCTAGCCCGACGGCGGCGAACATGTACCCGATCTGGCTCATCGTCGAGTAGGCGATGACCCTCTTGATGTCGGTTTGGACGAGCGCAACTGCGCCGGCAATGAGGATCGTCACGCCGCCGAGCAGCGCCGCCGTGTCCAAGACGGCGGGCGCGAGCTCGAAGAGCACGTGGGTTCTCACGATGAGGTAGACGCCCGCGGTGACCATCGTCGCGGCGTGGATCAGGGCGCTGACCGGCGTCGGGCCCTCCATCGCGTCGGGGAGCCAGGTATGTAGCGGCACCTGGGCTGACTTGGCGACGGCGCCGCCGAGCAGCCCGAGCGCGATGACGACCGCGACCGTGCTCGAGAGCTTGATCGAGCCCAGCGCGGTGCCGAAGACGGTCAGGAAGTCGAGGGCGCCAAGCTGCTGGGCGAGCAGGAAGATCGAGATCACGAAGGCCGCATCGCCGAACGCGTTCACGATGAACGCCTTCTTCCCGGCTGCTACGGCGGAGCTCCGCTGGTGCCAGTAGTTGATCAGGAGGTAGGAGGAGAGCCCAACCATGCCCCAGCCGACGAGCAGGATCAGGAGGTTCCCCGCCTGCACGAGCAGCAGCATCGAGAAGACGAAGAGCGCCTTGTACGCGTGGTAGCGTCGCCCCTCGTCGTCGCCGTGCATGTACCCGATCGCGTAGGTGAGGATCAGGAAGCCGACGCCGGAGACAACCAGCATCATGAAGACGGCGAGCGGGTCGACGAGGATCTGCAGTCCGATCTCGAGGCTGCCGGCCGAGAGCCAGGTGTACAGCGTTGAGAAGTGGCTGCGCTCCTCGGGGTCGTCGCCGAGCATGATCGCGAAGGTCGAGAGGGACGCGGTGAACGAAACGAAGGTCGACCCCGCGGCGATGATGCCGGCCTGCTGGCGGCTGATCGCGTCCCGGGCGAGGGCAATCAGTGCGACCCCGACGGCGGGCGCGAAGAGGGCAATCCAGGCGGACGCGATCATCGAGCCGGCTAGCCCCTGAGCTGCTTCATCTGATCGACGTCGAGCTTCAGCTTGCGCCGCGACATCGCGACGATCAGCCCGAGGCCAACGACGGCCTCCGCCGCCGCCACGACCATCACCGTGAGCGCGAAGATGTGCCCGTCCGAGTTGCCGTGCTGTCGCGCGAACCCGATCAGCGCGAGGTTGGCGGCGTTCAGCATGAGCTCGAGCGAGAGGAGCACGATCAGCGGGTTGCGCCGGATGAGGACACCGACTGTGCCGGTGGCAAAGAGCAGGACGCTGAGGACGAGGTAGGCGCCGATGCCCGGGCCCACTAGCCGTTCTCCTCCTCACTGGGCGTCTGCGCCTCGGCCTTCTCGGCTCGTCTGGCGGCTCCGCCGAGCACCGCGCCGCCAACCGCGGCAACGAAGAGGATGATCGACGTCACCTCGAACGCGAGCAGGTGGTCGGCGAGAAACAGCCGTCCGATCTCGCGGGGGCTGCCGAACGCGGCCGTGATCTCGGCCGCATTCGGCAGCCCGCCGGTCCAGGACACCACGACTGCGACGATGACCTCCACTGCGATCGCGACTGAGGCCACGACTGCCGCTACCGAGCTGAACTTCGGGACGCCGGTCCACGGTGCGTCAGCGCGCCCGCCGAGGTAGGCGATCACGAAGAGGAACAGCACGACGATCGCCCCGGCGTACACGAGTACCTGCGCAGCGGCGACGAACTCAGCCGAGATCAGCAGGTAGAGGACCGCGAGCGACCCGAGGTTCGCCATCAGGGCGAGCGCGCTGTAGAACGGGTTCGAGAAGAGCACGACGGCGAGCGCCGACGCCAAGAGCGCGAGCGCCGCCCCGACCCAGATGATCCAGACGAGGACGTTGCCGGCTGTGCTCGCGAGCAGCACCGTCATGGTCTGAGAGCCCGTTTGACCACGGCTAGCTGTCCGTCTTCCACACGGGCTCGGGCATGTCGTAGAGCTCGGCGTCCGCGGTCGGTACCCGCTTCACGGGCGGCTCGAGCAGCATGTCCTTCGTGTAGATGAGGTCGTCGCGCGAGTACTCGGAGATCTCGAACTCATTGCCGAGCGTGATGGCATCAAACGGGCAGGCGAGCTCGCAGTAGCCGCAGAAGATGCAGCGGCTCATGTTGATTTCGTAGATGCGCGCGTAACGCTCGCCTGGCGAGTTTCGATCCGCGGAGTCGTTCTCGGCCGGCACGACCCTGATGCAGTCGGAGGGGCAGGCGGCAGCGCACAGCGAGCAGCCGACGCACTTCTCGAGCCCGTTATCGTGTCGATGGAGCCGGTGGCGGCCTCGGAACCGCGGGTAGACGGGCCGCTTGAAGTCGGGGTACTGCTGCGTGATGGGCTTCTTGAACACCGAGCGCAAGGTGACTCCGAATCCCTTGAGGCTCTCGAGCGGCTGCGGGCTCATCGTGTCGGCCTCCCCTGGCTACGGTCAGTCGACGGCAACGACGATGATCGCCGTGACGAGTGCGTTGAGCGTCGCGACGGGAAGGAGCACCTTCCAGCCGAAGCGCATGAGCTGGTCGTATCGCAGGCGCGGCAGCGTCGCCCGGATCCACATGAACGCGAAGATCACGGCGGCGAGCTTGATGAGGAACCAGAGAGGCCCCGGAAGCCCCGGCCCGCCCCAGCCCCCAAAGAACAGGGTGACCATCAGGCCGGAGAGCGTGATCATGTTGATGTACTCCGCCGTCTGGAAGAGGCCCCAGCGCATGCCGCCGTACTCGGTGTGGTAGCCGGCGACGAGCTCGGACTCGGCCTCGGGCAGGTCGAACGGCGGGCGGTTGGTCTCGGCCACGCCCGCGACAAAGAAGACGAGGAGGCCGACGAACTGGGGGCCCGCGAACCAGATCGTCTCCTGCTGCTTGACGGCGATGTCGACGAGCGAGAGCGACCCGCTCATGATGACAACGCCCAACACAGCCAGCGCCAGCGACACCTCGTACGAGACCATCTGTGCGCACGTGCGCATCGATCCGAGCAGGGAGTACTTGGAGTCGCTCGCCCAGCCTCCAACGATGAAGCCGTAGATCCCGAGGGAGCCGAGCGCGAAGATGAGGATGACGCCGATCGAGACGTCGGTGACCCAGCCGGTGATGTGGTAGTCGCCGATGGTCCAGATGGGGCCCCACGGGATCACCGAGAAGGACGCCAGCGCGGTGAACCCAGCCACGACGGGCGCCATCACGATCAGGAGGTCGACTCCGGTCAGCGGGAGGAAGCTCTCCTTGCGGATCAGCTTCACGAGGTCGGCGATCGGCTGGAGCAGCCCGAACGGCCCGACGCGGTTTGGCCCGTAGCGCAGCTGCATCCGGGCGAGGAGCTTGCGCTCGGTCCAGGTGAGGTAGGCGAAGAGCAGGAGGACGAGGTTGACGATGAGGAACGCCTTTGGCAGGTCGATCCACCAAGGCTGGTTGATCGTCTGGCTCACGCCATGGCTCCCGTGCGAGACCGGGTCACGGTTTGCGCACCTCGACGCGTTGCCCGAGGCCGTGTGCGTGGTCGGCCGGAATCCGGACGACGCCTGTCTTCAGCCGCTGGTTGATGCGCGCACGCAGCTCGGTTGCCGAGCCGTTTGAGCTGACGACAACGGTGTCTCCGGTGGAGATCCCACCGGCGAGCGCATCCGCGCGTGCGAGCTCGACCTCAGCCTCGGTCAGCTGGAATGCAAGGGTTGGCGTACGCTCGACCGAGAGGCCGCTGAAGAGCGACTCGTACGTCACGAGCGCGAGCCCCTCCTCGCTTCCTGCTGGCATCGGGGTTGGGGTCACCGGAACCGGGACGGCCTTTCCTCGAGCCGGCAGCGGTGCGTGCTCGTCGCTGCTCTCGAAGCTCGGCCACGCGTCGACGGCGAGCCCCAGGTGGGCGCCGATGGCGGCGAGCAGAGCGAGCTCGTGGAACTCGGGTCCGCCGACTGCGGGATGCTGGCGCTGCGGCCGCCCCTCGAGGTTCACCGTTGTCCCAGCCCGCTCGAGGTACGCCGAGCCAGGCCAGAGGATGTGCGACCAGCCCGCGACCTGGCTCATGAACATCGCGCTCGTGAGGACGAAATCCGCGCGCTCGGCCAGCGCGAGGACCACCGGGTCAGCCGCGGCTCGATCGCCCGAGACGATCAGCGCGCCGAGCTCCGCTTCCGGCGGGGGGGGCGTGGTCTCTCGACCGGCGCCTGCGGCGTGCCAAGCCGCCGCGACGCCGCGCCCGTTAGGGGTCGACGGGATCCAGTAGACGCCCGAGCCATCGCCGAGCCTGAGCGCCGAGGCAAGGGCGGCGATCGGCCGTCCGCCGGTCGGATCGTCCTCCGACCAGACGAGCGCGACTCGGGTTGCCTTGCGCAGCCGCCGGCTTGCCTCTCGGAGCTCCTCCGGGACGCTGCCGCTTGCCAGCTCGGCTGCAACAGCCGGCGCCGAGCCCGGCAGGGTCTGCACGCTTCCTGTTGGTCCCACGGTGATGATCTCCGCCCCTGCTCGCCGCGCGCTTCGCAGCCAGAGGTCGACGGCCGGTGCGCGCTCGATCACGGGGTGGTCACCGAGGACGAGGCAGACCTCTGCGTTCCGGATCGCCGAGAGCGGCGCGCGCCACGCGTCGAGCGCAGGGTGCGGGTCGTCAGGCAGGATCGCCCTGTCGCTTCCAAGCGCCTCGCGCGCGATGCGCGCCATCGCTTCGGCCTCTTCGACAGTCTCCGTGCCGGAGAACGCGACGGCGACCGAGCTGCCTGCTGCCCGGAGCGCTCTGGCCGTCTCCTGCGCCGCCTCGGCGAACGTGACGGGCTCGAAGCCGTGCCTGCGGATGCGCCGCAGTGGCTCGCTGATGCGGTCCTCGGCGTCGAGGTGGCCGTAGGCGAACCGGCCCTTGTCGCAGATCCAGCCCTCGTCGACCTCGGGGTGGTTACGACTCAGGATGCGAACGACCTTGCCCTCGCGCGTCGAGATCCACGTGTTGCATCCGACCGGGCACTGGCCGCAGACGGTGGGGACGTTCTGGATCTCCCACGGGCGGGCCTTGAATCGGTAGGCGGTGGACGTGAGCGCCCCAACCGGGCACAGCTCGACGACGTTGCCTGAGAAGTGCGCTCGGTAGGGCTCATCCTCGAAGGTCGCGATGAACGAGTCGGCGCCGCGTTCCAGGGCGACGAGCTGCCCGTCTTCGCTCACGCCCTCCGAGAAGCGCGTGCACCGGTAGCAGAGGATGCACCGCTCGCGGTCGAGCGCGATCAGCGGGGAGATCGGGATGGGCTTGTCGAACGTTCGCTTCGAGAAGTGCATCCGCGTGGACCCGGGGCCATACCGGAAGGTCAGATCCTGGAGCGGGCACTCGCCGCCCTTGTCGCAGTCGGGGCAGTCGAGCGGATGGTTGAGCAGGATGAACTCGAGGACGGCTTCTTGACCATCCTTGGCGAGGGCGCTCGTTGCCGCCGTACGCAGGACCATGCCGTCCTGGGCGGTCAGCGTGCAGGCCGCTTGGGGCTTCGGGATGCCCTCGACCTCGCACAGGCACATCCGGCAGGCGCCGACCGGCGGCCCGAGTCGGGGCTCGTAGCAGAACACCGGGATCTCGATGCCGGCGGCGAGGGCGGCCTCGACCATACCGCTCCCCTTGGGAACCCGGAGCTCGCGCTCGTCGATCGTGACGGTGACGAGGTCGACACCGCTCATGCCGGAACCTCGATCGCGCTACGCTGGTCACGGTGGTGCTGCGCCACCGGCGCCATCACTCCCTCGAGCGACGACTCCCCGCCGAACGGGCAGCCGCCTTCCTCGATGTGCCGCTGGTACTCATCCCGGAACTTCGCGACGTAGCTCGCGATCGGCATCGCGGCCGCATCGCCGAGCGGGCACAGACACTTCCCGAGGATGCGGTCGCAGACGTCCAGCAAGAGGTCGAGCTCACCCTGGCTTGCCTCGCCGACCTCGAGCTTCTCGAGGAGCTGGACCATCCAGCGCGTGCCCTCACGGCAGGGCGTGCACTTCCCGCACGACTCGTGTTGGTAGAACTGCGCGACCCGGAGCCCGAGCTGCACCATGCAGGCTCGGTCGTCGATCACGATCACCGCGCCCGAGCCGAGCATGGAGCCGGCCTTCGCCATCTCGTCGAAGTCGAGCGTCGTGTCGATCTCGCTCGCATCGAGCACGGGGACGGATGAGCCGCCGGGGATGACCGCCTTCAGCCTCCGCCCGTTCGGAATACCCCCGCCGATGTCGTAGATCAGCGTGCGCAGCGTCGTGCCGAGCTCGAGCTCGTAGTTGCCGCCGCGAGCGACGTTGCCCGAGAGCGAGAACACGCGTGTCCCCGTCGAGCTCTCGGTGCCGATCGCCGCGTACTCCTCGCCGCCCATGGCGATGATCGCGGGGAGCGTCGCCAGCGTCTCGACGTTGTTGATCAGCGTCGGCGCCGCATAGAGGCCGGAGATCGCGGGGAACGGCGGCTTCGAGCGGGGCTGGCCGCGTTTGCCCTCGAGCGATTCGAGCAGCCCAGTCTCCTCGCCGCAGATGTACGCGCCTGCGCCGCGGTGCAGCACGATGTCCACCGAGTAGCCTGAGCCGAGCACGTTTGCGCCGACGAGGCCGCGAGCCCGCGCCTGATCGAGCGCGTCGCGGACGATCTCGTACTCCCGGAGATACTCGCCGCGGAGGTAGATGAACGCGATCTCAGCTCCGATTGCGTAGCTCGCGATCAGCACGCCCTCGATCAAGGCGTGAGGGAGCCGGAACATGATCTCCCGGTCCTTGAACGTGCCGGGCTCGGACTCATCGGCGTTGACCGCGAGGTAGATCGGTTTCGTTGTTTGGTCCGGCTTGGGCAGGAAGCTGGCCTTCCGGCCCATGGGGAAGCCGGCTCCGCCGCGGCCGCGCAGGCCTGAGGCGAGGAACTGCTCGAGCAGTTCCTCGCGGTCGCTCGTCAGCGCCTTACGCAGGCTCGCATAGCCGCCCGCGCGCTCATACGCATCGATCTTCGTGAGATCGGCGTCCTGTGCATGTGCGAACAGCAGCGGGCGCAGTTCCGGTGTCGAGTCGTCAGTCAAGCGGCTCCATCCCCAACGGCCCCGTCCTCGCTGACCCCGGGCCCTCGCCCCACGCCGACCGGCTCGGCGCCGCGCAGCTCGGACAGGATGCCGCCGACGTCGTCCGCCTTGACGTGCTCACGGTATCGATGGTCGATCGCGACCACCGTTCCCCAGCCGCAGCCCCCGGCGCACTCCACGGTGCGCAGCGTGAACTCGCCGTCGGCGGTTGTCTGACCGGCGGTGATTCCAAGCTCGTTCTCGAACTGCTCCAGGACCGCCTGTGCCCCCACGAGGGCACAGGAGATGTTCGTGCAGACCTCGATCAGGCAGCGTCCGACGGGCTCGAGGTGAAACATGTCGTAGAAGCTCGCCACGGACTGGCAGTACGCGGGTGTCAGCTCGAGCGCCTCGGCGACATCGCGGAACGCCTGGGGGGGCAGCCACCCGTAGTGGTCCTGCGCGAGCCGCAGGGCAGGGAGGACCGCCGAGCGCCGAACTGGATACTGCGCGGCGACGTCGCGGATCTCGTCGTAGAGGTCAGACATCGGCCTGCGCTTCGCCGGTCATCGGTCGACCTCGCCCATCACCGTGTCGAGCGAGGCTGCGATCGCGATCATGTCCGCAATCAGCGAGCCCTGAATCATCGTTGGGCCCGCCTGAAGCGCGACAAACGACGGCGCCCTGAACTTGACCCGCCAAGGCTTCGCGCCGCCGTCGCTCACGAGGTAGCAGCCCATCTCGCCGCGTGGGGACTCGATTGCCACGTAGACCTCGCCCTCCGGCACCCGGTAGCCCTCGGTCACGAGCTTGAAGTGGTGGATCAGGCTCTCCATCGACGTGTGCAGCTCGTCGCGTGGGGGAAGCACCACCTTCCTGTCGTCTGCGATCCAAGGGCCCTCGGGCATGCCGTCGAGGCACTGGTGGATGATCCGCACCGACTCTCGCATCTCGTCCATGTGCACCCGGTAGCGGTCGTACACGTCGCCGCCGGGATACACGGGGACGTTGAAGTCAAGCTGGTCGTAGACGAGGTATGGGTCGTCTCGACGCAGATCCCAGTCGGCGCCGGACGCCCGCAGCATCGGCCCTGACTGACCAAGCGCAATCGCGTCGTCGGCCGACAGCAGGCCGATGCCCTTCGTGCGCTCGAGGAAGATCTGGTTGCGGTCGAGCATCGCCTCGTACTCGTCAACGGCTGCCGGCATGCGATCGGCAAACCGGCGGCACTCCTCAGCGAAGCCGGGTGGAATATCGTCGGCGAGGCCGCCCGCCTGGAAGTACCGCGTGTGCATGCGCACGCCCGCTAACATCTCGAACAGGTCGAGGATCGCGTCGCGCTCGCGGAACGTGTACCAGAACATCGAGATCGCGCCGAGCTCGAGGCCGGTTGTTCCCAGCCAGACGAGATGCGAGTGCAGCCGGTTCAGCTCCAGCAGGCACGTGCGCATCCACTGTGCCTTCGGGGGAACGTCGATCTCGAGCAGCTTCTCGATCGCGAGGACGAACACGAGCTCGTTGGCCTGGAACGACAGGTAGTCGATGCGAGCCGGATACGTGATCGCTTTCCAGTAGGTCTTCTGTTCGATCGTCTTCTCGAAGCCCGTGTGCAGGTACCCGATAACGGCTCGCAGACCCACGACGCGCTCGCCGTGCAGCTCGACGACCAGGCGCAGGACGCCGTGCGTCGAGGGATGATTCGGCCCGAAGTTGACGGTGAGGATGTCCTCGCTCTCTCCTAGCGCCTCAGGCACCTCGAGCAGGGTCGGCGCCGGGGATGGAATCCGTGTGCCCTCGTAGATCGGCGCGTGCTGCATGACCGCTGCCATCGCTCAGTCGTGCTCCGAGAACCGCACGGGCTCGCCGCCGATCGGGTAGTCCTTCCGCAGCGGATGTCCTTCCCAGTCGTCCTCGAGGAGGATCCGTTCGAGGTTGGGATGCCCCTCGAAGCTGATCCCCATCAGATCCCACGCCTCGCGCTCGTGCCAGTCCGCGGTTGGCCAGACACCGACGACCGACGGCACCCGCTCCCCATCGTCACACCACACCTGGAGCCGCAGCCGCGGCGCGCCCCGCTCCAGGCGAAGCAGGTGGTACGAGACCGAGAACCGCTTCGGCTTGGTCTCCGGCAGCCGAGCAAGCCCCCAGGAGCCTGGCGAATTGGCGTCGCGCCCGGTCGTGCTTCCCCAGTAGCCGGCGGTCCCCGCCTCGCCCCAGCCGAGGTAGTCGGTCGCGGCGACATCGGCGAGGAAGCGGAATCCCTCGACATCGCGAAGGTGGGTGGCGGCCTCCACGAGCTGATCCCGCGCGACGATCAAGCTCGTCTCGCCGTGCGCCTCCCGTCTCTCGAGCAGGCCGGGGACGCCGGCGTCGTCCATCAGCTCGCGACCTTTCTGATCTCGTAGGCGGGAGGGACCCCGGCCTTGATCTTCTCTTGGAGCCGGTTGATCCCCTCGATGAGCGCCTCCGGCCGGGGCGGGCAGCCGGGGACGTGCACGTCGACCGGGACGATGCGGTCGACGCCTTGGAGGATGGCGTAGTTGTTGAACATGCCGCCTGAGCTCGAGCAGGCGCCCATGGCGATCACCCACTTTGGCTCGAGCATCTGGTCGTAAATCTGCCGCAGCGGCTTCGCCATCTTGTGCGAGACACGCCCCGAGACGATCAGCAGGTCGGCCTGCCGGGGCGATGCGCGGAACACCTCCGAGCCGAACCGAGCGATGTCGTAGCGTGCTGAGACGATCGTCATCATCTCGATGGCACAGCACGCGAGACCGAAGGTGTCGGGCCAGATCGAGCTGCCCTGCGCCCAGGCAATAGCCCGCTCGACGGTGGTGAGCATCAGGCGCTCTTCGAGGTCGCCCAGCTCCTGCTCGAAGACGCCGGGACCCTTCTGCTGCATGAGCACGCGCTCTGAGCTGAGCCCATAGTCGGCGAGCCTGCCCCTCTCCTCTACCGCCATTCGAGGGCCCCCTTTCGCCAGATGTAGACATACGCGAGAGCGAGGATGGCGATGAAAAACCCGAACTCCGCGAGCGCGAACCACCGGACCGCGTCGAGCACGATTGCGACCGGATAGAGGAACACGATCTCGATATCGAAGACGATGAACAGCATGGCGGTCAGGTAGAAGCTGATCGTGAACCGCTGCTGCGGCGGCGGACCTGTGGACACTCCTGACTCGAACGGAACGCTTCGGGCTTTCGTGCGCCTGCTCGGTCTCGTTGAGAAGACAAACGACATGATCACCATCGACGCTGGAATGGCCACGGCCATCAGACCGTAGATCAAGAACGGAAGCCAGTCGTCAAGTGTCGCCAGGGTCACAACTGAACTTCGGCGAGGTCGTCAGAGGAGGCGGTGCAGTACGGCAAGCGGGTGAGTGGAGCCTATGGGACGAGGAATTGGTTGCAGTACGGATCCTATCTGCACAAGCCGGACGGTGCGCAGGAAGAAAAAGGCGATCTGAGCGGGGGTTTTGTTCTGCAACCGCTGTTACAAAGTCCCTCGAGGCTCTAGAGTGGGCGATCCGGGCGCCGCCGGCCCCCGTTTGGGTGCACCGCCGGGTCTCGGAAGCGCGCTCTTGGTACACTAGGCACGAGCGAGGAGGACTCTAGAGTGTTGGTAACCCTCACGGAAACGGCCGCCGCCAAGGTCAAGGAGCTCGCCGCCGAGGAGCCCGCGGGCGAGGCGGGGGTGCTGCGCATCGCGATTCAGGGCGGCGGCTGCTCGGGGTTCCAGTACGAGCTTGGGTTCGACGCCGAGGCGCGGGATGGCGATCATCAGATCGAGGCCCACGGCGTCACGGTCGTCGTCGACCCGTTTAGCGCGCCGTACCTCGCGGGCACCGAGATCGACTTCGTCGATGCGCTGATGGGCGCGGGCTTCGCGATCAACAACCCGAACGTCGAGGCCGCGTGCGGCTGCGGCTCGTCGTTCCAGGCGCGCGACGACATCGACGCAGAGCCGGTTCCGGCACCCTCCGGCGGCTGCGGCAGCTGCGCCGCCGCGTAGACGAGAGCCCGAAGCACGCTGTTCCGCCCGGGCTCTCCCTTGGGCTTGGAGTGTGGAGGGACCGAGCCAGCGGGGCCGAGTTGGAGCCCGATGAAGCTGCGCGTTCACGCGGGGGCGCTGAGACGAGGCTGCGCCGGTACCAGGAGGGTCACGAAGCTGCGTGCTGACGCAGGGCCGCCAGAACACGTAGTAGGCCAAGATCTGCCGAGCCCGATGAAGCTGCTCCCACGCCAGGCTGCCCTTGCCGAGTGATTCTCACCGATTGAGAGTAGCGAGGTTGCCTCCCAACGAGCTTTGAGCCACTGCGCGAAGCCGCTGCCCGACCGTGCGGAGTTGGCACAGTTTCGGCACAGTTTCACGACGCTTCTGTGACTCGCGTCGTCTGGCTGCATGCCGCCCCCTCGTGGTTGACGAGTTGGCGCACTTTCGTGACACTCTTGTCACCAGTTGCGCGAAAGCTGTGCGCTTTCG
>JAPOVR010000086.1 GCA_026708005.1 Actinomycetes bacterium
TGGCGGCCGTCCTCGTCTGGGACAGGGCGCGGGGCCAACACGCCACACCGCCCCCACCCACAAACCACACCGCCTACTGTCTGCGCTTCCGACCCCAGACAAGCGCGTACACACCATGCTTGTCATACCCCGCTACCCGTCGCTCGAGCTGGGGCTCGAGACGGCTGACACACAGACCTAGACGCCGCCGCCCGCAGCCCAGGCCAAACCCGTCCAACGCTGGCGGCCATGCTGATCACGCTGGTGCTGCTCGAGCCCACCGGCTTCCAAGGGGATCCGCGTCTTCGAGGCGGTGATCATCCCGCCCGCGGACGGATGCTCGAGGAGGATCCCGAGCGGCGGGCCGTGGTCATCCGCCGCGACCGTGAGGGGTTCGCCGAGTGGACGGAGCGCCGGCGCCGCATCCGCACCCAGCGGGTCGCGGCAGCGGCCGGGCTGGGTCTCGAGGCGACCGCGAGGCGGCTTGCCCGCAACTACCAGCTCACCTACGGCCGCCCGGTTGGCGTGCCGCCGCGGAGAGGTCGTGTCTCTCTCCCCTCGGGGCGTCCCGGCGGCCGCCGGCTCCAGGCCGGCCGTGTCGGCTGCTCTGGTGGTCATACGCTAGTGGGGCGGCAGCGGTCTGTCAGCCGTGGCGCCCGGGGCTCGCCAGGCCGTTCTGGCTCGAGCGACACCGACTTACCCTCAGAACCGCCTGCTGACATAGCCCGCCCTGGGCGGGCCCTGCCGGGCTGCCCTCGTCCCGGCCGGGCGTGGGGGTGTGTTGCCTGGGGCGGCGGGGGTGTTGGTGACTGCGTCGCGGTCTGCTGGCAGCCTGGGAGGCCGCCTAGAGGGGCCGGGAACAGCACCGGTGCCGACCGGCCAGCAAGACGAAGGCTGCTGCCCGCCTCCAGGGGAGGCTTGGCCAGGAGGTTCAGGGGGAGCTCCCGGTGAGCCGCCGCGAGTACGTGTACAGGGATGCCTCGGGCGAGCCGGTATTCCGGGTCATCCGCCTCGATTTCCCAGCCCCGGGCGGGAAAGGCGAGAAGAAGGTGTGGCAGGAGCGCTGGGACAGGGGCTCCTGGAAGAGAGGCCTTGGCGGGGTGGAGCCGGTGCTGTACCGGCTCCCTGAGGTGGTCGAGGCCGTCGAGGCCGGGGACACCATCCACATCGTTGAGGGCGAAAAGTGCGCGGACGCCCTCAACGAGCTCGGGTTTGTGGCGACAACGAACCCGATGGGGGCTGGCAGCTGGAAGACACAGTTCTCCGAGGATGTGCTGGCCGGCGCGGCCTGCCTGGTCTGGGCTGACTGCGGCAAGCCCGCCGAGGCCACGCCAATCAGGTCGCCCAAAGCCTCGCCCGAAACAGCTGCACCGTCCACGTCGTCGACCTCGACCCAGGCAGGGATGACGGCCACGACATCGCCGACCACCTCCAACTGCTCCGCAGAGAAGACCTAGCTGGCCCCCAGCTCTCCGAGCATGTCCAGGGCAACGCCCGGGAGGCGCAGGCCCGGGAGCCCGTCGTCTACAGGCCGGACATCCCCATCTCGGACGTCAGGGGCTACGGGGCAGGGTCAGGCCCGGACGAGAGGCCGTTCGCGGTAACCCTCAACGAGTTCCTCGCCGAGAGCACAGACCCCAAGCGGGGTTGATCGGCACCGCAGACGACAATGTGCTGCCCGAGGGCGGGCTGATGCTGCTCGCCGGCAGAAGCGGCGGAGGCAAAACCACGCTCGCGATCGAGCTCGCCTTCCACCTGGCGGCCGGGCACACCCTAAAGGGGAGGACGGCTGCGCAAGCAAGCAACCCCACCAACCCCCAACTTGCACAGACAACCAACACACCCCAACAAGCAAGCCCGCCAACGAAACCACCGACAAGCAGCCAGACCAGCCCTGCTCGTCCAACCAACGCCACCCCAACAGCGGCCACCCACCCAAGGAGTTGGAGGCATGAGTGGCCCCGATCGTCTGCTCACCGCCGTGGGGGCCGCGGAGTTTCTTGATGTCCCCTGACCTAGGTTAGAGGCCACACCCGCAACGACTCGATCCCGCACATCGCGCTCGGCAGGTATGTCCGCTACAGGCGTGAGGCCGTGCTCGCCTGGATCGCCGAGTGCGAACAGGGCGGCGGGCCGTCATTCAGAAAGCACCGGCCAAGGACAGCCAGGCCATGAACGCCACCCCCCACCCACCGAGCGCACCCTTCGGCGCCCCGGACGGACCGTCGCCCGACCAGCTTCCGGGAGCAGTTGGGCCACCCCGGACGGCCGCCGGGGCGGGCCCTAGGCGCCCGCGACGGGCCAATTGGGCCGGGCTGATGGATGTTCCCGGTATAGAATCGCGGACGTGTCGATTAGGGCGGCACACCCTCGAGCAGTGGTACGTTGCGCGCGGCCCCTGGGCCGGCGCCCTAATCGCCGCGCCCGGGGGCCTTCGCGCTGAAAGGACAGGCGCCGCATGAACGACTCCAGGAGAGCCGGGTTCTTCTGTTCCGTATTTCGCTGGCTTGACCGTCCGGGCTTCTCTGGTGCCTGACGGGGCGGCAGTCGTCCGCTACCAGGGCCGACACGGCACCAGTTGGCGGATCAAGTTCAAAGACGCCACCGGGCGGCAGGTCATGCAGACCCTCGGCCGCGAAGCAGAGGGATGGACCGAACAGAAAGCCGAACGGGAGTTCGGGAAACGCCTGCCGCTTGTCCACCGCGAACGCTGGCGTCAACCCGACGAGATCACCTTCGAGACGTTCGCCGACCGTTTCATGAACGAATACCTGCCCGGGCGGAACCTGAAACCAACAACCATCGCCGGCTACCGCAGCAGCCTCGACAACCACCTGCTGCCCGCGCTCGGCCACCTCCCCCTCCAAGACCTCGAGGCCAGACCCGACCTGGTCGACACCTACATCTCAGAAAAACAGGCGAAGGGCTTTCGCCCAAGACACTCACGAACCATCTGCTCCTCCTCAACGTCATGCTCAGACGCGCCGTCGTTTGGCGACTGATCCACACCAACCCCGTCGCCGCGGTTGACAGGCCACGGGTCGAAGCACCCGAAATGAACATCCTCACCAACGCAGAGATCACCCGCCTCACCACCGCCTACGACCAACTGACCGAAGTCGCCGACAACAACGACGACCGGAGCCGGTGGGCGTTCGCCAAAACGATCACCCTCGTCGCGCTCGGGACAGCGCTCAGGGGCGGCGAGCTGCTCGCCCTCCAATGGCGGGACATCGAACTCCTCGAAAGGCGGCTACACGCAAGGGAGGCGCTCGTCGGAGGCGAGATAACCACCCTGAAAAGCCGGGCCTCCCGCCGCACAATCACGCTCGGGCCGCGCACCACCGCAGTGCTCGCCGACTGGTGGCAGCAAACCCCGTACAAGGGTAACGACGAACTCGCCTTCCCCAACCCACACACCGGCAACGCCGCCGACCCCTCCATGCTGTCCAAATACATGCGCCAAGCACTCTGACACGCCGGGATCACCAAACCGTTCAGGCCGTTCCACGACCTCCGCCGCTCAGCACTCGCCGCCGAAGCAGCCGCCGGCCACCCCAGCATCTACATCCAACACCGCGCCGGCCACTCCCAAGGCTCGATCACCGAACGCTACCTCCACGCTGGCCAAACCAGCTTCCCCGGCGCCGCCGAGAAAGGCGAAACACGCATATTCGGCCACACAACCGAACCCGACCAGTAGAAAAACGGGGCTTTCTTCCCGCTAGCACACAGGAAACATGTCCATTACCAGGACATTATTCACTCCCCGGGCTGGACTCGAACCAGCAACCCTCCGGTTAACAGCCGGATGCTCTACCGATTGAGCTACCGGGGACCACCAACCGGGTCATTGCCCGGCCAAAGCTGTCTGATTGTAGCCAGGCCCAGCCCCGGACGAGCTAGCCGGGCGGCGGCGGCGAACCGTTGCGAGGGCGTGAGCGGGTGGACGGGTAGTCGGGTAAGCATGGCAGACACGCGCGGGCTGGGAAGCGGGCGCGGGCGGGTCGGCGCGGGCCAGGCCCGACAAAGCGACGGCGGGTGGTCTGCAGTGGTGCCGGGCGAGCCTGCGACGAAGAGCACCCACGGCTTCTGCGCGCAGGGCAGCGGCCGGGTGGACCGGCGATGTGGCAGAGCGAAGAGTTGCCCTGCAGAACCGGAGGCGCTGCCTGCGGCGTCCCGTGGGCTGGCGGTGTGGCCGCACGGAGAGTTGGCACAGTTTCGTGACGCTTCTGTGACAAACCTGTGCGCCCCGCTGAGCTACCCTCCCCCCGGGTTGTGGGTGGGAGGCGGGCTGCTCTTTGTGCGCTTTGCGGCGGCGCAGCCGTCTCGCGAGGCGCGCCAGCCCCTCCCGCGCAGCAGGGAGGCCTCCCGGCCGCCCTCAGACAGACCACGCCAACCGCGGCTGCCTCTAAGCGCACCGAGGAGATGCCCCAACCGTCCACCGGCTCGGCCGGACAATCCACACGACCCCACGCCCCGCACGCGCCGCCCACAGCCCGGCACGCCAACGGCCGCGCCAGCGCCATTGGGCCACGCAGCCACGCGAGCCGCACGCCCCGTGCCCACCTCGGCTAGCGGTGTTCCCTCACGGCATGGCGTATCTTGGGGAGCGCGGCCTACGGCTTGTCCACACGCTCGGGCACCTCGCTGCACGTGGTGTCGTCGAGCTGCCGCCGCAGGGGGCGTTCGCGGCTACCAACACTGCTCTCCACTTAACATGCCGCTCGCCACCAGACTGAACCCCGAACCACACGGCCGGTTCTCTCGATGATCGGCATGAGTTCTTGTCCGGAAAACCGTGCCTTTACCCCAAGGGGAGCTGGTTCGTCCCGGGCGCCGGGAAGTAGATTAGAGCGATGACCGCCTCGGGAGCTCGCATGCCGAACTGGCAGAAAGTGGCGATGGTGATGGTGGCTGGCTGTCTCATCTCGCTGGTCGGCTACGGGGTGCGTTCCTCTTTCGGCCTCTTCCTGTCCCCGATGACGATTGATCAGGATTGGAGCCGCGAGACCTTTGCGCTAGCCCTGGCGCTCCAGAATCTCCTGTGGGGTGTTGCGCTGCCGATCGCCGGTGCGCTTGCTGACCGGTACGGCCCTCGTTACGTCTTGGCTGGTGGAGCGGCCATCTACGCACTGGGCGTTTGGGGCATGGCGGAAGCAGAGAGTCCTTCCCTGCTGCACCTGGCTGGTGGGATTGCAGTGGGGACTGGGGTTGCTTTCACCGCCTTCTCACTGGCTCTTGCCGCCATGGTACGAGTGGTGAGCCCCGGTCGGCGTTCGCTGGTGCTCGGGGTTGGCACCGCTGCCGGGTCGCTTGGCCAGGTGGTCTTCTCACCTGTAGCCCAGGGATTTATCGGAGCGTACGGTTGGCACACGGCCCTGCTTCTCTTGGCGGCCATCACGCTGGTGATCATTCCGCTGGCGTGTGCTTTGTCCAACACCGTGGCGGCCAGTCAGGGGTTGACTACCGATCAGACCCTGCGCCAGGCGTTGTCAGAGGCACGTGACCACCGCGGATACATCCTGTTGACCGCTGGGTTCTTCGTCTGCGGCTTCCACGTGGCCTTTGTCACCGTGCACTTCCCGGCATACGTTCAGGATCTTGGTTTGGCACCGTTCGTCGGCGCCATTGCTATCTCACTCATTGGTCTCTTCAACATCATCGGCTCATTTGCCAGTGGAGTGTTCGGCCAGCGCTGGTCGAAGAAATACGGCCTGGCCGGAATCTACTCCCTGAGAGCCTTGGCCATCCTGTTGCTGCTCATCTTTCCCAAGACAGAGCTAGCCATCTACGTCTTCGCCTCGGTGATGGGTCTGCTGTGGCTTTCCACCGTACCGCTGACCGTTGGCATCGTCGAGAAAGTCTTTGGTGTTCGCTACCTTGCAACGCTGTTCGGGGTCGTCTTCCTCTCACACCAAATCGGGGGCTTCCTCGGCGTGTGGCTGGGCGGCTATCTCTATGACCGCATTGGATCGTATGACGCAATTTGGTGGGCCGGGGTGGCTTTCGGGGTCGCGGCGGCCATTGTCCACTTGCCCATCAACGAAAAACCTCTCACCCGTCGGGCGGCGATGGGCTAGCGCGGGATGCACTGCCATCCGCAAGGACGGTAGTGACGACAGGGAGGCAGGCTCTGGCGAGGTGGGTAGGGAGAGCGAGCCGAGCGGGCTAGCGGCCGGCGACGCGTGGGTGGGCAAGCCGCGACGGGCCAGGCCCGGCTCTGGAAAAGGCGGGCAGCCCGCCCCGAAGAGAACCCCAGCAGCCTCTACACGCGGGCGCGGGCGGCGCCTGAGCCGCGCCCCAACGGGAGCGCCAGCTGAACGCCGCCGACGCCCATGTCGCCGCAGGGTCGTGCCAACATCCATGCAGCCATACCAGCCGCACGCCGCCGATTCGCGCCGCCTAGCGCTAGCCGAGCTCCCTCACCGCGTCGCGCACCTTGGCAAGCGCGGCCTGCAGCTTGATCACACGCTCGGTCGCCTCACTGAGCGTCGCGTCGTCAAGCTGCCGCCGCAGGTGGCGCTCGCGGAGCTGAAGGAGCAGCTGGCTCGCCGTTGCTTCGTCGATGCCTTCATCCGCCGCACGCGCGTCCAGCTCTGCGAGCAGCTCGACCCCCGCCGGCGATGTCTCGGTGCCATCCACGAGATGCTCGTAGAGCGCCCGGTGAAACGCGGAGTCGAAGTACTCAGGCGAGAGCTCGGCGAGCGCCCGCTGAAGGCCAGCGTTGGCGATGCAGCCGGCGAGCGCGTCGCGCTCGAGGCGGTCGCCGGCCTTGAGGATGCGCGGGCTCACTGCGCCAGGCCCTTCCTCCGGCGATGCGTCGCCACGGTGCCTGCCCGGCGCAAATCTCGAAAACGCCCCAGGCGGCAGGTCGAGACGGTCGGTCGCAAGCCGCTCGGCCTCGTCGCGGTCGGGGGAAACCTCGGCCGCCTTGAGGATCTCACCAACGCGCTCGAACGCCTCCTGCCGACTCGGAGCGCGCTGAAGCTCGAGCCGCACGCGGTAGAGCAGGTACCCCTCCGCACCCTCGAGCCGGCCCGCGAACTCATCGGCCGCATCGGCCGGATCAAGCCCCGGAGGCAGGGCAACCACCCGCACGTCGAACCCCTGCCGCAACGCCAGCTCCATCCCGCGCAGCGTCGCTGCCTCGCCGGCCGTATCCGAGTCGAAGCAGAGGAACACACGCCGCGTGAGCCTCCCCAGCTCGCGCAGCTGCTGCTCGGTCAGCGAGGTTCCCATCGACGCCACGACGTCGGGTAAGCCCGCCTGGCGCAGCGCGAGCACATCGGTGTAGCCCTCGACGATGATCGCCCGGTCGCTCTTGGCAACGACCGAGCGCGCGGCATGAAGCCCGTACACAAGCGACGCTTTCTGGAAGACCTCGCCCTCGGGGGAGTTGACGTACTTGGCGCGGGGATCGTCGACCCACTCGAGCCGCCGCGCCCCAAACCCCACCACCCGGCCCCGCGTGTCGGCGAGCGGAAACGTCAGCCGATGGCCGAAGTAGTCCATGCCCCCTCGGTTGATGAGCCCCGCGGCGGCAAGCTCCTCGTTGGTGTAGCCTCGCTGCCTCGCCTTGGCCGGAAGTGTTGGGCCGCCCGGCGACAGCCCCAGCCGGAACTCGCGGCACACGTCCTGGCCAAACCCCCGCTCGGCCAGGTAGTTGCGGGCCGGCTCCCCCTCCTCGGTCTCCCACAGATGTCGCTCGTAGAAGCGCGCAGCCGCATCGAGCAGTCCGAAGAGACGATCCCGGCGCGAGCGGGCCTGCTCGGCCTGTGGAGAGACCTCCTCGTACTCGAGCTTCACCCTGTAGCGATCGGCAAGCCACTCGACAGCACCGACGAAGTCAAGCCCTTCGGTTTCCTGCACGAACCGCAGCAGATCCCCGCCCGCACCGCACCCGAAGCAGTGGTAGAGCTTCCGCTCGGCGTTCACCGAGAAGCTCGGTGTTCGCTCCTCATGGAACGGGCAGCGCCCCACGTACCGCGTACCCACCCGGCGCAGCGGCGTGCGCGTCTCGACGATCTCGACGATGTTCGCGGCGTCGACCGCCTGCTCGACCGAGGTGCGCTTGATCAGCGCCACGCGAGCGCAAAACGGTCGGTCATGCCGGCAACGTAGTCGGTCACACGCTCGGCCAGATCACCGACGCCATCGGGCGGAAGCTCCTCAGGATGCACGATCAGGTGGTCGAAGATGCGGCGTACGGTCGAGAGCGCCCGCTCGCGCTCGCGCTGTGCGCTTGGGCCGAGGTACACCCGGTCGAACATGAACTCCCGGAGTTTCAACATGGCCCTGCCGATCTCCCTGCCCTGGGCGATGCCGCCCTCGAGCCTCGAAGCCTCGACGACGTCGTGCACGAGCGTATCGATGCGCCCGCCTCCGGTTGTCCCCAGCAGCCTGATCTCGTCGCGTGGGAGGTCGCTTGCCGAGAGGATGCCGGCGCGGATCGCATCGTCGATGTCGTGGTTGAGGTAGGCCACGCGATCGACGAGGCGCACGATCTTGCCCTCGAGCGTGGAGGGCTCGCCATGGCCGGTGTGGTGCAGGATACCGTCCCGCACCTCCCACGTGAGGTTGAGACCGCGGCCCTCGTGCTCGAGCACCTCGACGATGCGCAGCGAGTGCTCGTTGTGGTGGAACGAGCGGCCGGCGTGCTCGCTGAGCGCCAGATCGAGCGCCTCCTCGCCGGTGTGGCCGAAGGGTGGATGGCCGAGGTCGTGGCCGAGCGCGATCGCCTCGGTGAGATCCTCGTTCAGGTGGAGCGCTCGCGCAACCGTGCGTGCGATGCCGCAGGCCTCCAGCGTGTGCGTCAGCCGGGTGCGGAAGTGGTCGCCCCGCGGCGCGATGAACACCTGCGTCTTGTGCTTCAGGCGTCGGAAGGCCTTCGAGTGCACGATCCGGTCGCGATCGCGCTGGAACGGCGTGCGTAGCCCCCACTCCTCCTCCGCCTCCGCCCGACCTCGATGCGAATAGGAGTGAACCGCATCGGCCGACAGCCATGCCTGCTCGCGCTCGCGCACCTCATCAGCGAACGAGGCGGCCGCGCTGCGCTCAGCAGTGTGGGTCACCGTGCCAGCGTACTCGGCGCGGTCGGCTGCAGCACCGCCTCAAATGATCACTGGGATGGTGCCCCCGTCCGCGCTCCACGCAGCGCCCGTCACGTAGCTGGCTCGCTCGGAGCAGAGGAAGGCGATCACCGCCGCGATCTCCGCAGGCTCGGCGAGTCGGCCAAGAGGACGTCCCTTGCCGACCGCCTCGAGCACCTCGGCGCGGCTCTTCCCAGACTTCGCCATCGCCTGCTCGGCCAACCCGCCCTCGGCCAGCCACGCTGGCGATGCCGTGGGGCCGGGTGTCACCGCGTTGCAGAGGATGCCGTCCTTCGTGTACAGGTCGGCAACGAGGCGCGACAGCGAGAGGACAGCGGCCTTCGTTACCGTGTAGTCTGGCATGCCTGTCGACGGCCGCTTGCCGGCAGTCGAGCTGACGTTGACGATGCGCCCGTAGCCGCGCTCGCGCATCCCCGTGAGCACCGCGCGGATCGCGCGGATGTAGCTCATCACGTTGAGCTGCCACAGCTCGTCCCAGTCGTCATCTCCGAGCGCGAGGAAGTCGACTTGGCGCGCCAGCCCGACGTTGTTCACGAGGCAGTCGACGCGGCCGAGCTCCTGCTCGGCGGTCTCGATCAGCGTGGCCGGCGCATCGGGATCCGCCATATCTGCAGCGACTCCGAGAGCGGCACCCACCTCCTGCGCCGAGGCCGCAACCGCATCCTGGTTGCGCCCGTTGACGACAACCCGGGCGCCCTCGGCCGCGAGCAGCCGCGCTGTCTCCAGGCCGATGCCGGCCGAGGAGCCGGTGACCACGCATACCTTGTCCGTCAGCTGCAGATCCATCGACGAGCGGTGGCCAACGATACCCGAGCACCGCCGTCACCCGTCGCTTCGGGTGGTGTTCCCGCGGGCATCCGCCCTGCCGTTCCCAGCCGCTGCACTGGGTGCCGCTTACCAATGGCTGCCCGCCCTGTCGAGCCGAGCACACGTCTTGGGCGTGCTATCACCGGCGGCCCTGCCGCCCAACCACGCCGCCACCGATGGGCCTGCACCGCCGAGTCGGTTCGGTGCGCCGTAGGCTGGGGTAAGCGGCGGCCGAGCCGAGCCGCTGCCAGGCCAAGCAGCGCGGCGAGGTGGCCGTCGGGTCAAGCGGCAGGGTGAGGTCGGCCAGAGGGGGCGGCAGCAGAGGCAAGGCCAGTCTGAAGCGCCGATCAACGACATACGCGCAGTGCGACCTGAAGGTTGAGGCAAGCGGCGAAGACGAGCAGCAGGGACAAAGGGGGTGGGAGCGAGCGGCGGCGATCGCGGCTGCGTGTGCACAGCAGCAGGAGCAGGAAGCTGGCCCGGCAAGCTGGAAAGCGGCAGGAGGTCGGCCGGAGCAGCACAGACTTGCCACAGGAGGGAGGCACTGGTGCCTTCCCGCCCTGCGCCCGAGGACGGCCGAGGCTGCGCAGAGTTGACGGCAGAGCTAGCCGCGGAGCTGGTGGAGGTTCGTGGGGCGGTTCATGGAGCAAATGCGTAACGCTTCTGTGGCACTCTTGTGACACCGTGAGTGCTCTGCTCGGCTACCCTCCCCGGGTGGTGGGTGGAGGCGGGCTGCCCTTAGGGCGCTTCGAAGGCCGCGCCGGGCACACCTCAACGAGCTCGCCAGACACGGCGCTCACGCTGGGATTGCCGCCCGCGAAAGCCGTTTCGAGCAAAGAGCGGCCAAGACGACCCGTCCGAAACGCCGGTCGCGCCAGATCCTGGAATCCATCATCTAGAGTGACCGGCGTGGAGGAGCTATCCAACAAGTACAAAGGTGAGCAGATTGATGTCGGCCTCTTCGGCGGCGAGTACATCGACGGGGTGCTCACCGCCTACGGGGTTGTCGATGGCGTGCCGCACATCGAGCTGAACGGTCACATCCTCGTCCCGCTGCAGAACGTCGCGTCGCTCCACTGCTCGAGCCGCTGCGATGCTCCCGAGCCGGACTGGCCCCCGCAAGGCTTCACGGGGGACGACGGCGACGCCCGGTAGCGCCGGGCACACGATGCCGCGCCCCCAGCTGGCAGCCGCGCGGAACATCGCCAAGGTCGCACTCCTGCTGGGAGGCTTCGCGGCGGCGTTCACGGTGCTCGGCTGGTGGCTTGGCGGCGCCCGAGCCGGAGGCGTGCTCCTCGTCGTCGCGCTGCTGAGCTCGGGCATGCTCGTCTACTCCGGTGACCGAGTCATCCTCGGGATGCTGGGCGCTCGCGAGCTGCTCCCGGCCGGCGCACCGGCGTTCGCCTCGATGGTCAAGCGGCTCGCCCGGCGAGTTGGAACAGGGGCAGTCAAGCTCGCAGTGATCGACGACGGCCACCCACGAGCGCTTGCCGTCGGCCGCACGCCCAACCGGTCAACGCTGGTCGTCAGCCGAGGCCTCTTGTCGATGGCAGCGCCCGCAGAGCTCGAAGGTGTCGTTGCGCACGAACTCGCTCATGTCCGCTCCTGGGACGTCCTCGTACAGACGGTCACGGTCGTCATCACAGGCGCGACCCTCGAGATGAGCAGGTTCGGTCTGGTCTTCCAGCAGGTACTGCTCGTCGTTCTCGGGCCGCTTGCAGCAAGTCTCGCGAACCTCATGCTCTCGCCGCGGCGTGATCTCGCCGCCGATGCGGCGGCCGCAGCCGCCTGTGAGTCACCCGCAGCTGTCGCCGACTCGCTCCTGCACCTTGACCACGCCTCAGGGTTGGTCAACTTCGAGGCAAACCCCGCCACCGAACCGCTGTACACGATCAACCCCTTCGCCGACGAGGGGATCGCCGCGATGTTCTCGACGCACCCCCCGCTCGCCGAGCGGGTCAGGCTGCTCCGGGCGATGGACGACGAAGCGCAAGCCACGAGCGGCCAGGACAGCGCCCAGCCCTAGCCCCCAGGCGTCTCGCTCGGCCCAGAGCTCCCTGGGAGCTGGGAGGTGCCGGAGCGCGGCCTGGTCTTGCCGAGGAGCCAGGCTAAGGCTGCACGGTGGCCCAGGATCGCTGTTCCTCACGCGTCAGAACCTCCCGGACGGCGACGCCACAGCCTGCAAGGGGGCGCAGAGGAGCGTCCGTCCCACCCCCTTCGCTGGCCGAAAGTGACCCGTCCGCTCGGGACATACCACCCGCGCCGAAGGGGCCACCCCGAGCCGCCACCCACCTTTGAGGCTAGCGCGGGAACCCCGCCAGATTACAAGCCACCTGTGCCAGGCTTGCAACACGACCCGTCAAGAGACGTGCACGCCGGCGAGCCACCGACGCGGAGGCCGGTTCCCCGGCACGCGTGCCAGCGCCCGACGTTCTCCCCACAGGGCAGCCTCCGCACCTGCACGCACACGCCCCCGAGCTCGACCCCACCCGGCTGCTCGTCTGGGCGGCCTCCGCACCCCAGCAGGCGTGCCAGCGCCCGACGTTCGCCCCATAGCGTGGTCTCGCCTTGCCCACGCCACGAGGTAAAGCCCTCTAAGCACTGCTCACGCTGCGGCAGCCTCCGCACTTGCGCCGGCACGACCCATTCTCCTCAGCGTCGACGCTCCGAAGAAACGGAGAGGGCCTGGTCGGGCCCTCTCTAACAGGGATTCCGGCGGCTACCTACTCTCCCGGGAGGTCTCCCTCCAAGTACCATCGGCGTGGGTGGGCTTAACTTCTCTGTTCGGAATGGGAAGAGGTGTTTCCCCACCACTATGACCACCGGAAACTTGTGAGATTTACGCTGCACGTACCCTCAAAACTCCATAGCGACTACGGCATTCGTAAATCAAGACCTCGGGCTATTAGTACGGGTCCGCTGAACACGTCGCCGTGCTTACACGTCCCGCCTATCAACGTGGTCGTCTACCACGACCCTTACTCCCTCAAGGGGATGGGAGACCTCATCTCGAGGTGGGCTTCCCGCTTAGATGCTTTCAGCGGTTATCCCGTCCAGACGTAGCTAACCAGCAGCGCCGTTGGCACGACGACTGATACACCAGAGGTCTGTTCGTCCCGGTCCTCTCGTACTAGGGACGACTCCTCTCAAGTCTCCAGCGCCCATGGCGGATAGGGACCGAACTGTCTCACGACGTTCTGAACCCAGCTCGCGTACCGCTTTAATGGGCGAACAGCCCAACCCTTGGGACCTACTCCAGCCCCAGGATGCGACGAGCCGACATCGAGGTGCCAAACCCTCCCGTCGATGTGGACTCTTGGGGAGGATCAGCCTGTTATCCCCGGAGTACCTTTTATCCGTTGAGCGACGGCAATTCCACTCTCAACCGCCGGATCACTAAGACCTGCTTTCGCATCTGCTCGACTTGTCAGTCTCGCAGTTAAGCTCCCTTGTGCCTTTACACTCTGCGCACGATTTCCAACCGTGCTGAGGGAACCTTTGTGCGCCTCCGTTACATTTTAGGAGGCGACCGCCCCAGTCAAACTGCCCACCTGACGCTGTTCCCGACCCGGATCACGGCATCGGGTTAGAAGCCCAGAACAAGAAGGGTGGTATCCCAAGGGTGGCTCCACGAAAGCTAGCGCCCTCGCTTCAAAGCCTCCCACCTATCCTGGACGACCTGTGCCAGACTTCAACATCAAGCTGCAGTAAAGGTTCACGGGGTCTTTCCGTCCAGCCACGGGTACTCGGCATCTTCACCGAGACTACAGTTTCACCGGATCCCTCGTTGAGACAGCGCCCAAGTCGTTACGCCATTCGTGCAGGTCGGAACTTACCCGACAAGGAATTTCGCTACCTTAGGACCGTTATAGTTACGGCCGCCGTTTACCGGGGCTTAGATTCAGGGCTTTGTCCGAAGACTAACCCCTCCTCGTGACCTTCCGGCACCGGGCAGGCGTCAGCCCCTATACGTCGTCTTTCGACTTCGCAGAGACCTGTGTTTTTGATAAACAGTCGCTTGGGCCGTTTCGCTGCGGCCTCTTCAGGCTCCGGCCGCGTAGGCCATCACCCTAACGAGGCGCCCCTTCTCCCGAAGTTACGGGGCCATTTTGCCGAGTTCCTTAACGAGGGTTCTTCCGATCACCTTGGTATTCTCTACCTGCCCACCTGTGTCGGTTTGGGGTACGGGCACGCTCCGCCTTCCTAGAGGATTTTCTTGGAGGCATGGCTTCAGGAACTTCGCCTAACGGCTCGACTTCCCGTCTCAGAGTTACGCCGCGCGGTTTTTCCTACGCGACCTCCTACTCGGTTGCCCCAGGTCAACCACCGCCTGGGTTTCCCTAGCCTACCTCGTCACCCCCTCGGTTTAACGGGGGATACGTGGTACCGGAATATCAACCGGTTGGCCATCGCCTACGCCTATCGGCCTCGGCTTAGGTCCCGACTAACCCTGAGCAGATTAGCTTTACTCAGGAACCCTTGGGCATTCGGTGGAGGGGTTTCTCGCCCCTCTTTCGTTACTCGTGCCAGCATTCTCACTTCCTAGGCCTTCACAGCTAGCTTGTCGCCGCCGCTTCAGCAGCCTAGGAACGCTCCCCTACCGCCCCGAGGTCACCCCCGGGGCCCGCGGCTTCGGTTCTCGACTTCAGCCCCGTTACATTATCCGCGCTCGGACACTTGACCAGTGAGCTGTTACGCACTCTTTCAATGGTGGCTGCTTCTAAGCCAACATCCTGGTTGTCTCGGCAACCGAACATCGTTTACCACTTAGTCGAGAATTAGGGACCTTAGCCGACGGTCTGGGCTGTTTCCCTTTCGAGCATGAAGCTTATCCCCCACACTCTGACTGCCACGCTCTAGAGCATCGGTATTCGGAGTTTGTCTGAGGTCGGTAAGCTGGTAGGCCCCCTAGCCCAAACAGTGCTCTACAGCCGATGCTGAACACGTGACGCTATACCTAAATATATTTCGGGGAGAACCAGATATCTCTGAGTTTGATTAGCCTTTCACTCCGACCCACAGGTCATCCGCCCCGTTTTCAACCGAGGTCGGTTCGGCCCTCCACGGGGTCTTACCCCCGCTTCAACCTGCCCATGGGTAGATCACTCAGTTTCGGGTCTGCGTCCGACGACTAAAACGCCCTCTTAAGACTCGCTTTCGCTACGGCTCCGTTTCCTTAACCTCGCCGCCGAACAGCAACTCGCTGGCTCATTATGCAAAAGGCACGCCGTCACAGGCCAAAGCCTGCTCCGACCGCTTGTAAGCACACGGTTTCAGGTACTATTTCACTCCCCTACAGGGGTACTTTTCACCTTTCCCTCACGGTACTAGTTCACTATCGGTCGCTAGCAGGTACTTAGCCTTACGGGGTGGGCCCCGTAGCTTCCGACCGGGTTTCCCGTGCCCGGCCGTACTCAGGTGTCTGGCAAGGAAGGCCACATGCTTTCGCCTACAGGGCCTTTACCTTCTCTGGCGCGAGTTTCCACCCGCTTCGGCTAACACATGACTTTGTAACTTCCCGATCTGCCGGCAGACAGATCTAGCCAGATCCTACAACCCCCCGATGGCAACGGCTGCCGCCTATCAATCCATCGAAGTTTGGGCTATTCCCCTTTCGCTCGCCACTACTCAGGGAGTCGAGGTTTCTTTCCTTTCCTCGGGTTACTTAGATGTTTCAGTTCACCCGCTTACCCCACTTGCCCTATGGATTCAGGCAAGTGTACGCGCGCATTACCACGCGTGGGTTCCCCCATTCGGACATCCCGGGATCAGAGGTTGGTCAGCACCTACTCCGGGCTTATCGCAGCCGCCCACGTCCTTCATCGGCCTCTAGCGCCAAGGCATCCACCGTGTGCCCTTCGTCTCTTGATCATGAAGAACACCGTGTTTGTCGCTATGGAGTTTTCAAGGTACGCGCGAACGCGAGCATCCGCGAGACCGCCAACGCAGTCTCTCAAAACTCAACAGCGCTCCGCGCACGAGGTCGACGTTCGTTCCAGGCGAGCCCGACACCGGACGGACTCCGGCCAAAAGCCGGGCCATCAAACGGGCGGACGCCTGCCGAAGTAAGAGCTTCGGCATCCCTAGAAAGGAGGTGATCCAGCCGCAGCTTCCGCTACGGCTACCTTGTTACGACTTCACCCCAATCACCAACCCCACCTTCGACGGCTCCCTCCCTTGCGGGTTGGGCGACCGGCTTCGGGCGTTGCCAGCTTTCGTGGTGTGACGGGCGGTGTGTACAAGGCCCGGGAACGTATTCACCGCGGCATTGCTGATCCGCGATTACTAGCAACTCCGCCTTCATGGAGGCGAATTTCAGCCTCCAATCCGAACCGGGACCGGCTTTTTGGGATTCGCTCCCCCTCGCGGGTTTGCCGCCCTTTGTACCGGCCAATGTAGCACGTGTGTAGCCCAGAGCGTAAGGGGCATGCTGACTTGACGTCGTCCCCACCTTCCTCCGGTTTGTCACCGGCAGTCTTCCATGAGTCCCCGGCATAATCCGCTGGCAACATGGAACAGGGGTTGCGCTCGTTGCGGGACTTAACCCAACATCTCACGACACGAGCTGACGACA